>JAJYUR010000024.1 GCA_021792395.1 Microcaldota archaeon
GAGTTCAAATTTTGACAACTCCGTTGTCAAATCTAGGGCAGGACTTGCCCGAAGTCACGCTCAGGGAGATATGACCTCTGCGATGCAACAGGCATCGAAAAGTCAAATCGAGGAACTGAGAACATACTCTGCAAATGCAGGGGAAGCCCCTACCTGAAGGTAGGGGAGGAGGTCACATTTCTAACATCGCGCATATCGTTCAATAACAAAACGAGCCCGCCTGGATTAGCTCCAGCCAGATTCGAACTGGCGTTTACGGCTCCAGAGGCCGCCGTCCTTTTATGGTTGCATAAAAGTTACAATGTCCACTAGACGATGGAGCTAATACTGTAATATTCGAATAACCTATTTTTATATTTTGCTATATAAATCCTAACCATGTTAAGGGAGAATTCTACTCTGAAAAGGGAGGTAAAGGACATACTGACCGCTGATATAGTGCTCTCTATAGCATTTACCCTTGCAATCTTGGGAGGATTTTTCGGTTTCAACTCCAAATTCCCGTATAGGTTTGCGTACTTTTTTCCCATAATGTTAATAGTCGTGACTTTGAGCTTTGTGCTGCACGAGATGATGCATAAGTTCGTAGCCCAGCATTACGGGGCGATTGCAGGATTCAGGACTTCTATGAATGGATTAATTATAACCTTGGGATCAAGTTTCTTCGGATTCTTGCTTGGGATACCTGGTGCGACTGTGATATTCGCGCACAACTTCACTAAGAAAGAGAATGGGTTGGTGTCGCTTGCAGGCCCGCTTACAAATTTTGTTGTTTTTGCTGCGTTCCTAACACTTTCGGTCATTATAGGCAACGGCATGGGCACGTATATAGGCACACTTCTAGAATATGGCATGTTCATAAGCATACTGTTGGCATTCTTCAATATGCTTCCAATAATGCCGCTTGATGGGAGCAAGGTGCTGATGTGGGACAAGCGGGTATATATTGCCACTGAAGGCGTGATATTCGTGCTCCTTGCGATAACCGTGGGTCTTGCCCTGACATTTGAATACCTTTTCATAATGGTTATGATTGCCCTGCTGTTTTCTGTTTTTTACAGGGGCATACTTTAAATTTATGTCCGCATAAGCAAGCTTTATAATAAGTATTTACACATAATGATTAAAGGTATAATTATGGTTGATAAAAGTACTATGGGTCCAGAAGCCAGAACCACTATAGATGCCATGATAGACCTTCTAAAAAAGAAGGGCAAGTCAGATATAACGAGTATAGCTGCTGAGCTAGGGGTCTCTTCGAGCGTCATAGAAGATTGGGCAAAGGTGCTTGAGGCAGGCAATATAGTCGTCATAACGCACGAAGTGGGAAAAATGTTCGTGGCTCCCGTAGCTATAAGTGGGCAGAATGCGCATGAGATATCCAACCAATTGTCTGAAGAGAGGGATGTGCTTTCAGAAAAGGTTGATACTGCATCAATACAGCTGGACAAGATGGAAGGCGACATAAAAAATATCAATGTGGCTGCAGACCAGGCGATCCAGATATTTTCGAAGAATAGGCCAGACTTAGAGAAGCGTCTTGCTGAAATAACCAATATAGATGAAAAAGTTGAAGCACACAAACGCCAGGTGGAGTCGATAATCAAGGATGCGGAAAAAAATTATATGGAGGTAAAAGACAAATACGACAAGCTTTCTGCGTTGGTCGAAAAAATGTCGTTGACTAATGCAAATTCAAAGTTTCAATCGAGCGATTCCAGCGCAGCACAGGCTATCAATCTGGCAAAGGCAAAACTTGCGGATTTGGATGCACTGAGAAAGAATAAGGACGCCATGCTATCGCAGTTGAGCAGAGAGATTGATCAGCAGGTAAAGTCATTCCACGAACTGTTAAACAAATATAACTCTGAACTTTCCGAGGCGCTCAAGCAGGCAAAAGAGCAAGTCGATGCAGAAATAGGCTACATCAAGAAGGAGAATAATTCTATAGCAGATGCATCGAAGCAATCGAAAAGCATCCTATCTGATTACGAAAGGTCATCAAAAATATTGAACGACCATAAGAAGATGTTAGACGATCAGTATGCCAAAAGCTCTTCGGAGATGAAAAACCTGAATTCCCTGCTGCAGAACAAAGCGAAGGAGCTTTCCGATAGGATAAGCTCTGTTAGCAATGCATTCGGGAGCAGTGCACAGATATACTCAAATCTTTCAGGCATAAAGGCCGAGATGGAAGAGGCAACAAGAGATATAAAAAATATGAAGCAGCAGGTAAACAATCTGAACGATCAACTAAAGGCAATGAAAGCATTTGCCTCAGGCAAAACCTCCAAAAAAGGCGCAGCTGCGCCATCGTCTGGATCGATTATGTCCAAAGTATCCGAATTGGAATCCGGAGTTTCCAAGACTATGAGCAAGGTAAACAATGCAAAAAAGAAATTTAATTCTACTGAGGGGTCAAATGGCGGAAAAAAGTGACGAGCGCAGCATAATAGCAGAGTATGAGCTGAATGCCAATGGGATGAAGGTAAGCGTTTCAATATACTCTACAAAACAGGAATTTGTCCCTAAATACGAGATTAACTTCTCTGGAGTCACATCTGCGACCAGGTTATTGCTTCTATCATTCAGGAGAGAGCTCATGTCCATGGTGCCGTTTGACCCTATGCATGTACAGGATTCAGAATACGTGAAAATACTAAATAACAAGTATATGCAGGCGAGCGGCATACTGATAGACAAATATCTTCCAAATACAGATCAAAAAACAAAGGATGTCCTAAATGCTTATATATTGAACATGATGCTTGGCCTAGGGGAGCTGGAAGCGCCGCTGGCCGACGATAACCTTGAAGAAATAACCATAAACGGCGCAAAGGATAAGATATGGGTATTCCATAAGGTCATAGGCTGGTGCAAGACAAACATACAGCCTGCAAGCGACGATGCCATATACGATCAGGCGGAGCAGATAGGCAGAAGGGTGGGCCGAGAAATAAACAACCTTACCCCATTGATGGATGCAGAATTGGTAGACGGATCAAGGGTAAATGCCACACTGTTTCCCATATCCCAATCTGGAAACACGATAACTATAAGGAAATTCGCAAAAAACCCATGGACTATGCCGGCAATGATAAAAAACGGGACAATAAGCCCTGAGGTTGCATCATTGATATGGTTATGCATACAGAACGAGATAAGTCTTCTTATATCTGGGGGAACTGCAAGCGGAAAGACGAGCTTTCTTAATGCATCAAGCATATTCTTTCCGAGCACAAGAAGAGTCATAAGCGTAGAAGAGACAAGGGAGCTTACACTGCCAGAATTCCTTCAGTGGGTGCCTATGGTATCCAGGGAAGCAAATCCTGAAGGGAAAGGCGCAGTATCCCTATATAATCTCATGATAAATGCATTGAGGCAGAGGCCCGATATAATGCTCGTTGGGGAGATAAGGACCTCGCAGGATGCAGAGACTATGTTCGAAGCCATCCATACCGGACATGCTGTATACGGCACTGTGCATGCCGATAATGTACAGGACACCATAATAAGAATGACTAACCCTCCAATAAATACGCCAAAGATATCCATAAATTCGCTTGGTGCAATAGTGACTGCATTCAGACATAGGAGCAGAGGCATAAGGAGGATTCTCGAGTTCGGAGAGATACTCAGAACGGGCGATGCTAATGTACTTTATAGGTGGAACATGCATGACGATACATTCGCCCAAATAAGCGAGATGACTAGGCTTACAGAAACATTGGAGTTGTATGCTGGCTTGAATGAAAAATCAATATCTGCGGACATACAAGAAAAAGCCAGCATACTCCGCTGGATGGCAAAAAATGAAGTATTCGATGTAAACGATGCAGGGTTCGTCGTAGCCAATTATTACACGAATAAAAAAGCAGTAAATGATGCAATAAACGAAGATGTAAAGTTTTCAAGGGACATATTTTGAGGCATTAGGGTATTTGCATGGCAGATATTGGGGATTCGTACAGTAATCTAGTCAACCTGATAAAGGATGTAGAAGCGTCATCGCCCAAAAAAGATTCAGATTCTATAAATGCATCAAATATATTTAATCAAGGCCCATCAAATAAAGCAAAATCGACATATATAGATTTGATGGAATTGATAGATACGATAGAATCAAGAAGGAAAGCACCAAGGGCTCCAGCTGCGATGCAGGGCCCTGTGCAGCCTTCACATCTTATAACTGCAGGCATATCCCAAGTCGGGAATTCAAATATAATCCCAGAAACTAGGCAACCCTCTGCTCAAAGTGAGGTTCCATTGCAGCAGCAGTTCGTCCAACCCAATACCAAGATAGAAGCCGTGCAGGAGATGAAAGAAGCGACTGCAAAAATACCTTCAAAACAAATGATAAAAGCCAGTGTCAAGCGCATAAATATGAAGGACCTGGTGCTTCCAAGCATTTCAATGTCTGACCAGATATCCGAACTGGAGCGCATCATAGAGGGGCTGAAGGAAAGCGTCTTTGACGAAGAGCACTTAGACATAGTAATACAGGAGGTCTATGGGTTAAGCCAGTATGTGGAAAAAGCAGATAAGGATTTGAAGAAGAGGCATATCGAGCTTAGCCAGCTGGAAAGGTCGCTTTGGCAAATACGGGACCAGAGGCTGAAAGAAGCTACTGCAATTCTTAGTGGTGCGAGCTGATGTTTGGAAAGAAGAAAGAGAATAGGGTAATTAATGTAGGTGGGCAGAGCATAGAGCTTCAGCCAAAACCAAAGAAAGGCGTAGGATCGCTATTCGGCAAGCCTAAACGAGACCAGCCTAAAAGCCCAGCCCCAAACACACAGTTCAATGAACAACAGACTTCCTCTCAGGTTAATGCAGCCATAGAAATGGATTCCGGCATGCTCGGGAAGGCTGCACCAAATCCTGCTAACAAAAGCAACATGAGCAAATGGCACATATATCTTGCTGGTGTGGCGGCGAAGCACAAAGGCCTAGAAGAAGCCCTTCGCGACCAGGGCATAAAAGGTACGGTATATGCCTTCATACAAAGGATGATATTGGCATCGCTCATGCTTGCAATGATAATAGCGATTGCCATAGGTACATTCATGGTTCACGCGGGCATAGCATTGCCAATTGCAGGTATGCTCGGCTTTGTTGTCGGATTCGCCATGTACTTCATGTTCTTCAATATGTTCCTGAATTTTCCCAGGCACAAAAGCAAGGGCAACGCCAAGAATATCGAGCGCGACATACTTTTTGCAGTCAGGGATATGATAATATCCCTTCGTTCAGGCATGCCTTTATTCAATGCTATAGTGTCAATAAGCACTGGTTATGGTGATGCCAGCTTAGAATTTTCGAAGATCGTTCAAAAAGTGCAGCTTGGCATGCCACTCTCGGAAGCGATAGATATCACTATAGACGAGTCAAAAAGCAATTCATTCAAGAGAGTGATGCTACAGGCATCTGTAAGCATAAAGGCTGGCGCCGATGTCGTATCATCGCTGCAGAGCATAATAGACCAGCTATCCCAAGAAAGAGTCATAGAATTGAGAAGGTATGGCCAGAGACTTAACGCCATTGCTATGTTCTATATGCTATTTGGGGTCATACTGCCAAGCATGGGTATAGCCGTCGTAACGATACTAACAACGTTCATCTCGCTCTTTACAGTTACCCCTACCGTATTGGATGCTACATTGGTCGGGATAGCGTTCCTGCAGATAATATTCCTACAGTTGATAAGGTCTTCTAGGCCTGTATTCAGTATGTGATACTAATGGCAATAAACTATGAAAGGCTCATATCAAGGCGCATTGCGCGCCAAGTATCCGTGCTGCTCGACCTTGCAGGCATCAAGATGTCTGTCAACAAGGTAGCCAGATTTGGTATATTGGGTTTCTTCATAAGCTTCATAGCTACTGGAGCAGTGCTATTCTTAGACAAAATAAACCTGCTTTTCTCAACACTGCTCGCATTCGCGGCTGCAAGCATGTATGTGGCAGCCATATACCTAATAATAAACTACAAGATAGACAGCAGGAAGACGAAGCTGGAAAAAATTATGCCAGATTATTTCCAAATCGCTTCGGCTAACCTGAGGAGCGGAATATCGCTTGACAGGGCAATGCTGCTCGCAGCAAGGCCAGAATTTTCATTCTTTAGCGATGACATAAAGGATATGAACAGAAGGGTTTTTGGGGGGGAGACATTTGAGAATGCTCTGACCTCATTAGGTTCTAAATACAAATCTTTAAGCCTACAGCATGCGATAAGGATGATGCTTGAAGCGCAGAAATACGGAGGCGCAATGGCAGACCTTATGGACCAGATATCAAAAGACCTGAGAAGCCAGCAGATGATGCAGACCGAAGTAGCAGGGCAGTTGTTCATGTACAGCATATTCATAGCCTTTGCAGGGCTTATAGCTGCGCCTGTGCTATACGGGCTTACCAGCCAGATGATCGGCATTACTGATACCGTGTGGAAGGGCATACTTGCATCTAACCCTGGAGGATTGCCCACTACTGGGCTCTCGTTCCTGAAGCCAAGCCCACCTAAGATAAGCCCGGGCTTATACCACAGCTTCTCCATACTGGCAATAATCGTAATAACTGGCTTTGCATCGCTGATAATGGCTGCAATACAATCCGGTTCTCCAGTGAAAGGCATAAAATACCTCCCGCTTTTCATACTTGTGGGCATAGGCATATACATTGTCGTAGGCGCAATGATAGCATCGCTCTTCTCGTCAATCGGATAGCATTTGTATCTGCACAACATAAAGGATGCGCGGAATGTTCAAGAGCAGCAGCACACCTTTGCATATTATTATAAAATATTATATATGTATAAATATACTATATCAATATATGACAAAACTCATATCTGTATCGAAAAAAGCATACGAGATACTCATAAAGCGCAAGGGTAAAGATGCATCCTTCTCTGACGTTATAATAAACCTTTACAATGATTCAAAGGGCAAAGGCATAGAAGAATTTGCTGGCGCACTTAAGTACAAAAGCAAAGAACTAAAGATAATCGAAAGGAAAATAACAATCTCAAGAAAAAAAGTTACAAGCAGAATATAGGAATGCAATGGTAGTTTTGGATACAAGCACGGTCATAGAATATCTGAGAGGAAATGAAAAGTAGTAGCGCTTGTAAATGAGTATTCGCGCTCTGAAAAGCTCTCGACAACATTTATAACCGAATATGAGATGCTTAAATTTATAGGTACAAGTGAAAAGGAAGTATCCGAAGAGATTATGAGTAGGTTTGTCATATACCAGACAAGCAGCGCCGCAGCACTGAAGTCTGCAAATATATATAAGGCGTTAAAAAGCAGCGGAAAAATGATAAACGAACTGGATATATTGATAGCAGGCATTTGCGAGGCAAATGATGAATTGCTAATCACTTTTGATAATGATTTCAAAAGAATCGCAGATTTAAAGGTCTACCATTTCTAACGCAAGAGAATGATTTACGGTTGCGCATATTCGACGCCGCATGTTCCATCTGCGACTTCTGCTACCGTGCATTGACTGCTTCCAGAGTAAAGATATCCTGTATTGCCATTTATTACATCGGGGGTTTGATTGAG
>JAJYUR010000025.1 GCA_021792395.1 Microcaldota archaeon
GGAGTTAAGGTCGGTGATATCATACTATTCAGCAAGCTGCCGGATAAGAAGGAAAAGATTAAGGTAGGGGTTGTAGGCCTTTCGATTTTTAAGTCATTTCATGAGTTATTCTCCAATTTTGACAAATCCAAATTTGGCCACGATCAAACTTTGAGTATAGAGGATCAAATAAACCTACAGAGAGAACACTACACTTCGGAGGAGGAGAAGCAAAATGGCGTTGTGGGAATACACATTAAACTTATTGAATAATTATCGTGTGACCTTCACTGCTCTGATGCCGTGCGGACTCACACAATGGGAGATTCCTGCAGTATACTTCTCTTGACGGTTCAAACACAAACCTAGTAATATCTCCAATCATTGCCCTATTATCAGTTTAAAATTGCTGTGTAAAAAGCATTAAATCTGTGTAAAAACCCATTTAAAACAAAGGGTTTATACACAACGCCGTTTTGGGTCTATCCTGCTGATCAAAGAAATTATAAACAATACGAATAAATTATTTGCGTGGGGAAATCTACTGTGTTCAAATGTTCAAAAAGAATACCTATATTACTGAAGGGAAGGATGCTGATGATATAGCATTAAGTCTAGGCATGGATAACCGCATAATCCTCCATGAAAATCAGGATAGGGTGCAGCTAAGGAAAAAAGAGAGTGATGGAAGCATGCATATGGAAAGATGCGGCCGCGCATGATGTGCTATTGTCTAAAATTTATACAAAGGAATATTAAACTGTCTAGATAAAGATACCTTAAACGGGGAGCTACGCTAACCTGGCAGACTGCAAGCCTTGGGCGCTTGCGATCGGAGTTCAAATCTCCGGCTCCCCATTCTTTCAGGCTAGCCTTTTCATTTATTTTTCTAATTATTTCAGCATCTTTAGTATAAAGAGAACCCATACATATCTTATCAAGCCGGCTAACAATAGCCTTCCATCGATAAAACTGTAGTTATTACATGAACGCAGAGGATGCCCACGCAATTTACGGGCAGTAGGATATCATGTCAAAATAATGCCATCAGTATTGCAGCTATTACCATTATTCCAAATCCTATCCATTGAACAACTACCAATCTGTCTTTATACCATATTCTTCCTAAGAGTGCAACCACTATTGGGCTTATTGCTATTATGCCTCCGCCAAGTGCTACAAGGTTAGTAGTGCTGACAAACCCAAACATGTCATTGCCAAGCCCGTCTATTACTCCTATAAAGATTGCGATTGCAAACGGCAAATAAAGCATGCTTCTTTTAGGAAACTTTTTTAAAACATTTTTTGTACCTGATTTCTTGAGCACCCCTATAAAAAATAGGGCTATTGCTGCTGTAGCAATAACCCTTGCGATTAAGAGTGGCATCGCAAAGTGCCTCGACATATCTATTGTGGTTATCATTAATATCCAGAAAACCGCCCAGGAAAAGTTTGCAAAAAGTGCGTATAGCAGCCGTTTGTTTAATTTTAGGCTGTCCATAAGCATTACAAGCACAGCACCGATGAATATGAATGCCATAAGCACAGAATTTAAGCTGCTTATGTGTTCTTTTAAACCTAGCACTCCAAAAAGTATTATGGCTGCAGGCAGGATTTCATTTATAACATATGTGCTTGTGACGTTCTCAGTTGATACTGATTTGTATATGAGTATAAAGCCCAACCCCCAGAATATCCCTGCAACAGAAGAGAGTGCAAGTTCTATATTTGTCATAGGTGCGTCGTAAAATAGCGCTATGATAGCAATGGGGATAAGCCCAGATAGGAGTATTATAATCGTAGTTATGCTTATGCCTATCGCATCGACAGGCTTTTTGGATAAAGCGTCTTCTAGCCCCCATAGCATCGCTGCGATAAACGACGCCAGAATAACGTATTGCACTATGTCCAATCAACTCACGCATTTATACTTATAAACCGTTGAATAACCATTGTGTTAAGGCATATAAATTTTATAGAAAGCTTTTATGCATATTGGTGTGAAATCTCATGCCTCAGAGATAGCGCGATTGGTCTGCAAAACAAACAAAACTTAGCAGTGGAGTCCTCAAGCTAAAACAAATTGCAGAATGGCGAGCACAACATGTATAAACATAAATTACGATATAAGTATAATAGTTTCAGATTGCATTTGCTACAGTATATATTTAATTTAGGGATAGCATCATGAAGTCAAAAAGGGCATTTTCGCCTAACGGAAAGGGCATTGCATTTGATGGAAGGAGGTTTAAAGTGCGTATCCAAAATGTCATGCTCCCTAATGGAAAGCGGATGCAAAAAGAAGCAGTAATGGCGCCAAGAGTGGCAGTGATACTTCCCATATCAAATGGCAAGCTGATTATGATAAAGCAGTATAGGCCGGTGCCTGGCATATGGATATATGAGCTTCCTGCAGGCATAATAAACGCCCATGAATCTCCAATCAAGGCAGCAAGAAGAGAATTGGAAGAAGAGACCGGGTATAAGGCAAAAGCCATCAATAAAATTCTGGAATGCTTCGTAAGCCCTGGCATAAGCAACGAATATGCCTACGTATACATTGCCGAATGCGGAAAAATGGGAGCACAGCATCTGGACGAGCATGAGGATATAAAGGTGTTCGAAACAACGCTCGAAGACGCTATTAAACTGCTCGAAGGCGGCCGCATAAAGAACGCCGTCAGTGCGCTGGCAATAAGCTTATACCTTTTGAAAAAATACCGCATTGCAAATGGCCATGTATAAATGTGTAGCAGGATAAAAATCGGTAGCTAGCTGATATAAAAGGCATATATAAAAATATATATTATGGAAATACCGGAAAGTGAAAGGATCACGCCAAAGATTGCAGTGCAAAGGCTTATAACTTGCTTCACTACTGCTAATGAGGAGATAAATAAAGCCCTTGGCCAAGAGATACCTGAGAAAGAGTTAAAAGCACGCGTTAAGCTATTCGTGGGGGATGCGTTCCGAAAGTGCAATGTCGATATAAATAATCCAGGCAAGAATGGTCTGAAAGAAGCCATGGAAATCTGCAAGATAAATACCAAAAAAATGCTTGGTCCAAATGCTGAGTCTATAATAAAAAAGCATTATAAAGAGATGAGCGAAATAATAGATAAACTGCCAGATTGAGCATGTTGCACAATGTTGCAGTTATTGCATTTATATGATAATATTGTAGAAACGTGCGCCTTGGCTATCTAATTTCATAATATCCTGCCAACCGAAAGCCATTAATATCTATATAGCGTGATATATATGCGGACAAATTAAGGCGTAACTGCTCTAATTTTACGTGCAAAAAAATAAAGTGAATTGAATGAATCAAGACGAAGGAATGGAAGAAGACAGATCTTTTGAAGAAGGCCGTGGAATGCGCGGTGACAGAAGGGGAGGAATGAACAGATTTTCAGGACCATCACAACCTAAGCCTGTAAAGGTAGGAGATGAAGTAGACGTTAAGGTTGAGGCAGTTGCATCGAAAGGCGATGGAATAGCCAAAAAGGACGGCTTTGTAATCTTTGTCAAGGGAGCGAAAGAAGGAGATGCTGTAAAGGTAAGGATAACTGATGTAAAGGAAAGATTTGCAACAGGAGAAATAATGTCCTAATCTTAATGCCTTAAAAGCATTGGAATTTTTATTATATTTTTTATTTTATTCTTATCCTTTTTATATCATGTTTTTGCATTTTTTATCGATATGCAATTAATATCTGTACCTGCTATCTCAGCTTGCCGTCTGATAATTTTTGCTTCTGCATTAACGATTTAAGCTCCTTCTTCAGCACAGACAAATCACCCCTATTGCCTATGGCTATCCTCATGTACGGGCCCTTAAGGCCTGTAAACTCAGAATCAGAAGCCTTGAATACGAAGATGCCCTTATTTTTCAATCCTACATAAATCTTCTCCAGTTCAGCGATGCTCTTGAACTTCAGGAACGCAAAACCACCATTCGATTTGAACGCATATATACCTAATCCCAACGCAAACTGCTCAAACTCATCCCTTAGCCTTTTCATAGAAGCTATCCTTTTTTTATAATAGCCTAGACTCGAAAGTGCAGCGATTCCAGCTGCCCTTGCAATCCGGTTCACGTTAAATTCCTGCGCAGCTGCCTTTAAGCTTGATATTCTAGACGAATCTGATACCATATACCCCAACCGCAATCCAGCTAGCCCGAATCCCTTTGAAAATGTTCGCAGCACAACAAGATTCTTATACTTCTTTATAAGGTCAACAACGCTGTTTCCGGCGAACTCGTAATAGGCCTCGTCTACTGCAACTATCGCATCCGTATTGTCGAGCACCCATAATATGTCCCTCCTAGGTATTATGCTTCCTGTGGGGTTGTTGGGGTTGCATATCCATACAAGCGTGGCCCATTTAAGGTCAGCCTTTGTATAGTTCAATGAATACGAATTGTCATCACGAAGGCAATTTTTATACCTTATCTCTGAATTCCTGCTTTTGCCTATATATTCATATTCATTGTATGTTGGTATTGGTACAAGCATCTTCCTTCCGAATATTGTTACAAGGAGCTCTATGGCCTCATCCCCACCGTTTGTAGCATAAATATTCCTGCTCTCTGTCTTGCAATATTCAGCTATCTTTTCATGCAGCATATCATATCCTTCGTAGGGATAGCAATCGGCCTGTTTTGAGGCGCTGTATATGGATCTTTTGACTAATGCAGAAGGAGAATAGCCAGCTCCAGAATAATCAAGGTGAATGGGTTTAAGATTTTTACTCATTGTATTTATTCCTGCTGCCAAAGGCCATATTACTTGATGCAGCGAATATTTAAAAATATTGTGCACAAAAAACACCAAAACATGCGCTTTAAGATAGGTTTTTAAATCTTCTTTTGGAAACATCGCATTTTAAAATATTGAACTGCATATAATAATACGTGATTTCATGGCAGAACGAGTATCAAGAGAGGCTATAAAGAGAGAGGAAGGATACCTGTATTATCTCGGAAAGGACGGATATGCATGGCAAAGCCCGCAGAGAGCAAACAAGTCTGGCACCAAAAGGAAGGTCGGAAACGAAAAGGTAGACAGGGAAAAGGGTTACATATACTTCATAGACAGCGATGGCTATGTATCTAGGGCTAGACAGGGAAGGAAGAAGAAGGAATAATTTTAGCCAGTTTAATTGCCCAATGATGTCGACATCGGCATTATTGGCACACTGCCTTTATTATAATTAGGCATAGATATAGCATAGGGGCAACAGTACATAGTAAAATGCCACATCTTTTAAACAATATATTTATCGGTTATGGCGGATTCAATGCAAACAGATGAAACAGATAAATCTGGCGTAGGCACTGGAGAGAATGCGATTCCAACCACGCCTGGCAAAGAAGCAGGGGATCAGTCAATTAAATCAGAAATTAAGTCATTTATAGAATTTTTTTATATAAGGAGCGTTCCGTCATATGGCAACAACTTTTTCTTCACAATAGGCATTTATCTGCTTGAGATATTTGGCATACTTGCAGCCAGCGGCATCATAATGGTCATATTTGGACCATATTGGTGGGATCTTACGGCAATAGGCACATTTATGCGCAGCATACATCTGTGGGCTGCAGAAGCATTCGTTACGCTGATATTGGTGCACTTGTTTGTTCAATTTTCCACATCATCGTTCAAAAAGAAGAAGCTTGTATGGATGTTAGGCAGCCTGATGCTGCTCCTGGTGTTCCTAGAGTATGCCTTTGGCATAGGGCTAAGGGGAGATTTCGTATCGCAATGGAATGATAAGGCAGGAGCTGATTTATGGAACGGCTTTGGCTTAGGTTATTGGGTCAATCCACTTAATCAAGGCGCATTATTGGGGTGGCATATAGCGATAATACCCCTATTGCTTGTAATACTGATGTTTACCCATTACATGCTGGTAAAAAGGAAGGGCTTGAGTGTGCCATATAAAAAAGGCATACCATACAGAATGGTGCCAGCAGATCACAAGAAAATGTATAGGAGGATGGCATACATATTCATAATTATACTATTATTTGCGATATTCCTAAGGGCTCCATATGTACCGCCTGTAACCATACAAGGCATAGCGCACTCTACTCCGAGCATAATGGCCATTACCCTTTTAAAGGAGTTCACATTCACGTCAGGGACCGCCACATATCTCGATACGATAGACCCGTATTCATTCAACACTAGGAATGCCTATGTTACAGTGCCTTACGATGAATACGTAAATTCAACACGCACTAGGAACTACGAGGACGTTTTCCTATCTGAGAATGCTTCAGCGCAAAATAATAGCGTAAACCAGGCATTTTCATATTTCAACGCAAATGGTTCCATAGCAAATTCCATGAATTCATCGGACCCTTTGATTGTAGTAATTGGTACGCTGACACGCATGGCTGATAGTGGGCTTTATGGAGAAGCCCTGCAGGGCGAGACGAGCAGTGGATTGAATGAAACGTATGACATACGCTTCCTTGCCGATTCTGGTGTGCTATATACAACCGCAACAGAATACGGGCTCAGGACATCGCAGTATGGGATGATACGCGCTGGCGGGGAATGGTGGCAGATAGGCAGCTACTGGGTTGCTCCATATAACCTTTTGGAAATTTTTACTGCAGGAATACCTTGGTGGTCGGATCTTGAAAACGGCGTAATAGCCGTATTTGTATTTGCACTTCTGATTTTTCTGCCGTACATCCCATATCTGAGGGACATACCAGATAAATTTAAGCTCTATAAAATATTCTGGAATAGATTCACTATCCCAGAAATGAAGAAAAAACGCAATAAACCATAGCTATTTAGGATTTTCAAGTCATATGTGCGTATGGAAACCAAG
>JAJYUR010000010.1 GCA_021792395.1 Microcaldota archaeon
GCATAAGCCTCAAGTGGGAATCGCACCCACGGCCTTCTGCTCTATGGAAAAAATTTACCATGCAGACGCTCTACTCCTGAGCTATTGAGGCAGGAATTAACTCTAATACTTGATGATAAAATTATATAAAATAATGTGTTAGCATTCACGAAATTATGCTGACGCTGCCGATATGTGCCACAGGCATAACCCCTCCCGGAGGATACGTGCGTATACGTATCCAATCAAAAGTAATATATCCGCTTCCCCATGCTCCGACTCCAGCGTATGATTTGCTAATTGCAGGGGCGTCTGTGGTAGGTGCAGTTAATGGTGAAGCGTAGTTTATGTAGCCTGTTGCATTAGATGTTCCATCCCAATGCATTCCGTTCATAAATGGGGTTGATGTACTTATTCCATTAACATAATCGCCAGCACCCCCATTCACTGAGTAGACTTGCTCCGTTAATCCTGTCACTCCAGATGTTTGTCCATTTTCGAGGCCATATGCACCGCCTCCTGCATTCCATGAAGTTGCCCAAATCAATCCTCCCCAGGCTGCAGTTGTAGATGGCGTCAATCCCTCTAATATGTATTGTGCAGGTGCATATTGAGAACTAGAGTAATATGCATCGCTTGTTGCTGATAAAGAAATTTCATTATTGTAACTCACAGCACCTTCTAAGGTTGTCCAACCTGGTGGCGCTGTGGTTCCTGAGAAATTCCAATAAGAATCAAACACCCTTGCGCCATTGTCGTATTTGCCATATTCTATGCACCCTGCAGTGTCTGCAGGGTTAGGGCATGATAGTTGTGGAGCTTCGCCAGCATACTGGCCGCTGTAGCCAACTGTAAGCGGCAATATGTACATGCTTATGCTAAGGTTATGCGATGGAGGTATCGCAACAGGGAGCCTTACCCAGAATATCGCGTTGCCAGTTGCAGAGCTGGAGCAGTTAGCTTCGCACCAGCTGTAAAGCTCCTTGCTCTTGTAATAAAATCGTATGTTGCCTAAATCAGGCCTTTCATATAATACGTATCCGGAAGGGTTAAAGCTGATCAATTCCTGAAAGTGCGCAGGCACAGCGCTCTTCTGGCTGTTCGTTATGTTTATCTGCGTATTTGTGTTCTTTCCAAAGTTCAACTTCACGGTTTGCGTTCTTATATTGCCGCCGTATGTATAATTACTGTCTGCCGGACACTTGGTCGTGTAAAAATTGCTTGATGATGGCGTGCAGTAATTCGCATATATATCAAATGTGCCAAAGTATACTGATCCGAATGCTGGCGTAACGCCTATATTTGCTATGCAGTATACCTTTTGCCCTTCTGTTGCAACGCTTGGAACACAGTATCCTGAAGTGCTCTCATGGTAATCTATAAAGCCGCTGAAGCTGCTTATGTTCACTATTCCTGGCTGCATGTCTGTAGCACTTATCAGGAGTATAGAATTAACGCCTGCGGTAGAATTTATGGTGTATATCCCATCAACGCACGAGAATCCGCTGAGAAACGAGCATTGCGTAGGCAGTATGGTCTTTGGTATGGACATAAACAGCACGAGCACTGCAATGGCTATGGCTATTACCAATATAATAAAGCCGTATACTGAAAGAAACTCAACTGCGCTTTGAGCTTTAAGCATAATCTTTATAAGAAAATCATATATAAAAAGATGTACCAAGAATACTAAATCTAGTGTAAATTTATGCCCAACGAATATATCATGATGGCAAAGGCGCTGCGCCCCAAGAAAAGCCTTGGCCAGAACTTCCTCGTAAATGAGCACATAGCTGAGATCGAAGCAGCTTATGCATCCGGCAGGAACGTTATAGAGATAGGCCCGGGATTGGGCATATTGACAAGGCAACTATGCAAGACAAGCAAGAAGGTACTTGCAGTAGAAAAGGACACAAGGGTTTACAATATGCTGATCGAAAGGGAATCGCACAGGAACCTAAAAGTATTGAACTCAGATTTTTTCTCCTTAACTAATGAAGCGTTAGATGGTTTTGACATAGTCGTGTCAAACATACCCTATCAATTATCCAGCAAGACGCTCATGTGGCTGTCGAATCACGGTATGGAAGCAGTATTGTGCCTGCAGAAGGAATTCGTAGAGCATATGCTGGCGAAGCCAGGCACAAAAAAATACTCCAAGCTAGGCGTTATGATGGCCCTTACAAATAAGGTCACACAGATTATGAAAGTGCCGAGATCTAATTTCTATCCGATTCCGAAAGTCGATTCCATAATCGTATTGGTGAAGCCGCTGGACCGCAGCATAAGCCCAAAAATAGCGTCGATAATCGGCATGCTGATGGAGCATAAGAAGAAAAGATTAAAGAACGCAATTGCCGATTCATCAAAATATATGGGCGTGAGCAAGGAAGCGGCATCGCGTATATCAGATAAAATAGGCAACGGAGAAGACCGTGTTTTCAAATTGCTGCCTGGGCAAATACTGGAAATTTCAGGCAGAATAGAAAAAGAACTCAAAAATATGGCATAATTGCAATTGCAGTATTGGCACATTGGCAAATGCCTAAATAATGCCAACGCATAAGTTATAAATATACTTAATTACAATAAAATTTAGCAAATCTCATAGTGGCAAGGATTATGGAGCAGATACATCATCTTATCGGCATATTCATTGCATTGTCAATATTTACGCTGCTAACATCTAACGCTTCGGCGTCAGCGGTTAATCTAACCTATAATCTAAACGCCTCAAGTGCAGGTGCAATCAGGAGTATACCTATAATGTCTGCTCCTGCGCCATCAACGTGCACTGTTGCATCTACGTCAAAAACCTATTCAAACACTGCAAAACCCTACACACTGCAAAGCTCTGTCTGTGCCACAGACATAACTATAGATAGCGGTGTCACTGTAATAACCAACAACCAATCGATGACAGCTACTGGAACATTTACTATAGATGCTGGAGGCGTTCTTGAAGGAACTGGCGCTGCTCCCGGAGGCGGATGTGCTGGCGTCGATTGTTCATCAACAGGCAATTCTGGTACTGTAACCGAGCTTGGAGGGGGAGCAGGCGGTGCTGGAATCCACGGAACATACGGCACGAGCGGTTCAGGCGGCGGTGGCGCAAATGCGGGCAGCAATATACCTGGCGGTACATGTGGAACAGCACAAACCTGCGCCCAAGGTGGCAGCAATGGCGGAGGAGGAGGAGGAGGCACCGTAGCGTCTGCTCTTGCCTGCCAAAACTCAAGGGACGGTGGAGGAGCAGGAGGAGGCAAGGTCCTAATATATGCTGGAAATTTCTTAAATTATGGTACTATAAGTGTTGCTGGTGTATCTGCTTCAAATAATGGGCAGGGTGTGAATGATGCAGGCGGTGGCGGCGGGGGTGGGTATGTCCTGCTTTATATAGAATCTGTCAATCCATCTAATATAGACATAGGCGATGTTTATGCCAATGGCGGCAATGGTGGTCTTGCGCATTCTGATTCATGTGGGGGGGTTGATGGTTATGGGCAACTTACACAATATGGCGAAGCTGGCGGCGGCGGAGGCGGCGGCAATGTAACGATATACGTCGTTGACCAAAACATTAAGAATTCTATAGATACGAATGCAGTAAACGTAAATGGAGGTTCGTCAGGCGCTTGTTACAATGGTGATTGCACCACTGCCAGTACCGGCAATCATGGCACAATATACGTAGCAACGTTGATTCCAAACGGATGCCTTCCTGGCATAACTGGAAATCTCTTCACCAGTGGAAGCTGCACATTCTATACTGGTGAGACTATAACGACCACCTACGACAACGGAGTAGTGGGCAACGGGCAGATAAGCGCCCAAAAGGCAAGTGTAACTTCGACTGCATCAATGACTGGCAATATTGTTGCCTTCAACAATCAGAATGCGCAGTGGCTTCTTACGTGTCCAGTCACGCCAAATCCCAGCAATACATTGGAATATATGATATCCGACGCATCGTCTTTCGTAGGAGGAAACAGGTGCCTTGCAAGCAGTGCACCGCTTAGCTCAGAGGTTCAATTGGCAACCTATGCGTATTGGAACGACTCAAACAAAAATACGCGTGTGGCAAATGCGATTGCATATGTCACGTTTCAAAATCTAGGCACTGCTTCAATATCAAACCTTGGGTATTCCGGAGAGGCTAATACAACTAACGAGCCTGCACCCTTCCTGTCGAGCAACTACAATACCCAATCGTACATATTCGGATATGTTCCTCCTTCTCATCAGAGTGGGCTCTGGACATGGAATGCAAAGTATGCAGATCTGTCCAAAGCTCCGATGCCTCTCAAACAAAAGACAGAGACAATGCAAAATCTCCAGTTCACCACCAGCGGAGGGTGCACATACATATATAATTTTCAGGTATCTGCTCAATTGAACAGTATACAAAATGCGAATATACCTGTGCCTGTAGCACTAAAGAACATCCCATCAAATTACATCGAATTTACCGGCACTGGATTAAAGTACTATCCTGCCGTAAGCCAGCCAGTGCCTGACAACTGTGCGGAAGAATTATGGGCTGATCCGCTCGGCGAACAGCAGGTGGCCTGCGGTGGCGAAACGTTCAATATCATTTCATATGGGGATGTGCTGTTGAATTGGACTGGTTCATCCAATCCAAACCTGCCGAAAGGTGCATACGGCGGAAACAATGCATACACATCTACATCCTATCCAAATGATTACATAACATCGGTGGATTACCAGACTCCCGGATGCATTTTCCTGGGTGCCTCCTTTTGCACAAATAATAATTATTACACCTTCTCTGCGCCTACCGGTATTGCAATGACAGAAAACAGCCCTATATATCCATACCTGCTTTACAATATAAGCATACCTTCCACTGAAACCAACATAGGTCATGGCACTTCAGACCTGAACCTATCACTTGACATGTATAGTCCCCACAATACATTCAGCCCTGGAAACTATCTTGAGCCATATAAACTATCAACTGGCTCGGGCTTCTTTACAACCTTGCATACAAGCAGCGGTTCTTATCTTGCAGAATACCCTATAAATTGGACTGCGTCAAATGCTGTGTTCGGCAAGCCGGTAACAAATTTCATTTCTACGTTGTCCAATGCAGCGGCAAGTACAATATTAGGCTTAACAAACATATTCAGCGGCGGCGCGGTGGGTAGCTTTTCCAACGGCCAAATAACTCAACCGTCGTTCATAACCTCATCGTCCAACGACCATATATACATATTGAATTATACGACAAGATCCACAGGCTGCTTTATCGGATGCACTGGCACTAAGACAACGACATTCCTGTATACAATGAGGTTCATACCTGCAGGATACTTCAACATATCAAGCTTCCAGCCTAACTTCACCGAAGGTTCTGTAACACCAAGTGCATCAAGCTGGAATTCCATATGGACCAACTATTGGGACAATATCATCAACATACAGTCGAAGAACCTCTATATAACAAACATTACAGAAATATCCAGCGGAACCACTAGTTTCTGCTGGAACCTCGCGTTAAGTTGCTCCAGCAGCAACGGAGGTGCAGATTTCAACAACTTCATACCTACTGCGTTGACTTCGGATTACGCTGGTGACATATTCATACTGGGGCAGCAACGAAGTCACACATCAACATACGTGGTATCTGCCATATTCTCAAACAAGACCTATGCGACCAATTCACTGAAAGCTGAATCGGGCTTCAGCCCGGTAAGCCAGATAGCAGCTACTCCTGGCGGACAATATATCTATGTATCAAATTCTACTGGTAACGTTTCGATGTTTAAGGCTGCGAAAAATAGCATAACATTTGCAGGATACATAAACCTTGGATATTCAAATTACACTGATAATCTGTCTATAACATCATATCTGCAGCATGGGGGTCCATATGCAAATTCGTTGATAGCTGATGCATATTCAAATGAGCCATTATCAAATGACATAAATTCCAACCATGTTCCAATCGGAATCGCCTCATATGATGGCATACTGTACGAGCTTGACAATTGGTCATTTACGGTAAACGGCCTGAAGTCTAGCGTGTTAATGCTCAGGGCATTCAGTGCAAACGGGACGGAAATCCCGATAAAGGCGCAGAGTTACAGCGACATAATACCTAACAACGTTCCCACTGTAGATTTAAGCAATGGGGGTTCAGGAATAACATATTTCCCTCCATTCGGATGGCCGCTATCGGCAAACATATCGATTGGCAATGGCGACTACATAACATACTGCGCGGCAAATTGCGATTTCACGCCGTCCAATATTCCCGCTAGCAAAGCAGACGGTTATCTGCCAATAGGCCCAAGCATATCTAATCAAGGCAACGTCGGTCCAAACTCTGATGATATGGGTTTCACGTCAAATTTCAACGGAACTATGATGATATTGGCGCATGCGCATTCATATACATATACAACACCATCAGAAGAGTGCTTACCTAAAGCCAGATGTACTATATATAGTGGCGGAAATGTTGCAGGTGGTTCCATGTACACAGAACTGTTGAAGTTCAAGCCTGTAGTCATAAATTATACAAGGGTGTCATTTGCCCAGAATTCCACATACAGCTGCTTCATCTCAAATTCAATAGCTGTGAGCAATACGCCATGCACAATAAACTACAACATAGGAAACATGTATCCGCCATTCACCCAGGTGCCAAGTTCATTCAATTATTCTACCGATGAGGGCTCGCCAACAAAATACTTTTCCATATCGAGCGTGCTGTCATCGTTATTCCCAACGGGAATCTCGTCAAGTTCTAGTACGTCTGCCAATTCTGCAGCCAACACCGGCAACGGCCTAACTGACAACAGCGCTACTGATATCTATAACAGTGCAAATTCGCTTACATCTTTTGGCATACCTAGCAGCGTACCGCAGACGTATATAAATAGCACCATAAGGGGTTATTTTCTAGTGCCATATACTGCATCATACTCGCTTTCGGAATCATGGAGTCCGCAAAGCGACCCTGCAACATCAAGCTCTCCTTCATCGTGCAGTGCCTACAATTTTCCCAGCCCTACTACTATCAATTATAACGGGTATTCCGTAGGGCAGTTCAATTACACAAGCAATCAAGCTAGCTTAAATAGCACCATACAGGGAGGGTATTCCTATGCCCAATATCTGGTAAATCCCAAGACGTATTACAATGCCAGCCTGTCTGACCAAAACTTGATATTCCCTGGAGCTGTGAATCTGGCGATGCTGACAAACAAACTGTTCGGCAACACATACATAAACCAGAGCGTAGGGCGTTTGAATGGAAAGGTGCAATTATTAAGCAATCCGTACGTGATAAACGCTACAAGGGGTTTGCTGTATAGCGAGTTTTATCTGAATCAGACGGCTTCGCCTGATACACCGTCAGGATTCACATTCCCATCTATTGGCTATCCCAGCTATATGCTGACCCAAGCCAATGTGTTAAATCCCATAGAATACGGCGCAGCTAACGCAGTTTTGGGAGATATCAATCCATACCCTGGAAGTAACAATTTGATATTTATAAATCAAACAACCCCCACCATGGTCAACCTATACTCCTTGTACAAGAAGGCATCGCAGTTAGACCTGCTATTCCAAGGATTTCCAAACAATGCAAATGTTCTTGGTTATAACCGTTTCATGTACGTGTTCACTGACGCTTTCAACAATACTATATACATGCCGCTTGATGTAGACCTGTCAAACATTACATCGATAACTTTGAATCCGTCTGTTGTCATCAATGCCACAAATTCTAACGAGACTGAGATAAAGGTAGAAGGGACAGCAGGATACTATAGTGGTGTATTCGGAGACAAATATGTGCCCCTCCCTGCAGGTGATCCTATATACATATATTACGATACCAACATAAACTTCTTCAATTCAAGCGTAGCTCCTCCCTCGCAGCTATATTTCAATTATAGCGATAGGTGCGCGTTTGCATCAAACGCGACTGGATGCCAATATGCCGATCCTTTGTCATCGGTAACGCAGGGTGGATATTATATAAAGGAGGCAGATGCCCCCACATTCCACACTCAATATAATGACACCCCCAATGCACAAGGTGTTTCAACATGCTCGCCATCTGCATCAAGCCTGCTTTCGGCACACATACCTATAAACTGCAACGTATATGGCAATTACGGTCTGCCTATATCGATATCAGCGAGCAAATCACCTAACAACGAGCCGGAATATTGCCTTCCGGAATTTGCTAATGGCACTGGTGTATTGACATCACAGATGGGGCTTGTAGGCGTTGTAAATACAAACAACCAGGGTCAATTCTCAGAAAAATTCAATGTATGCGGAACGGGCACTGCAAAGATCATGGCGCAATATTTCGGCAATCCTGGGCCAGAGCCGCAGATTGTATACCAGCCGCCAATAGGGGAGTCAATAGGCAGCTATGCAGCGCAGAATGCAAATAGCATAAATACTCTTGAATACGCATATACGACATCTCCAAATGCTACTGCTGTATCGCTCGACATAGGAAACTACGCGCTGGGGTTTGGCGGCATAAGCATAGGCTTAACTATGGTAATAGCCATCCTCTCGATAATATTCCTTTTATCACGGCGCGGAGCGCAGAATGCAAAGAAAAGATAAAAGAATATATTTAAATATCAAAAATGCAGTAATATTTATAGATGAGTTTATGCTTTGGCTTGTGGTGCTAAGCTTTAATGCCGTATACACACTTATTCCAATAATAATAATAGTAATTCTTATTGCAGCCGGCGCAGGGCTTTCCAGAAACATGGATTTCTTTGCCTTGATGGGTTTTGGAACCATAATGGGCGCGGCTAGGCCTGGCGGCAGGGTGGGTAAAGGTTTTGGTAGCACTAAATACGGCGGTGGTAACCTAAAACGTGGTGCTTTCAAGAAGCGGGCTGGCAAAAAGAAAGGAAAACTAACACGAGCACAGAGAGTTAAAGGGCTAATAAAGAATGTAGCTGCAAAGCATGCAAGGAATGTGAATTTCAAAAAGCAGGCAAAGGCAAATATTGGTATAAAAGCCGCAAATGCTCTGCATAACGCAGGTCCGCAGGTCAAAAAGCCGGCGACGATGGTGCCTGTTCCAGGAATGAAAAATGCTGCGTTGACTGCCTTGACGCTTGGCAGAATAAATATGGCAACTTCGCATGCAAGAAAGCTTAAAGGCCAGGGCCCGCAAACTCAGTTTGGGGCATATGGGCAAAAATTGGCGGGCAGCAAAGCAGGTAAGGATTTACTTGACGCGAGAAACGCGCGCAATGCTGCTGTAAAAAAATTGAATGAATCCTATAGAAAACAGATTGATTTTAACGAGTCACTGATAAATAAAAAAACCGCAGACGGAAAGCCCAAGGGGCTTTCTGACACATTCAAGGATTCTGCTGCAAAATCAGAAGAGCTGAAGAATTCGCTTGCAGGCACTCTGTTAAAGCATCCTGTAATATTTGGTGCAGTTTTCCTTCCGGGATATCTGGCAGTTAGGTATAAAACCGAAGCTGGGAAGCAGAGGGGCATAGACAGGCGCGTCGAAAAGAACGAAGCAATAGTGGCAAAAAAAATAAGGAAAGAGGAAAATGCAAGGGCAGATGCCAATTACATGCTGCTACAATCATCTTTGGGCAGCAAGAAAGAGGCTAGGACCGCATTCAAAAACGAATACAAAAGACTAAAAAGCGAATATGTAAACTACGGAAAGGCCCAAAAAGAGGTTAACGAAAGCAAGAAAGCGTTTGAGATAGACCAGGCAAAAAGCCAAATGGATGAATACTATAAAAATATGACATGGACGCAGAAGCTCAAGATGAATGCCATAGACCGCTGGAATTACAATAAGGCACCTGTTTTTGATAAAAATGGTAAGCAAAAGAACCCTTCAATCTTAGGAAGCCATTATGAAAATAGGATAAATGGCATGGATGAATCGCAGATTAATAAAGTAAAAGATAGGCTTAACAAGGTGAATTTAATAAAGGACACTAATCTCAAGGATGAAGCGGAGAAGGCAGCTTTAGGGGTTGCAATGCTTTCGCAAAGGCAGCAAAAGAAATACGAGCGTTTGGAAGGAAAAGAAAAGGACAAAACAATCTCCCCAAGTGAGCAAAAAACTATGAAAGAAATAGGGCAGAAAGCCGCTGCAATTATCGATAGGCACGCCAAGGCCAATGCATACCAATTCCCTCCTGAACTTCCATTACCTCCTGGAAATACGCAAAGCGGTGCAAACCAGAAGAAGACGAAGATGGACAGCAATCAATTCAAAGACCTTATGAAAAAGCGCGACGCAGAAGCTAAGCTAAAAGCGAATGAGTATTTCCAAGATATGCTCAAAAAACAGCAGGAAAAAATCGAGAAGGAAAAACAGGAAAGCGCAGATGAAGAGAGGAGAATCCAGGAAGAAAAAGCGAAGAAAGCGCAAAAGAAATCGGGCAAACCTTGAACATCACAAAACATTGGGTTCCGCAGCATATCTAAAAAAACTAAAGCACCCTCTTTACTATCTCGTTGCCTATGTCCTCCCCTGCAATGATCTCTGGCATGACTATCTTGTAGATTCCGGCATGGCCTATCCTCTGCAGGTTTTCTTGCTTTACTATCCTGGATATCACCTTCAAACTATCGTTTATAGATTTTGCAGATATCGATATCAATATGTTTTGCACATCGTCCGCGCTGCATGTTACGAGATGCGACGCCCATTTTGCGCCTGCATTTCTCAGCACATCTATCTGCGTCGGATCCCCTACTATTGGAAGCTTGCCTTTGCTATACAATAAATTCGCCTCTTTCTCATTATCTACTATAACTACGTATGGTATGCGGCTTTTGTCCAAGCCTTCAATCAGTGTTTCAGAAAATCCGTTGAACGGCGCTATTACTATGTGGTTGTGCAGCCTCTTTATCTTATTCAAGATTATCCTATCACGTATCCTTACACTTCTGAAGAAGTCGAAGAACAGGGATGCAAGCCAAACTGTCAGCAATGCGAATACGAAAACGTCTAGTAGATTTGCAGCAAATATGAGCGGCGTTTTAGAAATTGCAAAGGGCAGGGAGTAATACATTATGTCTAATGCGGCAAGGAAATTCCATACTATAGCCACACTAAAACTAACCCCTGCCTTTAATGTAAGCAGTACTGATATAAGGAGCAACGCTGCAGATGCGTAAATGAGCAAATATTGTTTTTGTCCGGTCATGTTCAATTGCCTTTGAATGCTTTTTTTATGCTGTTACCCAATTCAAGTCCTGCAAGTATCTCAGGCACTATGCACAATGAAGCTCCGGCCCTGTGCATTTTTGGCACTGCAAGTTCATCCTTTGCCCTAGCTATAATAAGTATATCTCGATTAACATGCCTTGCTGTTATTATGCCTAAAAGGTTCTCAAAATCACTTTCTGTGCTGAATATAATTGCGCGCGCACTGGATATGCCTGCGTCCATGAGTACGCTCTCGCTAGTAAAATTTCCGAATATCGCCTTGTAGTTCAGGCTTGATACCTGGTCTATCCTTGCAGAACTATTGTCTATTACTATAAAGTTTATGTTCTTTGAGGAGAGGTCCATACAAAGCCTCTCTGCAAGCATGCTGTATCCGCATACGATTACGTTTTTCTGTTCCCTCCGCATTCTGAAATGGCTCAGCCTTTCGCGCAGCCTTATGTTCGTTATCAAATCTATTATCCCTGCCAATAGGAAACCTATCGCCACTATCTTTATTATCCCGTCCACCACCAAGATGGAAAACAGCGGCCAAAAATTTGCGCTGAATATGGGTATGTAATGTATTATTGCAGGTGCTGTGTTTACTCCTATGGTATCAAAAAGCACGCTTACGGTAAAGTATCCTGCATCATATAAGTTCTTCGTAATAATATCTACAAAATAAGTTGTTGTGAATGCAAATACAATGACCACTGCAATTACGAGTGCTATATACTTTATGGGTATCTTCTCTACGAATTTTTTAGGATCTATTCCCAACTGATCACTGTTTCTTCTTCAATTCTCCTATTATTTCATCGCTGGCGCTCTTTTGGGGTGTAACGATGTAATCTGCTCCAGCTTCTACGAATTTCTCCCGTATCCTCTCATCGTTCGCCCTAGTTGCAATGAACAAGCTTTTATTCAGGTCCCTTGCAGTAAGCACTGTGAATATGTTCTTTGCATCGTTATCCATTACTACTGCTATGGCTTTTGCACTGGCTATTCCTGCTGCTCGTAAAGTTTTTGAAGAAGTAGCGTCCCCTAATATTACATTGTAATTTAACTCCTTTATAATGTCTACGACGCTTGGGCTGTATTCTATGATTATAAACGGCACTCCATGATCCTCCAGTGCCTCAACCACCTTCTGCCCTACAACTCCGTATCCACACACCACCACATGGTTTTCGAGTTTCTGTGTTGTCATCAAATTACCGATTTAACCAAAATCCTTTTTAACCCTACTATATCTTATAAGGTTAATATTTATAAGCTGAGCGGGGCATTGGCTTGCAAACAAAGCTAAAATCTGGCAATAGAGCAATCAGATAAAGGCGAATCCCAAGGCAGCAAATAATTACGCCATGGATTTTTGTAAGGAAAGCATAAGTCATCAAACATAATTGCTAAGTCTTTTCTGCATTAATATATTCTTCAATATGGTGCTGTTTGCTATGTAATTCCCAACAGGTATAGCGAGTTTTCCTTTAATATAACCTATCATCTCCCCAGTAGTGTGCAGTATTTCCGGTTTCATGCTAAGCGTCTCACGCACATGTTCCCTTACATTCCATACTCCTACCGGCATTATATATCCATCGTGCACCTCTCTCAATATCAACACCGTTGCCTGCTTTTTGAGCATATCTAATTTTTCGGTAACTGCCAGCCTTGCTGCATAATAGCATCCGCCAATTTCAGCATAGGTGCTTCTTCCTTTGTATCCCTCATACGAAGAATATATAGAAACATCATTGCCGTTCATGTTCCAAACGGTTTTGGGATACCATGTCTCCAGCGATTCGTATTCCCAATTTCCCGGAATGAAAAATATGAGCCACCTGTTATCCAATGAAACGTTATAGTACGCATATATAGCGTCTATTGCATTGTTCTCCTTTATTTTTTCCCTTTTATTCTTGGACAGCGAATCATCAACTGCAGTTATGCTCCACCTCGTAGGCACAAACTTCCTTCTGTTTTTGAGTCCGAATATTCCAGCAGAGAAACTTTTTTGTATCTGCGATACCTGTATGCCCCTATGGTACAGTTCTATTATTGCTTCCGTGGCGGTTGCATCAGTATCCGAATATAAGCTCTCTATTTTGGCATCAGCTTTGGCGTTGTATACATCAAAACTTCTAAGTTGTGCGCTTGGACCGAATGGCTGTACCTCATCATTAAAGTCCAGCTTAACATATGGTTTTTTGGAAAACTGCATTTCAGTATTGGCAGGCCGCTCTGCCAATGCAAGGTCACGTATTTGCTCCTCTATCCTTCCATTTTCGACGTTATCTACTTTAGTCAGATGCATGCCCCTGACTAGCGTCGAACGCATCTTCACTATGCTTTCTATTGGTGTGTGCCACCATCCTTCAGGTCTGTTAAGTATCGATGTATCGCCGAATTCAGGAGGAACTAATGGACCTATAAATACCTTTGGATATCCATATCTGCCTATGAAAATATCAGTGGGCGAAGATCCGGACATGCCAAGCTGGTTTATTACTGGCAATGCCTTTACCTTGTAATAATATCTAAGCAGGGCAGGGTCGCGCATATGCTGATATACTATGGTTGACCTTTTGACCCCTGGTGTAATGCCTGATAACTCGTTTATCATGCCTGTCCTGTCCATAGCAACCGTATTACATTATTAGGGCAGATATTTATCCCTTTTTTAACTAAACTAATTGGATAAGATGATGCAAAACACACCTATAAGGCTAAAGAAAGTATTTGACAATGCCGATTTCGATACTGCCATAATAATGAATCCCTCACAGATGGACAGCAATTTTCTGTATTTGAGCGGTTTCTCCAATGGGGTATTCGAGATGTCTTTCATAATTGCAACTAAGAAGAAACTAGTTTTGCTGACAAGCATATTGGAATACGAATTGGCAGCAAAGCAGAAACCCAAAGGCATGGAGGTCATGCAGTTTAATAGCAGGGCAGATATATCAAAAATAATTAGACAATACTCGGAAGGAAAGACCGTAGGGATAAATGAGGAATTTTTGCCTTATGCATATTATAAATTCATTAAAAAGGCTGCAAACCCAAAGAAGATTGTAGATGCAGGGAAGGCATTCGACGCAGCAAGAGAAATAAAAGGCGCAGATGAAATAGAAAATATAAAAAAGGCGGTAAAGATAACGAAAGCCGCACTTGAAGCAATAGAATCAGATTTTGCGGACGGCATAACTGAAAAGCAGATTGCTGCGAAATTCGATTATCTGATGATGAAGCATGGTGCAGAAAAGACTGCTTTTGATAGCATTGTTTCATTCGGCCCGAATACTGCATTGCCCCACCACATGCCAGACAATACAAAACTAAAGTCAAACAATTTTATAATATTGGATGTTGGGGCAAAATACCATGGCTACTGCGCAGACATTACACGCACATTCATCTACAAGCCGGACAGGAAAAGCCTGAAGTACAAAAAAATGTCTGACATGTATGAAACCGTAAGAAAAGCGCAGGCTCTTGGCTTGGAAATGGTAAAGCCCCAAGTGGATGGCATGGATGTGCACAAAGCGGTCGCTAATTATATAGATAACGCAAGAAATGGTATATACAAAGGGAAGTTCATACACGCCCTGGGCCACGGAATAGGCCTTGATGTGCACGACAATGTCGCGCTTTCACTTATCCATAAGCCAATAAAGGAAGGAATGGTCATGAGCGATGAGCCTGGCATATACATAAATGGATTTGGCGGAGTAAGGCTTGAAGATGACATACTTGTGAAAAAGGACAAAGGTATTTTTCTATAATATAATCCTTTAAGTCGAGAATGCTGCTGGTGAAGGAGGTCATCTTCCTAGCAGTCCATTTAGTTCTGCACCGTCTATATTTAGCCTGTATTCGTTCATTATCTTTTTGATTAGTTGTGCCTTTTCCAATTTTTCTCCAGCTGCGATATTATCTATCAATGATGCCAGCGCCTTGCCCGAAATCCTCTCCAGCTTATTGGCCTTTATTATCTCATCAACAGTCCCTCCATTCAATGCAAGCCTCCTTATTACCTCTTCAACTCCCTGCTTTGTCAGTCTGCCATCGGCAAACCGCATGAATGCAGATTCGAGTAAATCCGTATCTATTGAATCGGCATCTATGCCCTGTCTTTTCATTTCCGTGAACTTTTGGAGAAGCATATTCGCAACGAATTTCTTATCTGCCTTAACAGCGCCGGCAATCTTTTTATAGGCGATTAGCCTTGGCGAAAGCAGCATCTGTTTTACCAGCACATCGTCATCTAAATCCTTTTTAAGCGCTGAAATCTCCTTCTCTATATCTGGTGCCGATGCTATTGCATTGTCTATTGCTGCTTTAGTGAGCAGCAGCGGCTTGGCATCGGTTTCAGGATACATCCTAGAACCACCAGGGAGGGGTCTCATGAAGCGTGTAGTTCCCAGGTCTGCATCAAGGACTGATCGTGTCTCCTTTGGTACCCCAATCATTGCATATTCTGCCCTTTCAATGGCGAGCTTCGCCGCCTTCTTGGAAGTGTATTGGTCTCCTGCCACCAATATGAAAGCATCGCCACTCCTTATAGAAAGCTTATCCTTTATACTCTCAATCTCGCCTATTGTAAATCCATATTGCTCTAAGTTCTCATCGCTGTGTATTATGCCTTTGACCCCAGCCATCTTCGCATAATCGCTTATTTCACTGCCCAGCCTTCTGTTTGGGTTAATCTCAGTGCCGAGAATCCCATTGAATCCTATGAGCCTGAAGCCGAATACAGATGCGCCGCTTTTAGAACTGTTATTTATTACCTTTACCGAAGTGCCCTTCAATAAGCCTGTCAGCTCTACTGGCTGCCCTATGGATGCATTCCTGCCTGACAGCACATCCCTTATTTTAATTAGGTTGATCTGCCTGATTACCTCGTTCTTCACGAACGTATCGAGCATGTCAACCTCTTGCAGTCCCTTTATCTCAGTCCTTGCGCCCCCTTTTATGGAAACATTGACATCCTGCCTTATAGTCCCTATGCCCCTCTGGACCTTTCCAGATATCCTAAGCAAGGTGCCTATCCTAAGGGCTATTTCTTTAGCCTGTTTTGGCGTCTTTATGTATGGGCTGGTATCTATTTCTATAAGAGGTATCCCTATCCTGTTTGTATCATACACTGCAATATTACCATTATTTGAGACTATACCTGCCGATTCCTCTTCAAGGGACATGGCTGGGATGTCTATGCTATAATCGCCTATCCTTATATTTCCATCCATACCTATTATCGTAGTCCTCTGGAATGCGGTAGGATTGCTTCCATCTACAACCTCTTTCCTCATAGGTTCAAGTTCATCCATGAACTTCATGTTGAGAGAACTTGCTATAGCCAGTGCAACATCCAATGCTTCCCTATTAAGTTCATGTGGCGGTTCTTCATCTATATCTACAAGGCATGATGTGTTCCTGTATACATTGTATTCGAATGCCTTATCCTTAGCTTCCTCGAATTTCGCAGACATGTCTATGTTTCCCGATTCTCCTGCAACTGCGCGCTGGCGCCTGTATATGCTGGATACTATTGCATCACCCGGCAAAAGGTTTGCCATGCATGAGCAATACAGCTTATTTTTGGTGGCAAGCCTTTGATGTATCTCCAAACCGCACAAGAAACCTATGCTATTGTAATACTCGCTGCTGTCATCGTTCGTTGCATTGCCCTCTTTTTTTGCCATAATGGATGCACCATTCAAACAAGGAATTCGTCGTATTCCAGGCGTTCCTTTATCTCGCCAACCATATTCTTATTGAGCAGATTAGCAGCATCTGCCTTTTTGTAGTTTCCCAAAAGCCACCCTAACTTCACATATGCGGTTTCGGGAAGCATATCTTCGCAGTAGATAACGCCTGCATTCTTGAGTAGCCTTAAGTTCCTGTAGACGTTCTCGTTCACCCTGCCATATATGCATTGTGAGGTCATGCCTATAATCATGCCCTTGCCTATCGCATTCTTTATGTTCGGAAGCCACGAACCATTTTCATCTCTGGTAGAAGTGGGTGTGTGCCCCAATCCTGTACCCTCTATGATTAAACCTTTATACCCTTTTTGCAAGTAAAAATCTATTATATCTGGCGTTGAATTGGGGTATGCTTTTACGAGCGCTACCTTTTCTTCAAATCCTGTAATCGCCCTGCCTATTATGTCGGATTTTTTAGAATAGCTGTTCTTGTACTCTATGTTTCCTTTTATATCGACAAGAGCCAGGGGCATGTCGTTTATGGGCCTGAAAGCATCGCGCCTCGACGAGTGCATCTTTCTGGCTTTGGTGCCCCTTATGAAATGGCACTTGTCATCCGAGCTGGAGCTGTGCATGCATATGCCTACTTCGCCTATGTCTGACTTAGCCGCAAGATATACTGAGCATATCAAGTTCATGAATGCATCGCTCGAGCCCCTATCGCTGCTCCTCTGCGACCCGGTCAAAACGACCGGAATATGCAAGTCCTTCAACATGAAGCTCAGTGCAGCTGCAGCATAATGCATTGTATCGGTTCCTATGGTTATCACTATGCCTTCAGCTCCTGCGCGCCTCTCCTTTTCCGCTTCATTTGCTATGCTCTGCCATTCCCTATAAGACATATCTTCGCTAGATATGCTAAAAAGCTCATTCGACGATATGTGGGCTATACCTGCAAGTTCTGGCACCTCATAAAATAGCTCTTCAGGCTTCACAAGCATGTAAACCCCGCCAGTCTTGTAATCTATCTTGCTGCCTATGGTCCCTCCGGTATATATGAGCGATACATTGGGGAGGCCTTTATCCTGTTTAAGATTTGATTTCGGAAAGCCTGGCATCCCGCTTCCTGATTTAACCTTTGTAACCTTTACCTTCCTGAAATTTATGCCTACATTATACCCATTCTTAAGTTTTATCACTATTATGTCGCGGTTCGTTGCTTCTGTATTTGGCATTATCTCTCCTTCTATATTCAAGTCCTTCGCAGTAGCGCGTATCTCGTCCCCTACGTTGACTTTTGCGGATTTTAAAAAATCCAATGCCTCATCAGAATACATGCAACCACTATGTTATTTTGCCATACAGCACATTTGCCGATTCCGCATACACCGATGCAGCATAACGCCTTCCTATTTCAGGGATGCATGTATCTGTTTTCTTTATGACTACCTGCTTATAGGAATCCGTTCTTCCGTTCACCGATGCTTCTGTCTCCTCAGTCATTAAGACATCGATTTTCTTATTTATAAAACTATTGTTTATTTCATGCTGTATATGCCTTGCTGTCCTCAATACCCTAGAACTCCTTTCTTTAACTTCCTCAGGCTTTATCTGCTTTAAATGCGCTGCTGGTGCATGCGGCCTTGCTGCAAAACGTGATATGTTGGTGACATCAGGTTTTATGCAATTCATAAGGTCTATGGTGGCTTCCAAATCTGCTTCTGTCTCTCCTGGAAATCCGACTATTATGTCAGTTTCAAGCGAGAGCCCATTTATCCCCTTTCTCAATCTTTTTATCATGTCAATAAAATCTCCAACAGTATAATTTCTCCTCATGGCATTCAATATCCTATCGCTGCCTGACTGGACTGGGAGGTGGATGAATCTATAAAACCTATTGTCATTGAACGCATCAACCATGCCATCCATGTACTTGTCAAGGTGTTCTGGGTTTAGCATGCCAACCCTTACCCTAAAATCTCCGCTTATTGAAGATATCCTATGCATCAACTTTGCTATATTGGTGCCCTTGTCAAGCCCGTATGCACCTGTATCCTGTGATGCAAGCTGTATCTCCTTTGAGCCGGATTTTATGCTATATCTTATAGCATTGATTATCAGGTCTTCAGAGAAGCTGTTGAGCCTGCCCCTTGCGAACTTAGTCTCACAGAATGAGCAGCTGCTTAAGCATCCATCGCTTATCGGTATCTTTGCAATTGTGCGACCCACAGGCTTGAAGCTAGTTATCCTATCCACTGCTTCATACCTGTTTATGGTGTATCTCTTGCCGGAATTAATACCATCAAATATGCCAGGCATATGTGAAACATTCGGCATTGTTACTATGCTGGCATTAGGGGCATACTTAGCTATGAGATCCGGGTTTGCCGATGCCATGCATCCAGTTACCACAATTTTCTTGCCATCCCTATCCATGCGTGAAAGTTTTTCAAGTATCTTCCTTTCCGTAGCGCCTTTGACGGTGCACGTATTCATTATTACGACATCAGCATCATCCTCGGAGCCCGAACGCCTTATCCCTGCATCGTCCATGATTCCTGCAATGATGTCGCTATCCGCCTGATTCAGCGTACAACCATAAGTTTTTATATATGTTTGCATAACAATCATTCTACTGGAAAGGATATCAATCTAATCTATGATTATACTCTATAAAGAGCGGTAAAATATTTAATACGTCTTTAAAGGTGCAATGGATGAATATGTTTTGTGAAAGGTGCAAGAAGGAAATATTCGCTTATAAAGTCTGCAATTACTGCAAGCGCAAGATATGCAACGACTGCATAAAGAGCTCGCAGCGCACGTCAAAAATAAGCAAACTCATAATATGCAAGGATTGCTGGTCTGATATGCGCAGGCGCAAGGCCTACAAAAGCAGGAGGGTAGTTTCTGCAGTGCAGAAGAAATCCTAACCCTCTTTTTTGATGCCTTCAATCACAACCTTGAATGTTTCTCCTTGGACATCAATCTCCTTAACGCCATCATGTCCATTTTTCAGCTTGCTTATCAATGTGGCGTTTAAGCTCTTCTTTATCGTTTGGAGGTTTTTCATCACAATCGCATCTGAAGACTCCATCACATCATAATACAGCCTTATCCTGTCGGCCTTTTTCAACCCTGCTTCCTTGCGCATCATCTGCAGTTTATGGATCAGCTCCCTTATGAATGCCTCTTCCCTCATCTCCTCGCTTATATCAGTGTTTATGCTCACTTTGCCGTACCTAAACAGGGTGACGTTGCTTTCTATAGCCTTTTTAACCTTGGTATAATGCTCCTGCCTTATGCTAAATATGCCCTTATCCGTATGCAGGTCGTAGTGACCCAGTTTCTCTACGCTGCTGTCGAGTTCTTCTGGGTTTACATTCTTCAACGCATCTGCTATTGCCTGTGCATCCTGCTTGAAATCTGGCCCTAATCTATTGAATGCTGGCCTTATCTCCTCTACCGAGCTGGCTGATTCCGATATATTTATCTTTCTTATATTGCAGTAGCTCTCTACAATGGGCGACAGATCCCGCAATGCCCTGAATGCCTCATCAGAGTTTAGTTCGAATGTAGCCGTCTGCAGTGGCAATTTCAGTGGTATGTTGGCGCGTTCCCTGCTGTTCAATGTTGCAGTTATCGCGTCCTTTACCACCGAAAATGATTTTTCAAGGTCATGGTTTATATTTCTGGCATTTGCCTTTGGCCATTTTTCCATGAATATACTCTCCATGCTTCCATATCTTTCAAGGTATATCTTTTCAGATGTGAATGGCGTAGCTACGGAAAGGAGCGTATTGGATTTGTATAGCACATATTCCATTACTCCCAAGACCCTTTTTGCGCTGTGCTTATCCTGTGTCGAAAGCTTTCGTTTTGCTATTTTCAGGTAAAATCTGCTGAAGTCCTCCGTTATGAAATTAGACAGTGCTGCCATCCCCTTGTACACCTCGTAGGATTCTAGGCATGAAGTAACCTCAGATACTGTAGATTCCAATCTGGATATGAGCCATTGCTCTTCGGCTTCAAGCTGCTTAATAGACATGCTGCTTTTTACTTTTGGTTTGTAACCCAGCAATTGTTCATATTCGCCTATCAAGTTTGATATGTTATGCATTATCACTATCGTCCTTTCTGCATCTTTCACTTCGTTCATTTTTAGCCGTATATCAAGCCAAGGCGTGTGCTGTACGGACCATAGCCTAAACGAATCTGCAGAGCTATTTTTTAAGAATTCGGATATGGGCACGTAATTGCCTAATTTCTTGTGCATCTCCCTTCCTTCACTATCCAACAGCATTCCGTCTACACCTATATCCTTATAAGGCTTCTTTCCATAAGCAAGGACGCTTATCCTAAGCAGCGCTGAAAACCAGCCCCTGAGCTGATCCTTACCCTCAACTATGTAATCTATCGGAAATAGCCTTTCAAATTCCTCGTCGGTAAGGCTGGCCCTGAATGCTATTCCAGAATCAAACCAAACATCAAATACGTCAGGAATTCTATCCATAACTTTTGTGCATTTTGGGCATTTTATGTGTATCATATCTATATGCGGCCTGTGCAGATCGCTGAGCGCAGATACCTTTTCAGGCTCTAAAGACAATTCCTTCAATTCTTCCAATGAACCCACAGCGTGAAACGCCCCACAATTTTTGCATTCCCATATCGGTATCGGGATATCCCAGTACCTCTGCCTTGATATACACCAGTCCGGCGCACTTTTCAGGACATCAGACTGCCAATTCATGGCTTCTTTCGGATGCCACGATACTTTACTATTTTCACTGAGCAGTTTGGATTTTATCTTCTGTATGTTAAAGAACCACTGGGGGGTTGCTATATATATGACCTTGGTATCACATCTCCAGCAATGTGGGTAACTATGTGATATAGAACCATTTTTTATTAAAGATCCATCAAGCTCGAGATCCTTAATTATTGCTGCATTTGCATCATCTGGCACCTTTATGCCCTCATATTTTCCGGCTTCCTTAGAGTATCTTGCATCTGCGGTTACTGGCGATATGATTGGCAGATGGTTTTTTATACCTACTGCATAATCCTCTAATCCATGCCCTGGTGCTATATGGACTAGACCGCTTCCGTCATCCATATTGACCAAGCCCTCTGATAATATTATCCTGTGGTGTGCCCTAAGCTCCTTTTGGTTTGGGATATGTTCTTCCAACGGCCCAAAATAACGTATGCCTTCCAATTCGCTTCCGTAAAATTCCGCTTCTATGATTGCACTCTCCCCAATAATCTCAACTAATATATCAAACCTCTTTTTTGCAGTTACAAATCGTTTTCCATTTATATTTGCAATTACATATTGCTCCTTTGGCTGGACTGCAACTGCTACGTTAGCAGGTATGGTCCATGGCGTGGTTGTCCACACGAGCAGATATAGGCTTTCCGGGAGCTTCAGCTTTGATCTTCGCGAAGAATTCGGTATATCGACCTTAAGCGTGAAATATATAGACGGGTCCTTTTCTTCTTTGTATTCGACCTCCATAGTGCCCTGCGCCAGAGATGTCTGGCAATGGGGGCAGTATGCTGTAGTTTTGTTATTTTTATACACATATCCTTTATCTGAAATACGCTTGAAAATCTTCCATCCGCTTTCTATGTAATCGTTTGTGTATGGCAAATATGGATGTTCAAAATCAATGCTTATTGCAAACCTGTGAAAATCTTTGTCCATATGCCCCATAAATGTATCTACGTATTTTTTGCACGCGTCGATAAATTTTTCCACGCCTACCTTTGTCTCTATCTCGTTTTTTGCCTTTATGCCCAATTCCTTCTCGACCTTATTTTCTATCGGCAATCCATGAACGTCATAACCTGCCATGTCCTTGACGTCAAAACCATTAAACCTCTTATATCTTATGTATGTATCCTTTACCACTTTTATCCACATGCCGCCTAGGTGCAAGTCTCCAGTAACATATGGCGGCCCGTCAAGGAAATAGAATTTCTTTTTCCCCCTATTAATCGCCCTTGTTTTATCTAGAATATTGTTGGATTTCCAGTATTCCAACATCTCCTCTTCAATTGAATTAAGGTCCTGCATGGTATCATCTATAAAAGCTAATTTTGCATATCATTATTATAAAGCAAGATATAAAACGTTTATATGCAGCTTAACTGGTGTTATATTGCTTAAAAGATCTGGCAATGCCTATAGCGGCAAAAACTCGTACAAGCTTATGGATGACTTTTTGTTAAGCAAGGGACGGAGTTTGATGATAATATCCCCGTATATAAGCGAATACTACATCAATAAGTTGCTCAAAGAGTCTAAAAAATCCAGAATATACATAATAACATCGAATAAGAACGAAGGTGTTCATGCTAAAAAATATTATCACCTACCAATTATGGGATATATCAAACTTCTGGCATCTGCGCTTGTTGTCGGTGCAGTTTCGTTGTTTTTCGGATATTATGTGCTGTCCCTTTTGATAATTCAAATGATAATACTCATAACCATACCGTACGCTATAATATTTGTGAAAATATTATTTTCCCGAGATCAAAAAATGGAGATACGGATAAGCAAGGCATTCATACATGAAAAGATTTACATAACGGAAAAGTCTGCAATAACTGGAAGCGCAAACCTGACGTATTCGGGGATGCATAAAAACATAGAGCATATTGAGGCAATAACGGATAAAAAGAGGATTGCCGAGCTCAGAGCACATTTTAACTCTTTATGGAAAAATATAAAGGATTGAATCATATTATGATTCCCGATCCGAATATTCGGGGCATTGCTGTCCTTAATAACAAAACTTCATCGCCCTTCTCGACCTGCGCCTCCCTGTCTAATTCAAAACTTGCAGACTTGCCATCGAATTCATTCAAAGTGCCATTTATATAGTCAAATCCGAATACAAGTAAGTATTTCTTGCCATTCTCTATTTTCTCTTGGTTGATATTTGAAAGTTTTATATTAATTTTCAGCATTTTTGACTTTTGAAAAATTCTGTTTGATAATACATTCCCCTTTTCAATCTGTTCTGATGCTATGCCTTTCAATGCAACGCCCACCCTTACTCCTTTGCCTGCAGAGTTTATGTTGCGGTCCTGGCTTTGCAGTGACCTTATGGTTCCTTCTTTGCCATCTGGAGCATAAACCTTGTCATGTACCTTTGCTATGCCATATCTTACTATCCCTAAGCAAACCGTACCTATACCTTTAACATCGAAAGATTTGTCCACATCTATCCTGAAATCTGTTCCTTCTGTTTTCTTGCCTGCGTAGCCGCATTTCAATATCTCATCAAGCGCATTTTCCCTGTTTATGGTCTTTTTGCCGCTGATGTAAATGTTGGAAAGCAGTGCCGAAATATCATTTTCATCCGTTATAAGTATATTTCTGTCAATGAGTGAGCATGCAATCAATATCTCCCCAAGGTGTTTGTCTACGTTCTCTGTGCTTACTATGGAAGTATCCGCAATAAGCAGGGATTGTGCCACAGCCTGGAATTTGGCTTCAACATCAGTTGGCGAGGCTATCACTAATGTATTGTCATTATAAATTCTATTATATAAGGTTATGCCGTTCTTGGAGCCTTCCTTGCCTAATAATCCCGCCAGTTTTGGGCTGTTCAATACTGCAACAACATAATCCATAGCTATAAACCTCTAAACTCTAAAGATTATACTGGCAACATATATAAAATTGCTATTGCAACCAAGATAAGCTTTGCTCAGAAAGTCCACTTTATGAGCTGGTTCTAGACTTTATGGGCAGAATAGATTTTCTGAGCGTGTCCATCAAATAACAAGATTTAAATAGATGAAAACCATCTTATTATAAATGGGATGCACATGGGAATGAAGCGCTTCAAAGCGCAGAGCGCATTTGAATTTTTCATGACATATGGCTGGATGGTATTCATAGTGGTGATAATCGCCGGTCTGTTATACTATTTCTCAGCGCTTCCAAATCTTTCTGTTCCGCAGTCATGCACATTCAGCAGTGGTGTGGAATGCGCCGAATTCAGCGCTGCGTATATAAACGCTACGCATACTGCAACTATTGCAGTGCTTGTGAGAAACCCGAATTATTATTCGATTGGCAACCCAAGCTTTACAATATCCTATCAAGGGCAGAACTTCACAGGCAGTTGCCCGCAAGGATATTTTACCGAGGGCTCAAGCTTTTTATGTGAAGTAACTATAGATGGCCCAAATGCTCCAAATTTAACTATAACTGGCAAAATGTATCTGTCTTCATTGGACTGCGGGCTCAGCAACTCAACGTATGCTTACAACTGCACCGGCGCTCCATCTGAGACATACTCAGGTTCAATAAAGGTCAATACCATTAGTTCTCCAAATAACCGGATAACTGTCGATATATACTCAAGCAATTCTATAGCTATAGCCAACATGAGTCCAGATTACATCTATGCAAAGATTTACTTTTTGGGCCAATACCTAAAGAATGCGTCTGTATCTTTTACCGTAAATAATACTCATTTCAAGATCGGCAAAGCAATCATAAACACCAATTCTTCCGGCATAGCAAAAGACTATATCTTTACAAATCAAACCGGATACGTAAATGTTACTGCTTATTATTCTGGATACAAAGCCAGCACAAAAATAGACTTTGTATCACCGTGAAATGGTAAGATAATGCCATTCAACCAAATTCGTACATGGGTATATGATGGTGTGTTGATGAATGGAAACAAAAACTGAATAATGTGTTGGGGGAGAAGAAGCTTGCCAACGATTCCAACAACAAACGCGAGATAATAATGATAAAGGATAGCCAAAATTAATGACATATGGAATGGCTAGACGCATACAATAAAAACAACGATCCTATTTGATTAGAGATTTAATTGCATTGCTGCAAATAACGTCGTAAAATTCTATTTCTAACTGCCTGCGGAAAACAGGAAAGCTCTATTTATCCAAAAATATATTAGAAACTTCCGCAAAAACCTTATATATAACCAACCCTGTTATAATATCAGTGATAAAGTGCCCGAAGAACAAAGAAGGGCAGGGGGGAAGAAAGACGCGGAAGCGACGATTGCAAGGGAGCTAAAGGAAAGAGCTGCAATCGCACTGGATGAAACGGACTTTGAACAGCTTCTGAACTTGCCTGGAATGAGCGAACAAGAAAACGAGGCGACGGACGTTGCCTTAAAGCACCTGCTCGCAGAAAAGGCAGCCGAATACATAATAGGCGCGGCAGAAATCACCAATAAAAAGAAAATGAAAAGATTGGGTCCAGCAGCACTATTCATGGCGGCTGAACAGGAAAGATGGTAAACCATCTTTAATAGTAAGGCAAACAAATCAGATGGATGGGGTTGTGGCGGGGCGCTCTTTTTTGCGCCCTGCCTTTTTGATAAATTCACTTATTTTGGGATTGATAAAACTTGCTAATGATTTTAAACCTTTTTCTTTAAACTATATATGCTTTAATAGCCTGCCTTTATGCGATTGTAGTCTAGCCTGGTAGGACTTTGCCCCTCCAAGGCAAAAACCCGGGTTCAAATCCCGGCGATCGCACTTCAGCAAGGTCATTGGTTCATGGCGGGGTAGCTCAGCTGGTTAGAGCGCTAGACTCATATGCATAGCATTATGAGTGATGAGCATTATTGCGATGACGAGAAATCTAGAGGTCGTGGGTTCGACTCCCATCCCCGCCAAACCTTATGAGTAGTTTACATGATAATAAATGATATCGTATATGGCACCGTAGAAATAAACGAAGGCATTCTAATAGACTTGATTAATTCTAATGCATTCCAAAGGCTGAAAGACATATGTCAGCAGGGCGTGCCAAAAGGGTACATAATGCCAGAACAGCAGAATTCTTACAGATATGATCATTGCATAGGCACAATGTTAATCCTAAGGCACCTTGACGCCTCGCTTGAAGAACAGGTTGCTGGTTTGCTGCATGATGTTTCACATACTGCATTTTCGCATCTGGTGGATTATGTATTTGGCGGGGGGAACAAAGAGGATTATCAGGATTCCATACACTCTTCCTTCTTCGGCAGCGGGAGCGAACTGTCAAAAATACTCATAGCACACGGTTTTGATCCTACTAAAATATCAGAACTTAAAAATTATACGCTCCTTGAGCAGGAGCAACCTGAGATGTGCGCCGACAGATTTGATTATACCCTTAGGTATTGGGCATTGCAAAAGGATATGGATTTTGTGAATTCAAGCATCAATGCAATCCGAAAATATAAAGGTACAATGATATTCGATTCAGAGCGTGCTGCCCGTGATTTTGCAGAAAGACACATGGTATGGCAGCCAGAGCGAAGCGGCTTTGGTGGGCTGCAATACGACATGCGCGTGCGATGGTATATATTTGGCGAAGCCCTCAAGATGGGTATAAAAAAAGGCATAATAACAAAAGTCGATTTCTTGAAAACTGACAGTTATGTTTTGAATAGATTGTTAATGTCTAAGGACCAGAAAATACTCAACACTCTGGAAATATTAAAAAGTCCATTAAAGTTTGAGGTGTCTGAAACAAATCCTAAAGTAATTCTATATTCGAAATTCAGGTATGTAGATCCTGCGTTCCTTGAAAATGGGGAACCGAAGCGGCTCAGTAGCGTAGACCCTAAATTTAACGAAGAAATAGAAAGGTATCGGGAACTGAACAAGACAGGTTTGAGGTTGGCAAGCATAGAGGGTATTGAATTGCCAATAGATGCTAATGCCTCAAACGGGATACTTTCTTGAAGCAACTTCTACGGACTGCCTGCTTATCCTAAGGTTGCATGAATTATGGTGCATATCCCAATTCTCGCATTCGCGCGCAAGCTCGGATGTATTGTAATGCAGATTGCACCTTTCGCACATATACGCACCGAACTCCGAATCAAAAATCACCATTGCATTACCTTAGCTGATAAAGTGTGGCAGGTTGTAGCCTCCCTTCTGTTTTTGGCAGCATTTGACTGAGCGGCGTATAGCCTTGCATGCTCACCGAACGCAACACCAGATCGTTTCATCCGCACCAGTGCGCTCGTAGCGTCACAGCGTATGCACCGCAGCGGTATCGTTTCTGTTCCGGATTTGGCCTTAAGCCTATGCGTCCTCTGCATGGGGAGAGCTTCCTCCTTTCGGTAAGCTGCCCACCTGCCACACTAATCCTTTAAAAGCGAACATTAAAAGGGTTTCTGCACTGCATTTCATTGCAGTCATGCAAGTGTGTTAGACGCACTAGTTATATTGATTGGGATATTGCCTGGTATTGCATTTGCAACGATGCTAGATGCGCTGCCTGTAAAGAATCCATATATATCGCCAAGGAACTTCATGCTGTATGCAATGCTGAACGATCCTGTCTTGAAGAAGTAATATGTTGTGGAAAGCAGTATCAACAGCACTATTATTACGAACAGTCCGGCTATTGCGTATTTAAAAAATTTATAAAATAAAAATATGCAGATCAGTATGAGTACTATTCCGACGATGGCCCTATACGCCAAAGGCACTGCAGTCTGCTGCCCTGCCACGCTTGAATTAAGCAGGTTGGCGGATCCGTTTACTGTATAAAGCATGAAGGATACCAATATCACAAAGCTGAACGCAAAGAATGCAGGCCTATTCATCAACACACCATAAATCTAATTCAAATAGGTAAAGAATAATTTAAAACCTTTTCGATTGCAGTTTGCTTCTACTGGATTCATTGGAAAGCAAGTTTTACATCAGATTCTTCTACCGTCTTGCGCTTTGCATGCTTTGACAGCCTTACTGCCTTCACTGCAACGCTGTATGCTATCTTTTCCAACTGCGCCTGAAATGCCTTTACTGCATCGTCTCCTACCCTCTCTGCGCCCGCGCTCTTGAGCATCTTCTTGGCGACTGTCTTTGAAATATACATAGCATCATCTATTCATTCTATTTTTATAAACCTATCTGTTGCATCAAATTCGCCTTTTAGGAGCCCATATACGTAATCATCTATGAAGCCCTCGTCAAGCAATGTGTTTTTCCTTAGCCTGCCTTCCAATGTAAATCCGATATGCTCAAGCAGGCGTTTTGAACCTTCATTAAACGAGAATGTCTGCGCGTAGACTCTTTCAAGACCCAAATTTAGGAATCCAAAATGCAATATTATGCCCAATGCTTCGGTTGCATAGCCATGCCCTTGGTATCGTTTCCCAATCCAGTATCCCAATTCAGCCTTTTTATTCACTCTATCTACATGCATAAATCCCACAACCCCTATAAGCGTGGAATCCTCCTTTAAAAATATTCCAAAATGATATTCAACACCTTCATCCAGCGTATCGTTTGCATATTTTATGAATTCGATTGCATTCTCTTCCTTGTATGGGCTTGGAAATTCCCCCGGTGCTGCGATGTCATGTGCTATTTCAGCATCGTTTCCTATCTCTGACAGCGCAGTTGCATGCTCATGCGCCAGACTCCCCAGATAAACCCTGTATTCATCCGAATAAATTTTCATAGAACTGACTTGGCAGCAAAAATTTATAATCAATGCGCTTGCCTATCCTTTAGATGGGAGAGAACATCAAGCACATTTTAGGCAATTTAGAAAAACTTTTATATGCTGATATCCAATGGTTCTTGTTTCTTCAGGTGTAAAAATAGCAGAAGAGAGCATAAATGTCCAGTTGGAAGGCGCTAGACTCAGCAGGAAGCATATAAAGATAATGCTGATATCAGGAATGAGTTTTTTTACTGATGCATATGACCTGTTCATAATAGGCATAGTCCTGTTGATGATTACCCCTATATTCCACCTTACTGCGTTGCAGATAGGCATAACTGCAAGTGCTGCCCTATTCGGTGCGGTAATAGGTCCGCTCCTGTTCGGGTTCATCGGCGACAAGTTCGGAAGGAAATATTCGTATTGGATAACCGTCACGCTTCTGATAATAGCCGCACTTGGCTCTTCTACTGCAATAAGCTATATTCAATTGATTGCATGGAGGTTCCTGTTAGGTATAGCTATAGGCGGTGATTATCCGCTCAGCGCCACCATAGTTGCAGAATATGCCAACAAAGACGACAGGGGCAAGCTCATAGCATCGACATTCGCCATGCAGGGTTTCGGCATAATAGCCGGCATTGCAATAGCATTCATACTTGTATACTCACATGTGCCGATAGGCATCGCGTGGAGGATACTGTTGGCTGCAGGAGCAATACCCTCTATTACAATATTATATGCAAGGACGAAGCTCATGGAAACCCCGTTATACAGCATGTCCAAAGGCAAGCTTGCAGATGCGAAAAAGGCATTGGTGTCAGTAGCAGGCAATAAGATTCCGCAGTTCGCTGCAAAAAGTCCGGCTGTCAAAAATTCCGAAGAATCTGGAGATGCGCACATGCAGAAAAAGATAAGTTTCAAGGAATTTGCCCGCAAGCGCTGGAAGATAATGTTAGGTACGTCGCTTTCATGGTTCTTATTAGATATATCTTATTATGGAACCACTATATTTACCCCCTACTTAACTACATTCTTTGGATTCAATGGGCTGTTGTCATCCACTACAACTACTGCGCTCATACTGCTATTCGCCGCAGTTCCTGGGTATTGGATAGCGGTCGCACTAATAGACAAGCAGGGAAGGAAATCGATGCAGGCGATTGGATTCCTTATAATGGGGATAGCATTCGTAACCCTATTCTTCTTCGGTGCAAGGATACTTGCATTTTCAGATGTGCTCTTTTTCATAATATATGGGCTTACATTTCTGTTTACGAACTACGGCCCCAATACGACTACGTACGTTTACCCAGTGGAATTATATCCCACGCAATTGCGGGCAAGGGGCCATGGCCTGGCTGCAACCAGCGGCAAGTTCGGTGCCGCCCTATCTACGCTCTTTTTCCCGCTTATAATCGTGAGCATAGGCAAGTACGGCCTAATAGGATTACTTGGCATTGTTGCGATAATGGGCTTCATAGTCACTGTAACATTGCTGCCAGAGACTAAGAAAAAGCCGTTGAGCGAGACGTCCGGGGAATACGAGCTCCTTTTGGTCACTTCAACACTTAGCGAAGACTTCAGGAAGCTGATGCAAAACATTTCAAGCGGCATGCAAAACCTGAATAAGCTTTTTTCAGATACGGGTAAAAGAAAGGAATATTTCAAAAAAATAAAATCAGAAGAACATGCTGCAGATACGCATGTGCATTCCATAATGGATTATCTTGCGACATCACCGACAATAAAATTTGGATATAGGGACGTGTCACATCTCGCATCTAGATTGGACGACATAATGGACAGCGAGGAGGCTGTCGCAGCAAGGATGGACATATACAAGATAACAAAAGTCGAGAATGACATGCGCAAGCTGCTTAAAGCAACTGAGCAGTGCATAAATCAGATAATCGAGAGTGTTAACGTGTTGGAGAGGTTGCAATACGACAAAAGCACCTTCCCAGAAATAGAAAAGTTGCGCATAAAAGCTTCAAAATACGAGAATGATGCCGATGAAATACTGCGGTCTTCACTTTCAAGGTTGATGCAAAGCCATGATACAAAATACATCATAAAATACAAGGAGATATACGAGCACTTAGAAAGCATAAGCGATAGGTGCATCGACGCATTGGACGTTGTGGGCGATATAGCCTTGAGGTACATTCATGGTATTGAATCATAACACTGCATCTATATAATAAAGCATATAAATTTTACAAACGATATGAATCTGAGGCATTGAATTATGCACAGGTATGAGCAGGCAAAAGGTGGAAAACGCAAGTATTATGCGGAGCGATTCAAGTCGCAATCCGCAATGGAATACCTGATGACATACGGATGGGCGATTCTAATCATCGCGGTCATACTCGCCGCGTTCTTCGAGCTGGGAGTTTTCAATCC
>JAJYUR010000026.1 GCA_021792395.1 Microcaldota archaeon
GATTATAGCCGTAAAATGAAACGTTAAATAACCTAAGGCTTGATTGGGTCGCATTGACCGCGGTGTCGGTGAACGAGTTCGCATAAAAGGAGCTATCCAACAGGCTTGCGTTTTTGGCATTTTTCAGCAGTAATCCATTTCCATGTATATTGCAGTCCTTGATGGTAAGATTGTCCGCGCCTATGCCCAATATGCTCTGGTTTGTAGAATTTATCCTGCCGCCGTTGCAGTCCAGTGTGACGTTATTTGCATATATGGTCAGGGCATTCTCGCAGGTGGTGTTAGACGGGGTGAATGTATTGAGCAAATGCAAGCTGCTGTACACCAATGTATAATACCCTGAATTCGTTATCGGCATCTCGCCTTGGGTGCAATATGAGAGCCCTATGGAATACGTTTCCGTAGTCGAGTTGTCCTGCTCCATTGCGGATGGCGATTTGAGCACGCCTATGGTCTCATGTATCCCTGGAGTTTGTATGCCCCTGTCGAAATGTATGGTCTCGTTTGTGACATTGTGCACTATGTCTATTATGTGCCCATTCGGATCAACCTGATACCCGCTCCACAAATAAGCGGTCATGTTTGGCGCATGGCTGTATTTTACTATTGTGTAATTCCAATAGACATTTGTATTGTCCGGTAGCTGTGCGCCCTCTGTCATATCGGGTTTTATGTATGTCGGCGTGTAATTCATATTGCCTGTAATGTTGAAAACCTTGAATGAGAGTATGTCGTGCCCCCAAAAAGGCACTATCATCCAATAAGGGCTGAAATTCAAGACCCTGTTTCTGTATATCTGCTTAACGTCGAGAAGGAAATGCGTACTCGAATTGCCGATACCCGTTGGCGTTATGACTCCAAACCTAGGCAGCTCAACGCCATATTCTTCTGACAGGTTTTTAACCATGCTGAAATTAAGGTTCTGCAAGGCAACAGTCACTATGTTCTTAGACGCCAGGCTATAAGGTATCAACCCTACAAATCCCTCGGGGGCCGGCTTCCCTGACATATCCAATGATACGAAGTTGAAGAAATACCCTATAGCTATGTTGGACCTGTTGCCTTCAAAACCTAGCGAATAATTTCCATATGGGCTTGCAAGATTGTTGGACGCGTTCCTAAAACTCATTATATGCGAGTCTGAGAACGTGCAGTTGTATAATGTGTTGTTGTATGTGTTCTGGCCGAACGTCACATTGCCCAGCAAATCCCCGCTGCTGCAATAAAAGCTAGAATTATATGCATGAGAAAAGTTCAATGACATAAGGCTGCAATCTGCGTTGTAGTATACGGAAGCGTTAGAGTCTACGGCGCCGATATTCAAACTGCATGCCCCCCGCGAGGCTGCGAAAGCAGTGCCCTGCAAAGCTGCAAAAGCCAGCATTGCGGCGAGAGCTATGTATATCACAGAAAGCTTATTTTGCATAATATCATTTTATATAATATATATTTGTAGGCTTGTCAGGCAACTCAGGACCCTCATTTTTTATGAAGAATTCTGGAATCCCCTTCGGCGGGCTATCGTTGAATATATCAACCCAGTTGGAGCACAGCGGTGGGCCTGACCAGACGGCATAGCTTCCAGAATCGAATGCATTGCAGCTTGTTTGGTTGTTCACCTGTGAATTTACTAGATTGGTAGATGGATCTCCGATATATGACGGGAATTCGGAGCCGGTATAAGAGAGTGAAGCATTTTTATAAAGCGCATCCACGTATATAATAGCGCTATGGTCTACTGTGCCGTTATACCTAAGGTAGTTGGCAGGCTGTATCGCAAGGCTTTGCGGATATATGTCCCAATAGTACCAGAAATACGATATCGTAAGGTTTTGGGTATAAAGCACGCCCAATATCGCAAAGAGTATTATGGCATTGATGGCGAGTAAGCGCTTGTCCCTGACCTCTATGAGCTTTGTGAGCCCTATGCCTATTATGGCGCTCAGAGGGACGCTCATGACCATCAAGAACCTGCCCAGCCTATACGCTGGTATGTATATGATATGCAGCGGATTCAGGCTCAGCCCCACATGCATCGGCCCGAATTCCATGAACAAAAGCATAAACAGGAACCAGAATGCTATGAAGAAGACCCTCTTTTCCCTGAATATCAAAAGCAATGCCAGTATCGGTATCACTAGGTAAAAATACAAGCCGTAATCAGAATCAGCCGGCATCCTGTATATCGAAGCAAGGATATTGCCGAATACATTGGACAGGTTGCTATGCATTACATTTTGAATGAAGGAATAGGGGAACATCATATTGGGATAAAAATCAAGGTTCACGTTTGTGCTGGGTATGGTGGGCAATCCGCCTATCCTGGTTCCGACTGCGCTATAGAACCCCAGATTTCTCGTCACTGTTATGAATGGCAAACCTGCATTCCATGCGCTGAACACAAACGTAATGAGGAATGCTATCGCTATGCCATATATAAACATAATGCTAATCCTATTGACGGTAAGCTTTTTTGTCAACAGCCTTATTATTATATAGAGCCCCAGAAAAGCTATTACCACTCCTGCCTCGTAGCTTATCAGCCACGAAGCTACCAGCAGCATTCCGCTCGCGAAGAAATACTTCCTCTGCTCGAATTTTTCGCCGTAAATAAAAAGCAGTATTGCCAGAGAGCCTACGAAGCAAAGCGCAGGGTCTTCGCCAACCGTTACGCCGAACTTTGTCAGAAGCGGAAATATGCTTGCTATGAATGCGCTCATAAGCGCTGCCTTGTCATTATAAAAAAGTTTTACCAGGTAGAATACCACCAATATTATGCCTAGATACGAGACTATGTCCCATAATGAAGAGGTAAGCGTATTGACGCCAAAGAGCCCGTAGAACAGGGCTATGGGTCCGAACTGCATGAGCCTCAGCGAGAAGATGTACCCGGGGCTAAGGTGGTAGTTTCCGTTGATAAGCGAACTTGCTAAGTAAAGGTAATTCGGATCATCACCATAGAGGCTGGGGCCCTCATAATGCGTGAAGCCGTAATGCGCTGCGTTAAGCAGTATCAGGAAAAGCATCCCATATACGACATAGGAGCGTTTTATCCCGAAAATGCTGTCGTTTTTGTTTGTTTTGCTTGACTTCATTGTACCGCCAATTCTTTGCATGTGCTGGATATATAATTGATTACAGACGAGTTGCTCAAATCGGTCCTGTTATACGTAAGGCGGTTGAACACATTCGGCCAGTCCGTATAATTGTTGTATATCAGGAACGTGCCTCCGCAGAACATCCAATATTTCCCAGAAGCGTTTACCGTAGGGGTCACATTGACTACAGTTTCCGTATAATTATACGGATTGTACCCCGGCGGTGTAGTTATATACGGGTTCTTTGATATCGTAAAATAATCTGTCACGTTTGGCCTATTATTGTAAACGAGCATGTCTTTTGCACCATTCTGATAAAACCCGAAGTAATTCAGCTGCACTACATGGTTTAGGAATGCGCTGGCATTGTACACCCCAAAGTTGAATGTGCCGTTGTATAATACGGTGAGAGTGATGTTGCTTCCCGGCGTTGCGCTGCCCGTTGACAAGTTTATTGCAATGCTTCTTATACCATATATCTCGATAGTCTTGTAGAATTTGCCCGTACTTATACTTGTAAGGTTCTCATAGGTCAGGTTCTTCAAAGTTGCCCTGTCTGGATACACTGGTGCTTTGTTATGCGTTACTGTGCCGGCGCTGCTCCCAAAATGCAGGTGCATACTGAACAGCACCAGCAGCACGATGAGCATGGCTACCACAAGGTTTGCTACTATGAAGGTCCTGTCCTTCCTCATGTCCCATTTGTGCTTTGACATTATATTACCTATCTACTGCCTATCCATACAAAACCGCATTGGTCGTAGTCCCGTTGGCTCCAGTATCCACGATTATTGTTTTATTAACAAGCAATATAAAATCAGGCGTCGCATACGCGCATATTTTCCCAGGATAACATATAGGTCCCATTGTGCCATGAAGGGATATGCTATAAGCAGAATACGGCTTTAGGCCCGTAAAGGCAAAGGTGCGCTTCTGTGATAAAAAAGCAGGGAGCGTAGCATTATGCGTTAAGGCATTGTACGGGATCTGCGGGTTTGAAATGCCAAACACGCTGTGCGTACCATTGCCGTTGATGCTCAAAGAAAGATTGTAGTAAAAAGAAGCGCCTATGAACATGGAAGCAGATATCGATGCATTCCCATATGCCCTATATATTATGCGGGTAGAATTCAAAGCAGCGCCAAGCTGCGAGTGCGCTTGACCTATATATATAAATGCGTACATTATGACTACTGCAAGCAGTATCAGCATCGCCAATATTATTATGGGCATGTAGGCATACCTGCCGCATTCTCCTGTCTTCGCGCGCGCCATACATTATATACGCAGCAATGTTTTAAAATATAATGCAGGTTGCGATAAAAAGAAAAGCATACGCACACAAATAACTATATGGATTACAAACGCCTCGGGCATACGGATGAAAGGGTACCTGATATAGGGATTGGGACATGGAAGATTCCTAACGATTCTAAGGCAGCAATAGATGTTATACAATATGGCATAGACGATGGTGCAACGCTTGTAGATACTGCTGAGATGTATGCTAACGAAGAGCTGATAGGCAAGGCCATACGCGGAAAAGATGTATTCATAGCCACAAAGGTATCACCAAACCATTTCAGGCACGACGACGTAATAAAAGCGTGCAACGCAAGCATTAAGCGTTTGGGCGTGAAGTCCATAGACCTTTACCAGTTGCATTGGCCAAACCACAACGTGCCCATAAAAGAGACAATGTCCGCAATGGAGGCGCTCATGAATGACGGCAAGATAAGGCATATAGGAGTCAGCAATTTTTCAATAAGCGAGATGCTAGATGCGCAGGATGCGCTCAAGAGTGCTGAGATAGCCTCAAACCAGGTGGAATACAGCATATTTTCTAGAGAAATAGAACAAGAGGTGCTTCCGTTTTGCCAGCGCTCCCATATAAGCGTAATAGCATACAGCCCATTGGCAAGGGGCAAGCTTTCTCAAGAAGGGTCGGGCGCTGTGTTTGACACACTAGAAAATATTGCAGCCAAACATTCAAAATCGGTTGCACAGATAGCATTGAACTATCTGATATCTGAAGATAACGTTATAGCCATACCAAAGGCATCAAGCATCGAGCATATGAAAGACAACATCAATGCATCTGGATGGAAGTTGTCCAAGGCCGACCGCGAAGAAATATCTAATACATCAGGGGAAAGGCCTTCACCCCTCGCTGGGCCAACGCTTCAAAAACTGCTCAAGAATACATCATTCTGGGCCGCGCTAATGGAAAAGGCCGAAAAAAGGAGAAAGGAAAAACGGCAAAAATAAATATCTGTTCAAACACATCCCAGATCGGTTATATGGGATTGCAAATAGCCGCGTATTCGCCTAAGATACGGCCGGACAGGGAGCTTAGTGAGAGCCATTCATACATGGAATACGCATACTGCATAAAAAACATCAATTCCCTTATACGCGTAGCTTCGGATTTCGACATTAAAACCAATATGCTCGAGACCTATGGCCCACTTCAAGAAAATGATAAACTGCATGTGGACCCAAAATCCGTAATCGAAAATTCAAAAGTACGCATAGAATCGCTTTTCGAAGATTTGGAAAACGTAGAAGGGCATATCATAAAAAAGAACAGGAAGGAGGACGGCATAGCCCTATTCAAACTGGGTGAAATAGAGGATGCAATATCCGAAATAAGACATTTCATACTATCTGCAAACCACAAGGTAAACTACGGCATGATGCGGCGGGACCAAATGGACGAGGCATTAGATCTGAGGAAGATGCCACTTCCTCCAAGCGAAGAAGTCGAGATCAGCAATGAGCGAATAGCAGATATTTTTAACATCGATTCGCTAATAAGATGCAATAAAAACGACGTAATGCGGTTTAGCGGAATAAATGAGGGAAGCGCATGCGGAGAAATGCAGATACTGGCAGGCCCGGACAGCCTGCCCATATACGGGATAAGGCGCTATGTATACCTAAAATCCAGTGAAGCTTCGAGCTACTACTACCGCATATACCTTGGCGAAAAGAATTTTAATTACGCAATGGATAAGATAAATGCGGAGCTCGCATTGCAAAGCACAGTATGGACAGGGCCCCATACGGCCGTGAAAATAGACGATATAAAACTAAAGGATTACTGCGAGCAAGGCGTACTTGAAATCTACTACCAGGAATCAGATTCCAGACTGGAAGGCATAAAGCATAGCCTGATTGACGGCATCAGCGGATATGCGATAATGAATTTTGAATTGGATCTGGTTTAGCCTTATTAAGAATGCAGAAAAAAAGGCATGCCAAGAGCGTAGCTTCAGATGTGCTAAGGGCCAAAAGCGCAGGGCATTATGTTCCCTACATGCGCATGAATGCAAAGAGCAGCATCCTCCTAATAATCAGTTAATTTCTTTATGTCACGTTTGTCTTTTTTTGATATGAGCAAAGGCATTATCAAGGACAGCACTATGGTGCCAAATATGACTATGGAATATAGGTTTGCGGTTATGAGCCCAGATGTGAACGCTACGCTGCCTATGGTAACCCCAACTGCCCCCCTGCTGCCTATTATGCCAGTGCCTGTGGACGCCATTATCTTTTTGAATATGCGCTTTCCCAGCAGAAATGTCACCAGGCTGAATAATCCTA
>JAJYUR010000027.1 GCA_021792395.1 Microcaldota archaeon
GAAACAAATCAGGTGATTGCAACAGTCAAAGTAGGAAATTACCCGAACGGGGTTGCATATGATTCGAATAACGGGGAACTGTATGTTGCAGACCATTTTTCAAGCAACTATACAGTAATAGAAGGCTCGAACAATTCGGTGCTGACAACAGTGAGCGTAAGCGGTATTTCCAACGAGACGTCATTTCCTCAGAGAATATTGTATGATCCTCAGAACCAGATGTTCTATTTCGCAAACAATGGATCCCGATACGTTTTAGAATATTCTCCCCAAAATGAGTCTGTGGTCAAGACAATATATATAGGAAATTTTGACGCTCCTTGCGCATTTCTATATATTCCAGGCTTGAAGGAAATATTTCTGGCTAATGCTGCGAATGATAATATCATCATAATCTCAACGCAGAGCAATTCCATGATAGGTTCCATATCAGTTGGACGCGAACCTTCTGGATTGGCTTATGATCCCGGCAATAGAAACCTGTATGTTTCGATTTCGTGCGCTGACGAAATTGAGATATTCTCTATTGCCAATGATTCTCAGAGAATTGGGATAAGCACGTCAAGTCTTTCAGTCTACTATGAACTTGGCGGGGTTGCAGTTGTCGTACTGCTGGGATACATTGTAATATCCTTGAGAAGGAAAAAGCTATAGGATTATCTTAGAAGGTTCTAGATCAACATTTTCTTACTTAGGCATGATAGAGTACAGAGTCTTGTCTGTATATAGACATTGATGGAAAATTCATTAAATGAAGAAATATGGCTACTATAAGACAGGGGTAAAATCGTATCGGAAGTAGCAAGAAGAACCTTCACGGTGTCCAGATCACTGATTGTGCCGATACAATTGCATCTGACTTTGCAAAATACATGAAACCTTTCATACGAAATGGAAGGGCAGTAAAAGAAAACATAAGGCTTGAGGAGGAGGGCAGGCTGACAATCATGGATAAATCATCTTCTTGGACTCCTTACACAGATGAACTCTTTGAAAAGGAAATATGAAGTACAGTCCTGAATGACATGAAATATCATAGCATATAATGAATAGGCTATCTGACGGGCAATTTCCTCCAAGCATGAAAAGGGAATTTTATATAGGTCCTGTTTTATTCCCTTTATGGATTCGGCTGGTACAAATAAAGAACTCAATAAGTACGTAGCAGTGATATTTTTGGTAATTGTTGCTGCAGCATATATTGTCAACGCAATGGATAGACAAGTTTTCCCAGTACTTCTGAAGTCTATAGACAGCTATTACGGAATAAGCCTAACAGACGGAGGGTTGCTCGCAACGATTTTTACGATTGGCTTAGGCATATCTGGCTATTTTGCAGGAGCCCTTTCCGACAAAACTTCTAGGAAAACAGTGATGCTTATTGGAATTGCAATATATTCCCTTTTCACGCTGGCCACTGCCTTAGCGGTAGGTTTTTACGATCTTCTTGCCTATAGAATACTTGGTGGATTTGGAGAAGGTTTCCAGAATGCTGCTCTCTTTGCGGCAGTGGGAACTTATTTTGCTAGAAGAAGGGCCCTTGCGATAGGCTTTGTAAACATTGCGTATGGGGTGGGCTTAATTCTTGGTCCATTGTATGGGGGCAAGCTCGCGGTAGCGACTGGCCACTGGCAGACACCTTTCTATTATTACGCGTTGATCGGAGCTATCTTCTTTGTGATTGTGCTACTCGTAATTCCAAAAAAGTTCACTGAAAAACATCCAGAATACGAGCCGATTCCTAAAATATCATTTGAACACGTACCTGAAACATTATTTAATAGAAACCTAATTTTGATTTTCCTTACAATTGCGATGTCAGGATTCACGTTGTATGCTTTTATCGGTCTTTATCCAACTTTTCTTATAAATCATTTGCATTTCAACACACTCACAGAAAGTTATGTTGCCAGTTTTTACGGATATGGTGTTTTCTTTTCGCCAATTGCAGGTTATATAGCAACGAAAATAAACAGCAGGGCATTTCTTATAGTTGCATTAATTGGTTTTGCAGTTAATAGCTATCTTGGATTTAACGTACTTACTACTGAAACGGATCAAATCGCCTTTGCGTTTTTTGAAGGGATGTTTGCAAGCGGAGTGGCTTTTGTCCTTATGTATGCGCTTATTCAAAGAACTGTCAGACCTAATTATGTAGGAAGAGCATCTGGACTCTTTGTAATAGGGTTTTATCTCCCATCAGCCTTTTCAGGATACATTTTTGCTGATCTTGCAATAAAGTATTCCTTCGGATTTGCTGCAATAGTCCAACTAGTGTTAGTTGCATTGATTGCTATAATACCAGTAATATTCATTCAAAACAGCAAACTAATTCACTTGGAACAAACAAAGGAAAGTGGAACATAAAATAATTTTTATTTTACCAAAATAACTATTTTTAATAGAGGGAAAGAAGTTGACCAACACAATTTACACTCCTAGGACAAAGAGATACAGGGAACAGAGATGGTTGACAGATTTGGCAATACTGACCGCTGGGCCCGAGTGGGATCAACCAAGGATTGATTATGTCACCGGCCCGATGGGATCTGCAATGAGTTTTGAACGCAATTACATAATGAAAAATCTAATTTCAATCGATAGTTTTGTTCCTGTTTTCACAAGGCTTGCAGAGCGAAGAGAACGAAAAGCTGAAGAAGAAGCAAAAAACCATAAAATAACTGCCCGAGATAACTATCTAGCTGCATCTTTGCTGTATGGAGCCGCAGTATGGCCGATATGGGTTGACAATGATCCAACTCTCTTGGAACTTGAAGAAAAAAAGAACTTTTGCTACGACAGGTATATTGAATTTGCGCATCATAAAATAGAAAGAATAAAAATTAATCATAAAGGCAAGCAACTTGATGGCCTGTTACATTATCCTTCAAACGCAATTGATGAAGATAAAGTACAGTGCCTTGTCGCGATTCCAGGCATGGATAGTTTCAAGGAAACCCTGGTCTCGGAATATGGAGATAAAATGCTATCAAGAGGAGTTGCCGTTCTTGCAATTGACGGGCCCGGTCAAGGAAGCGCGATCGCAAGAAACATAAAAGTTAGAAATGATAGCTTCGATAATATTGGCAAAGATATTTTCACTTTCATAACCAGGCAGAGAGAAATAAATTCTAAATCGGTGGCATTTCAAGGAATAAGCATGGGATCTTATTGGGCTCTTAGGGCGGTTTCTAAGTGCTCCGACTATGTTGCCGTGTCTTCTTACGCTTCTTGCTTCGAACCAGGAATGGAAACTATATTTAACTATGCATCACCAACCTTCAAAGAGAGGTTTATGTGGATGGCTGGATATGAGGATGAGGAAAAATTCAATACATTTATGTCAAAAATGACGCTTGAGGGCGTAGTTGACAATATCAAATGTCCAACGCTTCTGACTGTTGGGAGCAATGATCATTTATCACCTTTAAATTGGGCCTACTGGATTTATGATAAACTTAAAGTCAGAAAGACTTTAGACATCTACCTCGGTGAAAAACACAGAGTCAACCATCCTGATGCCGATAATCGAAGAGCAGATTGGATTTATGACAGATTGTGCGGGAAAGATTTCAATTCATCGATCTCAGAAATTAGTCCCGCATAAGTTTTCTAAATGTCTAATTTATATTACAAATATGACTTGTTAATTTTTGGAGACGACTTGATTGACGTGAGATTCTGCCTCTTGCCTGTGGATCAGTTGGATAAGCTCAATTGAAGTTATTAAATATCATATTAAAGGAAGAAACAGGATTCGGTCAATTTCAATACGCATTTATGCCCAAAGAACATTACAAAGAAGTTGTTATGAGTTTATTCCCAAAATTTTCAAATAAAGAAATCGAACGAAGGCAAAAATTAGTCAAAAAAATGATGGAAAAATTAGACCTGGGCGTCATGTTAGTATATGGTGATAATACCTCAATCGGAACTGTAACCTACTTGTCTGGGTATATAACCATAAATCCAACTTATTTGGTATTTCCGTACGAGGGTACCCCATCACTTATTCTGAACTTCTTCAACCACATTCCTGTTGCGAAGGAAATGAGTCATGTTGAGGATATTTGGTGGAATGAGAATAACACGCCCAAGGTTCTTTCAAGGGAAATTGAAAAAAAATGCAGAAGAGGTGCAAGAGTTGGTGTCGTATCCTTCGCTTCCATTCCATACTCAGTCTTGATTGAACTTCAAAAACGCTTTACAGACAGTGAATTTATAGATATTTCCGATGAATATAACTGGATCCGCTGGATAAGAAGCGAAGAAGAGATAGAATGGTTCAGGAAAAGTGCTTTTCTCACTGACCTTACAATTGAAGCCCTTGAAACTAAGACTAAACCTGGGATGAGCGAACACGACTTAAATGCTATTGTACATAACTCATTTCTAGGTCAAGATGGGCAAATTGGTATACATATGATTAGCACAACTAGCATGCATAAACCAGAGGTGTTCTGTCCCTGGGTGTTCCCCACAAACAGAAAAGTATCAAAGGGTAGCGTAGTCATAACCGAAATAACGGTAGGATATTACAGTTACAATGCGCAAATACACAGACCGTTTGCGATTGGAGAAAAACCCAGTGAGGTTTATTCAAAACTCTATGACGCAGCGTATGAGTGCTTTTATGAAATTTCTTCAACACTTAAGCCTGGCAGCACAACTAAAGACGTACTTGAAGCTTCGAGTGTAATACACGATAATGGCTTTGAAGTTTATGATAGTTTAGTGCATGGAGAGGGAGCTAAGTCACCAGAGCTTTGGAGTAAATATTCCGAGCACAAAAATGAGGAGTTCACTTTTAAAGAGAACATGGTGGTTGTCATACAACCACAACCTGTCACCAGGGATCACACCGCAGGTTTGCAATTAGGTGCGGCAGTCATAATCAGACCTGGTGGGGCTTTGAGTTTGCATAGATATCCATTGAAGTTTGTTCAAGCTGGATTTTAATTTAGACTCATCAGTCTTACAAGCTGATCATCCAATAAAAGTTTGATTCGATAGGCCAATAAGATATGACATCAGTATAAATATCTTTTAATTATCTGCTTGGATAGCTCTTGAATTATAAGATAGAAGGCATTATCTCTAGGCTTACACGTGAACGCTTAAGATTAGAGAAAGATCAGAAAATAGCAAATTATCCAATGTTCAGTCTCTAATTAGTTCGTTCTTGAGCGTATTATTTTAAAAAGAAAGTCCTTTGGGGGTTTATAGAAGTAATTTTAACTGCATCTTTTCCGAATAAATGAGAAAGTGTTTCGACCTGGTTCAAAAATTCCATGTCAAATGGATAGTCTGTCCCAAGCATCATTAAGTCATTACCTACTTTTGATTCCATGAATCTTAGTACTTCAGGGTCGTATACAACTGTATCATACATAAATCTCTGAAGATAACTGGATGGTAGATTACTGATGTGTTTCCGTGTTTCTGGCCTAACATCATATCCTTTATCGATTCTGCCTATCCCGTATAAAAGGTGCCCCCCACCGTGAAGAAGAACTAACTTTAACTTCTTATGTCTTTCAAGGACTCCTCCAAGGATCAGCCTTGATGCAGCAATAGTAGTGCTCATTGGATTCCCTAGGAGATTTTTTAAATAGTAATCTGAAAGGGCATGCCCAAATTCCGGCATTGATGGATGAAGAATGATAGGTACATTCAGTGCTTCTGCCCTTTTCCAAAGCGGATCTAAAATAGGATCGTCAAGATTCTTGTCTAGAATGCTAGTTCCAATCATTGCTCCTAATAAACCAAGATCCTTTACTGACCTCTCGAGTTCCTCAACTGCCAGGTCCACAAATGGCAATGGAAGTGTCGCGACAGCACAGAATCTATCTCTGTTAGTGTCCACAGCAAGTTTGAGTCCATCGTTCACCAGCTTTGAGAATTTCTCCAGGTAGTTTGATTTCAATGAATAACCAAATATGTCTACCCATGTAGATAGTATTTGAACATCGATCCCACTAGCGTCCATGTGTTTAATTCTATCATCTAGATCAACCATTTTATGAAAAAATGGTCTGCTTAAAGATCCACCGAAGTCAAATGAGATTTCTTCTCCTTTGCGAATCAATTTAATCCCAAAACTAGAGGGATCTTCTTTTACTGTTGAGACTACAGATGGGTGGACGTAATGAGAGTGGATATCTATGACTTTGTTGGTTTGAGGAGTGGTGATAATTAATCACCTGGTGACTTAATTGGGTTGATCAACTCACCTATTTCCTTACACGTTATAGATACAATATCTCCGGGCTTAAGCCAAATTGGAGGCTCCATACCGAAGGCACATCCAGAACCTGTGCCAGTTGAAATAATATCGCCAGCTTCAAGCGAAAAGCCTTTAGAAAGACTGGATACTATTTCGGATATGTTAAATATCATATCAGCCGTATCCAAAGATTGTCTTTTCTCATTGTTTACAAAGAGATCTAAATGTAGTTT
>JAJYUR010000028.1 GCA_021792395.1 Microcaldota archaeon
GGGGCATCGGTAACGCTCACATACTACATCCATCTCAAGGGTATAGCATCCGAGTATTCCTCTGACTTCATCCAAGTGGAGGAAACGGGATGAATACAATGGACATGGAAGAGTTAAAGGCAATAGAGAATAAGGCATGGGCAGAATACAGGGCCATAGGGGATAAGGCATGGGCAGAATACGATGCCATACTGGACAAAGCATACAAAGAGTATGAAGCTAAGACTGAGGTGCCACGTGCAGAGTACGAGGCCATAGAGAAGAAGGGATGGGAAGAGTACAATGCCAAGGTGGCGAATGCGATGAAAGAGTACAGAGCCAGCCATCCTGAGTTGCTATGTAGTAATCCTTGAGGTATCAAGATGAAAACCTATTATGGCGGGTGCTGCGAACTTTGCAGTGACACGTTTAATCATGTTACGAGATGGCAAAAGTTTGTCCTGCAAATAAGGCATAAACACCTGATACATGCCATACTCCATTCCAATGCGGGTTTTTTCCCGGAGGATGAGAAAGAATGAACAACGGAGAAGAGCATTTGCCTGAGATATGGCCCAGAAGCAATTTCATATTTGCTGCCGATAGAACAGAAAACAAACGGCAAACAATCAAACGTGCCTGCCCTCTTTGCGGGCACACCGCAAAGAAACACAAACGCCTGAAGGTCTACAGTAAACCCTACATCTGCCAGATTTCTAACTGTAAATGCACCACTACAGGAGAGATGTTAAAATGATGTCTGAATTGAACATAGGTAAATGCAAGAATTGTGGGCATGAGGTCATGGCCAACAAATATGATCTAATAAAGCACACCCACAAGGACAGTGCCCAGCATCGTTTCTTCACACAATTCTGTCAGGTATGCAAATGTGGCACTCCAGCGATTAGTGCGGAACCGGACAGTCAGGCATCAACAATTAAGGAAGGGGGATCGCCAAATGGGTTTACAAGAAAACGTGTTGAGGAACTGTTCAGGCAGGGCAAGAACGTTAAGGAGATAGCAGAAACGCTGCATCTTACATCGGCAGCGGTTTACTATCACATCTCCAATATCAGGAAGGAGGATGCCGGGAAGGCATCAAATTCCAGGGGAACAGATGCCAATGATCCTTTCTTGCCTGAGCAAAGACCTGCGGGAAACACGGAGAAAATTGAAGACAGGGAAAACACGGAAGCTATCGAAGAACAGCTCGTTGCTCTGACGCAGGTTCCGAAAGCTCTCACTGAAATATACCTCGAGTACCTCCGTGCAACTTCGCAATTTCCACAGTTTGCATCGCCCCACGAAGGCTATGCGGTTCTCCTTGAGGAAGTCGATGAACTGTGGGATGAGATTAAAAATAACAAGAAACCGGGGGCACAGGAGAGAATGAGGAAAGAAGCCACCCAGGTAGCGGCGATGGCCATGAAATTCCTGATGATGCTGGATGAATTGCAGAGGGATGGTTTTCAATGACCGAGCAAACAGTATACGTTTATCTGGATGAGGAGGGGTGGACATAGGTATGATGATGACATCGGAAGAATGTATGCGATATGACCATGCATTCTGTATGCTTTCGTACTGTGGTTGCAGCTGCCATCTTCCGCAGCCAGAAGATATATGCATACTGGAAATCAAAGGAGTGAAATATGCCATGCCTAAAGAATGGGCAGAACCAATAATCCCCATTTACGGTGTCCATCCCCAAACTCCTAACACATCCGATCTTCTGCCCTACGTTCCTGTTGGCACTACCAGTGTGCAGTATTTCCCACCGGGCAAAGCCCCTGATGGATATGTATTGTACCCGGGTAAACTGGGCAACCAACCGAAAAAGGCTGAGAAGGGGCTTAATGGCAAAACCATAGGGCAATATCTGCTGGGAAAAATGAAAGGCATAGACTCATCAATATACGACATAGCACGCTGGGTGCGCGAAGTGGGCGTATCAGATTCAGAGGTACCATACATACTCGATGCAATGCGTAAACGCGGTGACATCTATGAGATTTCCAAAGATCATTTTCGAACCGTGCAATAGTGGACTTTTTATTACTAATACATTTTAAATCTATGCGTCATATTCATTGGTATGATCGCCTACGAGAAAATTATCAGGGATATACAGAGAGCGACTTCCTGGAATGATTATCTCCATATCCGTGATTATTTTCACAACCACATGGAAGATTATACGGAGGATCAGGCGGATGGCATTGCCACTGCCATAGAAACAAAACTGGCTTACTTCGATCCGGAAGACTGCTCTATTTTAAGCGGTATTGAGCTTATTGATGACCGTCACGTCATAATACATCAGGATGAGGCTCAATCGCTTTGTGCAGATGCGCACAACGCCGATATGACCCTGCCAGACTTCCTTTTAAGCGTTCATCCCAGTTTCAAGGATTTCAGGCTTCAGGAGCGGCAGGTATCAGCCTATGAAAAGCGTCTTGCAAAGGAGATATTCGGGGTTGCGAAACCGGAGAGAGCCACTCCGGTGGAGAGGGAAGAAGGTGTGTTGCGGCTGGAAGTGGACAGGTCAGGTTTGCTTGATGAAATACAACGTCTGAGGTCAGAGTTCTCAGAAGAAGCGGAAGATCTGAGAACGGTGTTTGAAAAAGAGATTAGGGAACTCAACAGCCAGATTATCAAGCTGCGGTCAGGGGAACCCATAGCAAAGGAGGAACTTGAAAAGCCCTATGTTAAGGGGGAGTTGATGGATTCCCTGGAATTTGGGCTGCTGGTAAAACTTATGGCACGGAGAGGGGCAAAGCCCCTGTTGCTTAAGGTGAACCGCAGTGGCAGAAATGATTACAACGTTACATTGCAGGGGAAAGAACAGGATGTATCTGAACTGTTGGATGAGGTAAGCACAAAAGCCCAAGAAGAAAGGAAAAAGAGATCAAAAAATGCGGGAAACCTTATAAGCACACAACCTGTGGAAAAACAATATCCTGTGGCATGTGCTGCATATACACAGGCGACAGGCAGGGCATGTAACAGATACGTGGGGTGGGTTGCAGAACAGATAGTAAAGGTGATGAAAGAGGAATATGGGGAACATTACGATGAGCAGTTGATTGATTGGACTACAATCGACTGGACACTGGGAAGCAAGGGGCCCATGACGGCAGAGAAAGCCAGTGAGATATTCAGTGCATGGTTGGTGTCACACAACAGGGAAAATAATGGCAGTGGAACCCATGCAGAAACCAACAGGGAAATAGCCACAGAATTTGAACTGCTGGCAGAATATCTGGCATTGGTTGATCTCAGAAAACAATACGGCAAGACCGATGAAGAAACCCTCATAGCCAGTTGGAAAACTTTGGAGAAATACGGTTATGCACCCGGCAATCTGCCTATGTATATGCAGGAGGCAAACCGATATTTTGAGAAGGAGCTGTACAGCTCCTTGCAGGACGAAATAGATCGCATTAAGCAAAAATATAAACTCCGGCTCGGTATAGAAGATGGAGGCGAAGAAAATGCCTAACAGGGATGTGCACAACAAATACGCAAAGAAGGTTCTGCCCCGCATGAGGCTGGAAGACATAGATGACGTGAACAGGATCATGGATGCCCCCAGCCAGAGATACGGTTCCCAGCACAGGAAATATTACGGGCACAATCCCGATCCACTGGCTAAGGATTCCCTTGAAATCAACAAGTACAGCATTGAACGTGAAGCTGCAAGGAGAGTGCACCTTCTTCTCGACAACAACAAGAACCTCCAAAAAATCATCAAATTGCTGGAGATGGACAAGAAATGAATCCGCTGGGAATACTGGAAAACATATCACGGGGAATGGTGGCGGTACAGGCTATCCATGGAAGTGCCACATATTTCACCAATCAGGCAACGAAAGTCAAACGCCCCAGCCATTACGCCTCTTCCGAAGAGGCGTTTACTTTTATGGGGCCAAAGATAGTGAAAGTGGGCGATCCCTATGTATATTATGGCACAGCGCCAGCGGGGGTTGTCGAGATTTTTTCTGCGGGGGTGCTGGAAAGGAGCGTTGTAAGTTTTGACGGAAAATACTATGCAAGCCTGTTTTTCTCTAAACCCACTGAGCCGGAACAGTACTACGAAATGTATGCAATCCTGCATTCCCCACTCTATGGGCGATTACGTTCCGACACTATCCATGTAACTGCATTGGCCTGCCCATCCTGTCATGGCAAACAATAGTGGACTTTTTATTTCGTATAATACTTAAACACTCACTGCATTAGTAGCATCATGAAAGGTTCCACTAAAGCTGGTATAGCCATTGCAGCAGGTCTTTCCCTTCTTGCTTCCGTTGGGGCTGTGGTAGTTTATGCAAAACCCCCGTCCCAGTCAACCCCTCATCCACCCAGCGCTGTTTTTTACAATACACTCACCGCATCAAATGTTTTTATTTTGATAGGTGAGACCGTAACCTTCACTGCGAAAGTGGAAGAAACAATAGGTACAGTGACAAAACCACTGCCAGGGATTCCCGTCACCTTTATAGAGGATGTTTTCAGCACTGAAGGCGAAGCAACGACAGATGCAAGTGGTGTGGCAACGATGGCGGTCACATTCAAGACTCAGGGGCAATATATGATAAAGGCAGTTGCCAAATCATCGTTATTCTGCCCTAACCCATCATCTGCACCTTGTGATCTGGTTTCTGGCGTTATACAGATCATAGTTATGCCAAAAGCGGGTATTTTGTGAGGTAAAGACAATGAACGCGGGAACAAAGGGGCTTATCGCTGTCCTTGCCGGGGTAACGTCAGTAGCCCTTGGTGTGGCATATTATAAATCCCAACAAAAACTTTCAGGCACCACACCTCCGCCCCCAACCTGCCCAAGCACCTGCTCTACAGACTCAGACTGCTCTGGATGTGGATCGGACTATGTTTGCCTGAATGGCGTATGTGTGCAACAGACTGCACCACCCCCAACCTGCCCAAATTCATGTTCCGCCGATTCAGACTGCTCTGGATGCGGCCCGGATTTTGTATGTGAGAATGGACAGTGCATAAAGCAGATTCCCGCTACAATCAGTGCCCCACTGTCAGCAAACATGGCATCGAGCACACTTTACACTACTACATGCTGCTTTACTTTATTCTACAATTCCTGCATTAAATGTATGCCCACATATAAACCGGGGGCACAGCCGGCAACGTTTGACGTATACGTAAGGGACAGTTCAGGCAGGGGCATACCCAACGTAAAGTTGTCCATCGCCTCATCTGTTGCCAGTGCGGGTCTGCAATTCACATTTACCCTTTCAAATGGGCAGCAGATTACACCCTTGATATTCACTTCAGGGCAGACAGCCCTGATTACAACCGATGCAGAGGGGAAAGTGACTATCACCGTGGAAGCAGACACTATGCCCGTTGGATGGGACAATGTAGCAAATTCCAATTATCCATGCAGTGCCTGCTCAGACATAACCGATCAGGGCACGGTTGGGCCACTATCATTCGGGCAGTTTAACTTCACGGTGCTTGATGTTGGGGGATTGTCTGCTGTCACGCTGTTGACAGATACAGTCACTTATATGGGAATAATCAACGAAGTGACGGGATGCCCATGCCTATAAAACTAAAAAGCCCCTACCAAACCGAGAAAGGCGTGCGTGCAGGCACAGCGATAAAAATAGGGCTTGGTCTTGGGATAGCGGGAGCGGCGGGCTTTGCTGCATACGAACTCATAACGGCGTTTACCACTTCACAGGGGCCCGGATGCTCCCAGTTGCAGTCAGAACTGGCAAGCGTGATAAAGCAGCAGTTTGACATCTACAACAATTCTGTGACCTATCACGGTGGCACAATGACAGCCACGCAGCAGGGGCAGATCGTGGCCTTGCAGAAGGAACAGGCATCTCTCGTTGCCCAGATTGGGAAGCAGTGTACTCCCCCAGCAGGGCAGACCTTACAGGAATACCTGAATAAAGTGATTGCCTTTGCCGCATGGACGGCAATAGCGCTCATAGCCTTTGGCGGTGTGGTGTTCGTTGCCCGTATGTATTCATGGCTTCGTGGCAAATGGGGAGGCGGAAAGACAGACCCCAGCAGCCCCCCGACAAGCGTGGAGGATGCATCCCCCCCTTCTGACTTCACGCCGACATCCGTAAACATGGACTTTGCATCGGGGCAGACAATCAACAACGTGGATCAGAACATCATCACGCCGGAGCAGGGAGCAAACACCCTGAGTGAAGTGCAGAGCACCGATCCCCTTGCAGTCAATGCCACAGAGTTGAGCGATGCAATCACAACCATAGCAGATACGGAAGCCGTGGACTTCGCATCACTGTTTGATTTCCTGGATGCCTATGCCGCAGACATGGCGGCAGTGGAAACAACCGATGCCCTG
>JAJYUR010000029.1 GCA_021792395.1 Microcaldota archaeon
GTTAACACTCTGGTTGTAGTATATCTTGTATATTCTAGAATCATTGTTCGCATATACCATCTTCATCCTTATGCTACCGTTCGAATCGTATGGGCATGCAGAATATCCGCATAGCAGCGTAAACTTCAAGAGGTTGCTGGCAGCGAGCTTGGGCCCTAGGACTTCCGCCTGTGTTATGGTGCTGTTGGCATAGCTCACCATTAGTGTGTAGTTGAGCGCAGGCTTTGTGGAGTTTATGAATACGGAGCTTGAAGTGTTAGGGTTGTAAAGCAGTACGCTCCTTATATATGAAAAGCTGCTGTTCCCTATGCCTATCGCTGCGCGCATGTCCTTGACTTGTGTTCCGTTTATTATAAGCACAGCTTTGTAATAGGGCGGCGAATTCTGCGAGAACGTGTATAATCTGGAAGTGGAATTGCCAGAAGCGTTCATGGCGCTGAACATGTCGAACCCGTATGGCGTTACATTAACTATGTTGGCCTCCACAGCTATGCCTGCAAGCTCCTGATACCAATATCCCCTTGCAAGCAGATATTGCGGCTTGTACTTCTGCAGGAACTGCGTGTCTGGAGTGCTGTTTAATATGAATGCGTTGAACTGCGTTATCAGCGTCCCGTTCTGTCCTACTACGCTGTCCATAAGGCTTTGCCTATTTCCCCATCCCTCTACAACTGATCCATCGGGCCACAGCGCAGCCACGGTGGCGTTGGCCGGTGTATTGTTATTGAGCCACTGCATTGCCTGAAGGAATTGCGAATTTATGCCGTCTGCAGGAGCGCTGGTATACGAAGAATATGCCGTAATTACGGAGGATTCCAGAAGTATTGCTGTTATCAGACCCGCATATAGATAAGGCATCTTCTTAATCCACATTTTTTTGACGCTTGTGGACTTTGCATAACTGAATATTACCTTTCCAAGCGCGTATACCGCATACGCAGAGAATATTGCTATCGGTACGGATACGAGCGAATTATATCGTATTGCATTTGCCTGCAGGTATCCAGTCACTATCATGTACCCCAACATGGCTAGGAATGCCGGGGTAACGCTTATGCTAAACTTCGAGAATTTCTTATATTCGCGGTTGCCAAGTTTGTGCGCCAGCAATAGGTATGCAGCAATCCCTATTATCCATAAGAATAGCTGGAATCCGAAGCTCCCCCATAGGAATGCAAATGACGGATGCTGAAGCTCCTCTATCGTCTGCGTCAGCGCGTTGTTCGCTATTATGAGCCCTCCGCCGCTCGCTATGCTTGCAAGATAGCTTCCAAAAGCTGCAACTATCACAATTACTGCCATGATTATGACGCCCGCAAGCACCTCGGCCCGCCTTACTGCATTCATAGATATCGCAGCCGTCCTCTCCCTGTTGTTTATTACGTACAAAGCAAAGAGGGCGAAGGCGAGCATGGGTATGTAAAATATGAAGAACTTTAAGCTTGAAAGTGCCTCCGCATTCCTTATGACGTCCAATGCCATCCACATGTGCTGCATCATATAGGTGATCAGCAGTGCAAAGGAGAGGATGGCGCTGTCCTGCAGCATGCGCCTGTTTGCGGTTATGAAGCCATAAGCCGTTATCATCAAGACTGAAAATATGTAGACCATGGTCATGTAAGGCGCGCCAGTCCATATCATCATGCCGAACCCCAGTACCAGGTTAGCTGCTATGGCGAACGCGTACTTGCGCCTTCTGCTTTCAGCGTAAAATACCTTTATCATCAAAATGAGCGCCAGTATCATGAATATCGATATGAAGCCGTCCCCCCTATAAACTAGGGCAGCAGTCCTTGATATGTTCCCTGAAGATATCGCAATGAAGAACGCAGCAAGCAGCCCAAGGGCATTGCTTTTCGACAGGTATTTCGCAAGGAAGAACACGCCTATGATATCCAATACGCCGAAGAAAACAGGTATCAGGCGCATTACGGTGTAGTAGCTTACGCCGAAAGGCTTGAGCAGCATATACGGGTAAAGCGTAACATAATAATCACCCATAACCTGTGTTATCACATTGTGTACTGGAAACCCGGAAAGGTTGGCATATTGCGGTATGGCGTAGTTGTTGGCTACCGCCGCGCGCATGACTGCAAAATGGAAGAATCCATCAGGCTCAAAGAAGCCTGCAAAATGGAACATTCCCAGGCGCATATACACGCCCATTATTATTATGGCGAGTATCGCAAGCGATAGCAGGATAATTTTTTTATTTACGATCAAGATCGGCTTACTGCCTCCAGCTGCATCAGGCTGCGGCATGTCCATGCCTTTTTCCGCCGTCCGCCCGGATGATTTGCCGATGCCTGAATCTAAGGCGCGAGAATCCTGCGTCTGGCTGCCATCTGCATGGGCGCTAGCGCCATCTGATAAATTACCATTAATATTATCCATAAAGGTCCATCTAATTAAGGTGCAAAGGAAATGCAAACCCTGACATAGGGATTTGATACCCAATGAATATATATTTTTCTATCTTGGCAGTGCAACATGCATCGTCTTACTATGCACATATATGAAAAATAGGGCGAGATGATTTTTACGATGTTACGCTAGACACTCTACAAATATAATCATTTGATAACATTTGTAAACCGATAAAAAGAATTAAATATCTTTACAGACACATATAAAACTATGAACAGCAAGGACATCATATCCAAGCTAAACGGCTTTGGTATGCCGGTATTCTCATTGGAAACGCTGGGCAACATAATGCAAAAGCCCATTGGGTATGTCCGCATATATGCCAGCCGCATGTATAAAAAAGGCATCATAGACAGAATAGAAAACGGGCTGTACTGCCTTCCTGGTACTGATGAATATACTATAGCATCAAGGATAATCCCATACTCCTACATTACATCATATGCAGCATTAAACCACTACGGGTTAACCTCACAGACAACTACCAAGTTGCAGGTAGTATCGTCTAAATACCATAGGCCTGTAAAATTGGCAAACTACGAGGTAAATTTTATTCATGTCAAGAAAGATTTTATTTATGGCTACGCGATTGTTTATAATGGTCCATCGTTCGCCGAACCAGAGAAGATATTCGTAGATGATCTGTACCTGCATAAAAGGCAATACTATGCAGAAGAATTCGAAGAAGCAATAAAAAGAAATAAACTAGACATCCCTAAATTCAAGGATTATGCCATAAAATCTGGCAACAAGGCCGTAGTTAGCATGGCGGGACACTACCTCGAGAGCTATGGCGTAGCTGCCGACGATATGCTTGCATTCAAATCAGCTGCATATCTGAATCTAGGTAGCAGCCATGGCAGTTTAGATAGTAAATGGAAAATTCGTGCGTGATATTTTGGGAGGAGAAATAAAAACTTGGTTCACCGAATTGCAAAAGGCGCAAGCAACCGTACTGAAGGATATGCTGATTGAAATATTCCGAAGGAATCCGAAAAGCCTGATATTCAAGGGAGGTACTGCGCTCGCATTTTTTTATGGGGCAGATAGATTTTCCGAGGATGTGGATCTTTCGTCAGATTCGATCGAAAACTATGCAATAATCGATGACGCCCTTGAATCTTTTGAGAAAACATACCGCCACAGGATCATAAACGATTGGGAAAACGAGATCGAGCAAGCGTCAAGCAAATTCAGGAGGTATCATCTGATTTTTATGCACGATGCAGAAGACATACATACGATGATAGACTACAGTATAGGAAAATGCATATTAAAACCAATACAAAAAGACCTGGCCAATGATTATTATGCCTCTAAAATATCCGTCATGGCACCGGAAGAGATTCTTGCTGAGAAAGTAAGGGCCATATATTCGAGGCAGAAAGGCAGGGACTTATACGACTTGCACCATCTATCGGTCACCATGCATATAAGAATAAGGAGAGATCTGATTTTTGATAAATTTGATGAAGACCCAAAACTCAAACAGGTAAAGTACTCCTTTTTAACTCTGGAAAAGCGGATTGAAGATATGAAAAAAAGTTGGAAAGACCTTGAAGGGCTTGTAAACGGTTTTGACAACATTGATTTTGAAATGATGAAAAACGAGGTGCTTGCCGTTTTCAGGAACATCTGACCTCCAACATGTATTGCCCTTTATCTCCGACTTCAAAGTTAAGCAGCCATTAAAGCGCACCATAGAAATAAATAATTGCTTTATGCATATTTTCATGTATTGCTGCCATGCATGTTACAGAATAAGGATATAATAGGGATATAAATGCAACACAATGAAATAGCAGGTTATGCCGCAATCGTCATAGGGGTGCTCCTGCTGCTGTTCACATTCTATCAGGCTTATACGCTGTTCATAAATCCGTTTGCCAACATAGGCGACTTTTCCGGATACATAAACGTGAATACCGCACACCAAGCGTATCCACCTTCAAGCTCTAACCTATCAACTTCATCATTAGAATCAGGGATAGCATCTTCATTGGCTGCGTCGCTTATAAGCTCCATACCTCTGAACGCGTATTTCTTTGTCATAATAGAAGTATTGCTGCTTTTCGTATTTGCGAGCATCGGCTACAAGTTTACAAGATTGGGGCTGGATCTGATAATCAGGCATCCATCCCATAAATCTGACAAGGCGCAGAAGTAAGCGCAATCATCGCGCACATATGGCGTGCTTATCCTCCTGCTCCCCTAAGCATGTCATTATAATCAGTCATGCCGGTCCCTGCAATGGCCCTCTCGAGCCCATCTGAGAAGCGCCCATCGATCCCGCGCATAAAACCGTAGGACAGCAGCGCCAGCGCCCACATATAAAAGCTGAAGTATTCCTTGTCATCGCTCCTGCCAACATGCGCCTTTATCTCATCGAGCAGATCTTCCGATATATCCTCCTTTGATGCACTCCCCTTATCCGTCTCATAAATCCTCCTTGCAAACTCCCTTAGGAAAGCAAGCCCGCCAAATTGTATGCCTAGCATGGTCTTGAACCTATCTGCGCTCCCCGTATCAATGGGCATTATGCCGTTCAGCTCCTCAGTCAAGGATAGCAGTGCGAGTATGGCTGAATCAGCAACGCCTGTAAATTCATCAAGGCTGCTATCCAAGCCTTTTACCCTATCGTAAAAACCATGCAGCGCATTGAGCGACGCCAAGTGCATCGCAAATGCATGGAACGGACCATACCTATTATCTGCCGCCTCCATCACGCCTCCAAGATTTAGCAGTGTAGAATTCATGCCTGCAAAACGCTTGGATTTAAACTGGTTATGGTCTGCGAAGGATGAGAAGGTCTGCGTTATGCACATTGCCCCATGCGCAAATACTGTGAACACCTCTTCATCGTTGCTTCCAACCATAATTGCTTCCTTATATATACCTATCAGCGTGTCGTTGAACGCGTCCAGAACATCCACGGTTATTTTATTAATACTGCTTCCTGCGGCATGCGCAGCTCTCTTCAGGGCAGATACCTGTCCCAATATGTCTAAAGAGACCTCGGACGGCCTCGCATCGCTATTGGCATTCGATATAAACTCAAAAAGCGCATTGTTAATGGCCCTAAACCCTGAAAAGGCTGCGTCCAACCCGTCTTCGCACCCATTGGAATTGCAGGCGTCAGCGCATCTGTGTATGAACAGGTATTCCATATCTGAAATGTCTCCGTTCCTCAGGAGCGTCTCCGAAGCCGCCGCAGCCCTATTCAGGAAACCCCCTTTCTTCAGTACGTCCATCATATCCCTATGGCATCCTATATATCTTATATTTCCGATTCCTTAATTCGATGTTCCCATTGCCTTCCTGCATAGATGTGCTCTAAAATGCCTATTATAATCCTATATGCTCTACAATATGTGCCTTATATAATTATATATATTATATAGCTGAAATCCAGTTGCGGCTGCATACTGCTGGCAATACATTTCGATTCAAGCGCCTGCCATTCAACATAAGGCATGCAATACGTTTCAGAGAAAAGCATACGTTTATGAAAGACTGCATATATGACAATAAACGAACTTCAAGACATAACGTATAAAAAAACGTTTATAAATAGAAAAAGGTTTAAATACTTTTCATTTGATGGTATTCACAACATACGTTTGTAAAAAAACGTTTAAGTGATAGAATGAAAAGTCTAAAAGCAAAAAGAATAGCGGCTGTCGCAGCTGGCGCAGCTTTGTTAGGAATAGGTCTTGCGTTCGCAGGTCCAATAACATTCCAGAACGTACCAATAATAAATAATGCAGGCCAACCGGTCGTGCAGGTAGTTCTAGGGTCAAGCGCAAAGCCTGCCGATGGAGTCTCAGCGGCAAACATTGCAGCGGCAATAGGAAACCTGGCGTTCACATCAGTACCAGTGACTGCATC
>JAJYUR010000030.1 GCA_021792395.1 Microcaldota archaeon
CTTCTGTGTCATTCGGCTAATGAATTCCTAAAAATTAGCATACACAATATTCGTCAACCATGTTATTCAAAGTACCTCTTCCGAATAAACCAGAATTTCATTTCAGCGTAGCAATCTTGCCCCAAAGCCAATCCAGATGAAAAGCTTTTATATTTAATCTTTGTTATTGAAATATATAGAGAGTGTTGCAATGCAGAAAAGGCCATTACTGTTTGTTTTATCAGTCTTAATATTCTTTATCCTTTTTAATATATCAAATTCTTCCCCTTTATTGCTTCCAAATTATCTTACCTCTTCGCAGTTTTCAACCCTCATGTCAAGTCTGCCAAAAATACCCGGAGCAAATCTGGCTTCGATAATCCCGCCTCAGCCGTATTCATCGCTCCAGCTCAGCCCGTCTCAACTAAGCGAGCTGGTGCCGAAACTCGACCCGCTGCAATTAGGCCAATTAACTCCGGTATTGAATCCGTCTCAATTATCCGGATACACTTCATTGCTCAACGTGCCGCAAGTAACAGATATCATCCCTCAAGTCAGCACATCGACGCTCTCGAATTTCGTTCCCGATCTGAGCACCGCGCAATTAACAGGATCCATACCCCAATTAGATTCGTTTGACCTCACGCAGGTGCCGAGGTTAACTCCCTATCTCACAACATCCCAAATAATACCGACCCTGCCGCAGCTTTCCTCCACATCATTGGCGAATCTGGTTCCTTCTTTGACAAATTCACAGCTGGGCAGTTATTTGTCTTATGCGCAACCCACCGATATACAGAATTTGTTGACTCCGTATGTCACAATGCCGCAATTAAACAACTTACTGCCAAATCTGCCGATAGAGCAAATCGACAAATTGGTTCCTTCATTAAACGGTTTTCAGATCTCTCAACTCGCACCGCAACTCTCCTCAATTCTGAATACCCAACAGCTGAGCAGTCTGGTGACGGCGCTCAATCCTTCCCAACTTTCCGCACTCATCCCTCAATTGAGCACATCCCAAATCACGGCCATGTTGCCGTCTCTCAATTCGTTGCAGATCTCGCAGATTGCTCCGTATCTGTCAAATTTTCAATTAAATACTTTAATACCAGAGCTCAGCGTTTCACAACTCTCTCAAATTGCCCCATTTCTCAACTCCGCGCAGTTAAACAATTTAATCAACCAGCTTCCGACTTCTGAACTGCAATCGGTTTTAAATTCTGTCAATCCCTCAGCTCTCGCCAACTTATTGCCAGAACTCGGAACCAGCGAACTTGCAAAAGTAGTGCCGTTTATCTCGTCTACAATCGCATCGTTGATCCCTACTAGCATAATATCATCCTTATTAGGAGGACCTTGCAAAAGCCTTCCGTTTCTTTTCGGTTCAAGCGTCGGAAACTGCACGTTCATAGGGATGTCAAGTTTTTCGACCTCTTATAGCCGCGCTGGAAACGGCAAGATAACCTCGACTTCAGGCTCCCAACAGGAGTTTCCGCCGATGTCCGTGATCAGGCAATACAACAACAACACCGCGCAATGGCTGATAACCTGTCCCGTCGCTCCGAACCCCTCTCTTACTACGGAATATTTTGTTTCACAAAAAGGTTCGCATATAGGCGGAGACGCTTGCTTGGCGGGAAGCAGCCCTTTGACAACCGAAGTTTATATCTACGGTTCCATAGGATGGGCGCCGTTCGCATGGGCGAATGAGCCTTATTTCGACCCTCTTTTCTATGTGGGCATCGTGAGCCCCGCGATTGGAACAGTGGACAATCTTGCTTATTCCGGCGAAACAAACATTTATGGAAAAACCGCATATAACATCTCAAACGGCTACAATTCAAATTCATATATATTCAACCGCGTAAATGCGAGTGTTGAAGAGGGCATTTGGAGCTGGAACAACAAGTTCGCGAATTTCAACAACGTGGACCTCAGCAAGACAAAGATCAATTACACCGCAAAGTTAGTGTATCTGTCTCATGAAATGCATTTGAATGTAACAATGAACGGCGCGTGCACATATGGTATCATTACCGTTCCTTTTGAGATATATTACGAGAATTCCTTCTCGTTCATCAGCGGAACAGCAGTCGACAATATGCTCGAAAGGGTTTTGAATCAAGTGCCAAGCGGTGTAACAGATACCGTATTGAGCAAAATACTGTCCAGTGTTTTAGGCCCGATATCATCATCGATATCAACAATGATAAATAGCATAGCGACTTCAGCATCGGAAGCCCTGGCCAATTACGCAAGCACCGTATTAAGCAACATGGTACCAGGTTGCACAGTATACAGCATTAATGTTAAAGCATGGGCATGCAAATACGATTATACCTATAAGATGAATGCCCAGATAAATTATATCAATAATGCAAACATACCAATACCAAGCTCCCCGCCAAGCACCGCTTCAAACCCCAATTATATCGTAGTAGGCGGTGCGCTCCATCCCGACTATTCAAATTTGGGAACCGGAGGGTGGACGAGCGAATCGTGCGCATGGAAGCTTGCCACTGCACATTCCGATTATTTTGATACCGTTCCCCAATATGGAACGGTTGCCTGTGGCAGCAAAACATACGAGCTTATTATACCTTCGGGAGCGACAGTAAACTACGACAGCCATGTATACCAGAACGTGAATGTCTGGAAAAATCCCTCGAGCACGAGCAAAACGCCGCACTATTACGTCGGTTTTTCCGATTTCTCCAGCACATGGTACAACCAGATTTATGATTACGGAGAAGCCCAAGGGCCCATAACATTCAACGGCGTCCAGATCTTGCCATACCTCACATACCAATCCTCGCTTCCCTCGCAGTATAGCAGCATAAACAACCAGTTGGGCTTCCTCAACCAATCGTTCGACTTATACAGCCCGCACAATTTCCAGCAGCCTGGCAACTACCTTGATCCATTCCCTCTTTTAAGCTCTTCAGATCTGCTTGTCAGCGAGAATGGATTTTTGACCGCATTCCCGCTCAATGTAACATCGTTTTCCAGCCCCAACTTCAACGGTATCTATAAAGGAACCGATTCGTTTGCCAGCACGGTCGCGTATACGACAAACAGCGGAACGATGTCCAGCACTTTGATGCAGAACGTGCTTGCATGGTCGAATTACACTGATCGGGCAGCCATCACAAGCAACGTCCCCGCTTACCTTATAGACGCAATAATGGCAAAGGAATCGGGAGGAAACAAGATGGCGGTAAATTACAATACGGGAGGCAGCGTGGATGCAGGATTGATGCAGGTCAACAGCGCAAATTGGCCGAGCAATTGGCAGGGCGCAACCACTTCGCAAATATCCGAATGGCTTATAAACAGCCAGGGACCGTGGAACCCGCAATGGAATGTCAATGCAGGCGCCACGATACTGGAGAATTACCTTTACTACTTCAATGGGGATTTCTTCGATGGAGTTGCGGCATACAATGCAGGTCCGGGATCCGTTTCTTCAGGCGACATTCCAAAAATTACCGTGCAGACGTATGTCCCGACAGTATTGGAGTATATGAGGGCTTTCCAGAACGGCGTCGGAATAACGGAACAGAACAATCCGACTGCGGTGCAGCAGCTTCTGGGAAAACAGCTGCTTGGCGGAGGCACCAGCACTCCTCTTTTCGCATCGGGAAGAATCCACAACCCCTCATTTATAGCGGAATCCCCCAACAACTACATCTTCGTTCTAAACTACTCTTCCGACTCCCCATGGTGGGTCTGCTTGGCGCAATTCCTTACCTCGTCAGGATGCACAGTGGCCTCAAACCTTTACATATTAAGGGTGATGCCAAACGGCTACTTCAATGTTTCCACTCTGCAGCCAGACATAGTGCCGGTAGTCACAAATACCGTTTCCGTATCGACACAGGTCTACCCGCCTGCGAGTGCAGCGCAAGTCACGACAACCTCTACAACAGTTCCATCGACAACGACAATCCTCGAATCAAACCCCTCTTCAAACCAGAACATCCAGGTCTGTGCAGTTTACTATAACAAAAAAACAGAAGCCGCTACAGAAGGAAGCTGCACGACAAGCACAGCGTCAAGCCTTCCGGCAGGGGAACTGAACGCGTTTGAAAACAACAACTGTTACGTTTCCGATTCAGCTGTTACAAGTTCGTTTATCGCGGCGGAATGCCCAAGCCCGCAATGCACGTTCACTCCGGCAGGCGGCACATACTGCCCAGGAGGAATCAAAACCTCTCCCTCATCTTCATCGCCTTCAACCCCATCATCTGCTCCGATTACGGTCTTTGGAGGAAACTGGATCTCAAACTGGCAGACTTATTGGAATGGAACGATGGCTGCACAGTCCTTTAACATATACATAACGAGCGCATTCCAGGCTTCTAGCGTGACAAGCGGGATCTTCGGTCTTTCTGCAGGAATTCCTTTCTTCCACTGGGGTCATGCCGCAGGAACAACGACACTGGCTTCTTCAGGCACCTTCAACTTCTTCCCGACGGCTCTTACCTCCGACTATGCCGATGACGTGTTTTGGACAGGGGAGGATTTATCCACATCGCAGCTGGTAATCGGTCGTTACCTTCCAAGCAACAGCAGTTTTGCAATGAACACAATTACAACTCCAAAAGGCTTTGTGCCGGGAGACGAGCTTGCAGCGTCGCCAGGAGGCACATATCTGTATCTTGCAAATCCGATGTACGGAAATGTTTTGATATTCAATTCAAAGAATTTCACGTTTTTGGGCAACATATCCCTTAGCTACTCCAATGGAAATGCGATATCGTCAACATTCAGGATGAATATCTCAAAATATCTTGCGTATGGAGGACCTTACAACAGCACAAGCGTTTCGGCAGCATACGCAAATGCGATAACCTCCAACGATGTCGCGAGCAACCACCACCCGATATGGATAGGCGATTCCAACGGTGTGCTTTATGTATTGGACAATTGGACTTTCACGGTGCAGACAGAGCACAACGGAGCGCTGAGCTCGAGCATATTGATGTTGAGGGCGTTCCTCGGAAACGGAACAGAGGTAAAGGTAGATCCCTTCCCGATAAACACGTCTACGCCTCAGGTCTACTGCACCATTTCGCATTACAAAGCAGCAAGCCCCGCCAACCCCGAGGCAGTCGGGATATGGAGCTGTCCTTCAGACGCAAAGACCCCGCAATGCAATGTGGTTCAGTCAGCAACAGCACCGGCAGGCGGCACTCCAGTCTCAGGCCTTGCAAATTATTGGTGGGTCTGCCCTTCCGGCACGACACCCCCCTCCTGTTCATTCAGTACTGAGAATACCGGATGCAGCGTATACGTCGGTCCTTTGTGTGTCCATTCGACATCGGAAGAGACAAGCATCAACAAATGCTCGGCAAAATTGTCGTCTCCGCCTCCTTCAGTAGGTGCATATCCACCCTATGGATGGCCTTTGTCCGCAGCTTTGTCATATAGCAGCAGCGGTTCTGAGGTTACATATTGTGCATACGGCTGTTCGTACACTCCGTCCATACTTGCCGCGGATGTGGCAGGCGGAGAAAACAAGCAGAGTGCTTCAAAGGGATACCTTCCGATAGGACCCGCAATTACCAACATACCAACTTCTACTTACTCGACCCACATATACATGTCCATGGACTACAACGATACGGCTTACATGATAGCCACTTCAAATACCGTCGGGTTGAGCGGCAAATTGATGAGCTACAAGGAACTGCTCGCGTTCAAAGTCCAGGCAATAAATTATACTGCAGTGGCAAACCTCGCCAACGAAAGCTACGTCTGCCTAGTCAACAACAATGATTACTCCACAGCATCCACGACCTCGGGTGTATCACAATCGTTTATCAATAAGTATGGCTGCTGGATGCCCACAAGCGACAAAAGCCAATTCGCGCAGACGATATCGCAGATGAATGGACCTATATTAGGTTTTCCGAACCCGATGAAATTCGTGCAAAGCCAGGGATCTCCAAACAGTTATGTATCATTGCCGAATGCCTATACCTCAGTTCCAACCCCAAGCAATAAAAATAGCAACCAGCAGAAAGCCAACAGCATAGTGAGCAGCTGCAAGAGTTCTTCAACGTCGTCTTCCTTATGCCAGTCTTCGACTTCCACGCTGCCTTCTTCTTTGGTAGCAGCGCAGCCGACATCCCCGAGAGAATACATAAACAGCAGCATATCCGGATACTATCTCATTCCGTATAACCTTTCTTATACAGTAAACCAGATCTGGACGCTTGGAGCGGGAACCCC
>JAJYUR010000031.1 GCA_021792395.1 Microcaldota archaeon
TATACCATCTGGCAGCAATAGTGGATTACAGTTCGGTAAACAAGCAACTAATGTATGACGTGAATGTTACAGGCACCAAAAATATTCTATCTGTATCAAAGGCAAGCAGGTTCATATATATGTCCTCTACATCCGTCTACGGCAATAAAATGTTGGAAAATCCTGCAACTCCTGCAACTAAATGCAATCCCTCAACATACTACGGAAAAACTAAAATGCTTGCAGAAAAGCTGGTCTTTGATGCTGGCGGCATCGTCGTGCGCGCTCCGGTGATATTTGGCAATGGGTTCAACGGACCGTTCATTGACCTAATGCAAAGACTGGAATCTAAAAGCATGCCAATTATAGGGAATGGCCAAAACAGGCTCCAATGGGTACATATAGACGACCTAATCGACGCGTTGGAACTTGCAATGAAAAAAGGCGAAAGAGGGCGAGCATACATCATTTCAGGCAAAGAAGTTGTGACGCAGTTGCAGCTTTATTCAATGATGTCCAATGCCATGGGCATCGCACCTCCTGCAAAACACGTGCCATCATATCTTGTATACGCTCTTGCATATTGCCAGAAAATGAAATCTATGATCACTAAGGCAGAACCAAAAATAAAACTCGAATACCTTAGGCGAATAGCGTCAGACAGAACATTTGACATATCTATGGCAACGAGTGATTTGGGGTTCAATCCAAAGATGGGCTATGCAAAATGGATAAACGATCTGTCAAAAGAATACAAATCAAGCAAAAGGGGCGTTTAGCACTATTGGTCACTGCCCCAAATACTAATATATTTAGTTCTTGACTGCGTTTGATGTATGTGGGTGCATGGGTGATACATTTATCATACATGATGATGACTCTAATGAGCTTGCAGAAAAGCTTTCCAAAGAGGCAGGGTTTAAAAAAGCTAATTACAACAGGACCATATATCCTGATGGGGAAACAAAGGTAAGGCTTTCGGAAGATATAACCGAATCTGATGTTATTCTGATAAAAAGGATGTACCCTGAAATAAATCGCAACATTGTAGAACTTATGATGTTAGTCGAAAATTTGGATTCAAAGCACAACGCGATACACTTAGTATTGCCTTATCTTCCATATGCGCGGCAGGATAAAGAGTTCCTCCACGGTGAAATAATATCTATAAAATCATTGCTTAATGTTCTTTCGCATTTTAATGTGAAAAGCGTTATAACATTTGATATGCATAGCATCGCAATAAAAAGCATGTCAAAAATAAATATAACAAATGTCTCTGCGATAAAGCCGTTAGCCAAATATATAAAGGAGGCATTCAAGCTAGCAAATCCGATGGTAATATCTCCAGATAAAGGTGCAGAGGAAAGGGCAAAATCATTTGCTTCTATTTTAGGCTGCAGTTATGTAGTGCTTGAAAAGAACCGCAATAGGGAGACAGGCGAAGTAGTCACAAAGCGTAAGGATATAGGGGCTATAAACTTTGAAGCAATAATAGTGGATGATATGGTGTCTACTGGGGGCAGTATGGCGAATGCAGCAGCTATAGCCAAACAAAACGGTGCGTCTAAGGTATTTGCAGTGTTTACCCATGCACTGCTCATAAATGATGCAGCTAAAAAACTATATTCTGCAGGGGTTGATTATATAATATCTTCCAATACTATAATAAACGATTATCAAAAAGTAGACATAGCTGAAGAAATAGCAGATGCAATAGGGCTTGAATCTTCAACACATATAAAAAATGTAATCTTACAATAATCAAGTTTGTTATATTTCAGTGAACGGGTGAATTTAATGGAGGGGCCAAATGTTAAACAGTATAATTCGACTGGGTCTGCATTTGCAATAGATATTATCATAATTGCAGCCATAACTGCAATATCGTTTATCCTTACGGAAAGCGTTGCTACGGCTGCAGTAGTCTTTTTGTTTATGGCTGTAATAATATTTTCTCTTTCCCTTAGGGTGATAAGCGAATGGAACCGCATGCCGGTGCTGAGGTTTGGGCGATATCAAGGCATAATAGGTCCTGGCCTGTATGCAATCATGCCCTTAGTGGATTATACTCCGATAAAGCTTGATTTGCGTGTCATAAGCGTATCATTCAGGGCAGAAAAGACACTTACCATAGACAATGTACCCGTAGATGTCGAAGCAATCCTTTTCTGGAAGGTTCTAGAGCCTGAAAAAGCGGTGCTCAACGTGCAGATGTATATGGATTCGATCCAGCTTGCATCGCAAACTGCATTGAGGGATGTCATAGGCAAGAATGAGCTTTCACAGATGCTGGCAGGCAGGGACGTCATAGGAAAGTCCATAAAGGATCTCATAGAAGAAAGGGTAAACGGCTGGGGCATAGATGCGATATCGGTTGAGATAAGGGATGTAGCAATACCGCCTGACCTTCAGAATGCAATGGCTAGGGTAGCGACATCTGAAAGAGAAAAGGACGCAAGGGTAATACTTGCGGAGAGCGAATCGTTGGCTGCAGACAAGATGCTGGAAGCTGCTGAGAAATACAAATCAAACATATATGCTATGCAGTTGAGGTCTCTCAACATGATGTATGAGATAAGCCTTACTGGGAAAAATCTTATGGTGTTCATACCTACGGAAAGCAAGGGATTCAGCATTCCCACACCTATTGGCATGATGGGCATGCAGGACCTATTCAAAAACGCATATAAGCCGCCAGAAGATGCAGCTAAGCCAAAAGGCGCATCGGCAAAGCCATCCCCAAAAAAGCAGGATATAGAAGTTTGAATGTCCCTGATGCATCGAAACGATTTAGTCACAACGCCAAATCTATGGCTATAGGGGTGCCATAATATTTAAGGAACAGGCTCTCTATAGTTGATTTTGAAGACAAGATGTCGGCAGCTATATTGGAAATTCGTTCGTTTGCAGAAGCAATCATGTCCTTGCTATCCCTGAGCGTCTTATAGCTTTTGAGCATGTTCTGGAGTTCATAGTCATACTCGCCTATCTCATCCTTTATCTCATTTGCTCTCTTCCTTTCAGAATTTATGAAGGCAATATCCTCGTAAATATTGGCGTCTAAAACAGTCGATATCGCCTCTGATATATTCTCCGAATTTTTTAGCATCAAAGAACTAGCGGCTACGCTATCCCTAAGTTTTTTGAGCTTCGCAACAAACTCTGAGTAATCAATCTCATTTTTTATATTTTTTATCGGGTCAGTTATAAAATGTGAAAGTGTGCTTTTCTCTCCAGATTCATGATCATATTTTCGCGCGGCCCTCTCAAGCGGTGCAATTAAGGACTTTATCGCTTCCACCCTTTGGTCTATTTGAAGATGCAAATCCCGGAGTTCATTGTGCTTGCCTGAGACGATTGCATCTATCCTCTTTATCTCATCTGACTTATCCTCTTTTTTATATTTTCCAGCGGAGATCTCCTCCAGCTCGCCCATATTCCTCTTTGCTGCATCAAGTTCTTCGAGCAATATCAGAAGCTTGTCTATTTCTGCAGTAATCGCCCTTTGCTCATCCACCTCGGTAGATATAGAATTCATTTTCATGCTGAGATCCTTGGAAAGTTTTTCCATTATGGAAAACTGCTTTTTAAATTTTGTCATGCTTCCGGAATAGCCCAATATAACTATGCTAAACCTGGAATTGGCCTGAAGTATCTCGTGCAACGCACGTTCAAAGTTGGATTTTTTTTCATATGCCAAATCGTAATGCGTCGCATAAGCTGATTTATAAGCATTTGTAGAATTTACTATCGAAAGCACAGCTTTCACGTATGCTTCCTTTTGGCTGGCCAATGTTGTATTGCTTACATTGCCTATCAATTCATTGTCTACGGCGGAATTTTCCAAAGCAAAATTTTCACACAGTTCCTTGAAATCATTCATGCTGTGCTCCAGTTTAACTATTATGTCATTTGAATACGAAAGCACATCCCCTATCTTGCGCTCAAATTCTTGGTCTTTGAGCATTTTCAACTCACCAGCATGCACATTTCTTTGCGGTTCCTTTCTCCTAAAAAACATGCTTCTCATCTATCAAATTGATTAGTTGCGGTTTATTGTATCGCCTGCCAAAACACCTATCTATACCGATACACAACGAAACGTTAAATAAATTGAGGTTTTATGGTTTTACCATTTATTCTTATAGCGCTAAAATCCGTGATAGCTATATAAAGATTAGCTTGAATACCTTATCATGGAGATTGCGATACGAAATCCGTCGGATCCTAAAATAAAACGCTCTATCAATCTTCTAAATTCATATAACCGCAATGAGCCTATTTACAATCAAGCAATAAACGATTCGTTTGCGCACATACGCTCCGAAGTAAGTGATAACGGTTACGTAAAAGCTTCTTCAGAATACCTTTGGTATGAACCGCATTGGTTTAGGGATAGTAGTTTCATATCTATGGCTATTTCGGATTTTGCAAAGTATGCAAAAGCGTCTTCCAAAGAGATAGTACAATCGAGAGAACTGGCACATAAAATAAATATATTTAATCTGAAAGCCATAGAGCGAAGGTTAGATTCTATAAAAGCTGCATTGGAAAAAAGGTATGAAGATCCTGACTTTTACAAATTGAAGAACCATATGGCAGCAAGGGTGGACAAGGATTTAAACCTGTTCAAAAAATCATATGGCAACGGAGCTGGAGTTGACGATACCATTGAGGATTTCAATACTTGGCTCAGACAATACGATACAATACCTCTCATACTGATGGCTCTTGATGAAGAAGAGTCAACATTCGGATGGGACGCAGAAGAAAAAGAATTCATACGCAAATATTCCAGAATAATCACCTATTACCTTGGCAAAATCTATCCTACTCCATCGTCAAACGCGTGGGAAATAGAAACAGACTATATACATGCATATGATATTGCAGCCATATATAAAGCCAAAGAGATACTGAAAGGATTTTCTGAAAAAGGATTGTTTAACATGCCTAAAGATGAAATAGAGAAGTCATTCAATATCATGTATCAAAATGGTGGCATAATAGGTGCGCTCCGTGACCATGTAAGCAACGGCATACTATACAGAAGAAGAAAGCCATATCAGCCTCCAGACATATCGGCAGGGGTAGATTCGGAGGAGATATTCATATTCAGCAGGTTTGGCATAACTGATGCAGAATTAGGCGACAACGTAGTGAAAAATACCCTAGACAAAATAAGAGGTGATCTTTTTAATGGTAACGTACTGCCTATACGAAACCTTCAGGATGACTATTTCTTGGGCGGGAGGTGGCTAATTACTGGCCTAGAATATGCCATGATATGCTGTGATAGAGGGGACTATTTAAGTTCGGAAAGGATCATAAATTACGTGATACGGAAGCACATGAGAGAGATGCCCGAGCAGGAGCTTGTAAATGTGGCGCATCCTGAAAGTGAAAATGGCAAAAGGGACCTTATGCGCAATAATGGTGTACCTATAAAGAAACTTAATTGGTCTTATGCGGCGCTCATGAGCGCCATAGTGAAATTTGAGTCAGATTTTGCAAGGAATGCATTTGACCAAAATCGCATGCTCCTAAGGTAATCGCAGCAAATCTTCTACATCCTTCCAATTCCTTGCAATCTTTATCCTTTTTTCTATTGCTTCGTCCAGATACCTATTCCAAGGCTGCGATATGAGTATTGTTGTATAACCAAGCGCAGCAGCATTTTCCGCAAGAGCCGGATGGTCGTCTATGATTATGGATATGCCATGCCTTTTGGCTTCGTCCAATTTTTTATAAGAGCTGTCTACATGTATGAGCCCATCAAATTGTATCCCGTTTGACCTGAGCCAATGGCGCACCTCCGCATCTTCCCCAAATGTAGCTGTCAGTATATAGACCTTGAATGTATTTCTTATATTCCTGATTACTTTTGGTATATCGCTGTGTTCAAGCCTTATGCTATCTGGGTCATGCCATACCTTTTTGAATATTTCATTTACTATCTTAGGTTCTATTTTAAACAATTTGTCCAGATAATATACATTTATGTCGTCTTTTTGAATGTTCATGCCAAGCATTTGGTTGGCTACTAACAGCCATCTTTCTGTAGTGTTAGCCATCGTGCCATCAACATCTATGCCTATCCTTTCCTTTCTCTTGAGCATAATGCAACGCCGCTATATATGCATCGTTAAGGGTATTAAACTTTCCGCATGTGCCGTTTATTCGTAGGACAAGAATACCACGACTTTTAAGTCGTGGATGAATTGCACAC
>JAJYUR010000011.1 GCA_021792395.1 Microcaldota archaeon
TCATGATTATAAAATAAGAACCGAACCGGTAATAAAATGCGTATACAATAAAAAAACTTATCTCTCTGCAGGGGATTTTTACATCGAAAGGCACGGGATAAAGCAGGCCCTCAGGTACTCGATAGACGTCATAACTGAAAAGGCCAGATTGAAGATACATGGCATATCTAATGGCTTCATAATAGCCACACCGACCGGTTCCACTGGCTATTATGCGTACCTTGATGTGCTGTTGGGAAGAAAAAAGGAACCCATAAAAGGCATCGGAGTGGCGCATATACTCCCTACATATATAGAGGAAAACGGCAGGCACGACCTGCACGACGGCATACGTAGGCAGTTCAAAGAGGATGTCAGTTTTACGGCTGTGCTTTTCAGGGAGAGGGGATACCTCTACGGAGTGTCCAATTTGGACAAAGGGATTGTAATAATGCCAAACACCAGGGTGTATTTTAAGATTTTAGCTGACAAAATAAAACTAATAGAGTTTCAATGATGGTTTAGTTGAATTTTAGAAAAATAGAATACAGAGATATCTATCCCAGGAAATACGCAACACACCCGATAAGGAACGGTTTGCTCCCTGCATTGCTGGCAGCCATAAGCATAGTCGTAATAATGTATGTTATAAAGTACTTCAACTTTAACTTCCTATACGGGAATGGGTCCTCAGAAATAATTTTCGCATCTTTTGCTTCAAGCGCATTCATACTCTTCATGATGCCGAGGTCAAGGTCTGCACAGCCCTCAAAATTTCTTAAGAGCTATTTCATAGCAGCAGGCATGGGCTATCTCGGATTTGTGCTTATTCCATTTGTACCTGAATATCTGCTTTTTACGCTGATACTCTTTTTCGGCATATTGCTGCTCATAGCTACCAGAAGCGAACACGCACCAGCTATGGCAATACTCTTTGCATTTCTGCTGTTTAAGGTGGGCCCTTTGGGCGTCATAGTAATAATAGTGTCAGCGTTCCTACTTTTGTTCCTCAGGATAGGTATGGAAAATTCGATATTTATCTTGGAAGGGCTTGAAAGGAAGGAAAAGAGAAAGCACATGAGCAAAAGTAGGTGATGAGTATGATGACGCTATCAAAATATGAGAAGATAAAAGGCACTATAAAAAGCTCGCCTGAAGACTTCCTTGTAGAGGAGATAGGTTTGGACGGGACAGTTTTTGAATTAGGCAATGCCTATTCGTTTGGATCGAATTTGGGAAATGAAGGCGATGACCGTAAATTTTCAAATTTTATAATGCAGAAAAGGGATTGGAACACAGTTCAGGCACTTAGGAGCATAGCGAAAAGCTTCAGGCGAGGGATGAAATCTGTTGGTTTCGCCGGCACTAAGGACAGGCAATCCACTTCCACACAACTGTGCAGCATCTTCGGGGTAGAACCTGAACGCATCCTTAGCATGCATATGAAAGACATATCTATAAACGGCGCTTGGAAGGCGAGTGCGCCTGTGAAGCTGGGCGACCTCTTGGGCAACAGGTTCACGGTTATGGTGAGGCATGCATCTAAGCATCCGCATGCACAGGAGATAATCAGCGATCTTGGCGGGGTCTTCCCAAATTATTTTGGCGATCAAAGATTTGGGTCCAGGGGGAATAACGTGGATGTAGGGCTGAACATATTGAAAAGCAACTTTGAAGGCGCAGCTATGTCTTTCCTGACCGACACGAAAAATGAAAGGAATGAAGACGCAATAGAAGCCAGGAAGAAGCTCCATGATGAGCAGGATTTCAAACAGGCGCTCTCTTATTTCCCGCGATACCTGAAATACGAATTGCTCGTTATAGAATACCTGTCCAGATTCCCTGGAAATTACGCTAACGCAATGAGGAAATTGCCGCGGCAGACGCTGCTCATGTTCGTACATTCGGTTGAAAGCAAGATATTCAACGATGTAGTTGAATACAGAATACGTAATGATATGCTTAATCCCGTTGCAGGAGACATGCTGTGCGGCAGAAATGCATACGGTTTCCCAGATTACGGAACTTTGAGTTGCTTCAATGGGGGCGATGCTGAGGGGATGTTCATAGCTGGAAGCATCGTAGGCTATAATTCTGATGGCATCAACGGCATAGAAAAAGAGGCTATGGAGAAGCTCGATATTTCAAAGGAATCGTTTAAAGTGAAGAGCATGCCTGAGATAAATTGCAAAGGCACATACAGAGCGGTATTCGCACCCTATAGGGACTTATCCTATACTGAAATTGAGGATGGTGCATCCATGCAATTCTCGCTGCCATCTGGTTCATACGCCACGGTATTGGTAAATGAATTCATCGATGTCGATTAGACAACCAATTTTTAATTTTAACATCCCAAATATAAGCATGGCAAACATGCGGGATGCTGCGCTTGGGCTTTCGATAGCAGGAGGATTCATCGCAGTGCTGTATGTGTTTTATTACATGCAGGCGCTCTCCTATTCCATAGGATTCGATTCTGCAGCCATAGGCTTGATAGGCGGATACAACCTGAGTGTTAATTCCTCGCTAATAACCACTATTTCCAGCGCATCGGTGATAAAATTCGCGCTTTACATAACATATATCATGCTGCCTTTTGCCATAATCATGTTTGCGGTTGGAATACTATGGCTGTTCTCAAAGGCTTTCAGTCGCATGATGAGCATCAGCCTTGCCTTTGCATCGTTGATATTCATACTTTTGACCGCGCTGCTCGAGGCCAACATACACTTCAATGGCACATTGAGCATAATAACCTTATCGTACATCGGGGGGATCATGTCATTTATGGCAGGAATCTCAGGCTTTTATGAGGCTAAGAGCGCATCTTCCAAAAAACGGCTGCAGATAGAAATGGACCCCAATACGCCATATTCCAATATGGTGCTGCTTACCGAAAAACTGGTGGGCAGCCTTAACGGAAGGATAAAGGTATTGGACATGCATTTTGACACAAAGGCGCTGGACAACCTTTCTGTAATGCTTAAGGGGCATAATAGGAATTTTAGCGAAGTTGACCTGCTGACTAAAAGAGACAGGCTAGGGAAGGACTTTGAAAAGATATATTACGATTTTAAGAAGGAGCTTTATAATGAAGGGATAGTCTTTGACCTTAGGATACTTGACGAGAAGGACGCGTTGGAGCAGCACGAGCGCCTGCTTCTCGATTCCAGTTCGGCTTACAAGATACCTCCGCTGAATATAATAAACAAGAAGAGCGAGCATATCGTGGGCATTAATTTCAGGCATGCGAACCACAGGTTTGACGAGCTCTGGGCCAGGGCGAAGAAATTCGAAAATTCCTAGCAGCAAATATTTATTTTTGCACGACAAATTTTTTTATATGCAAGGTAAAGAGGAGCACGATTAGTTTATTAGTAGTTGACTTCGTTTATTACGCTTATGGTGCTTGGATGAGGAATCACATCGCGTTAATATTCATTGCATTTGGGATAATCCAACTTTTAGCAGGCCTGCCTGCGGCTGCAACGATAGGCACCGCATATGTGCATGCGCCTGCAGTAATATTGCAGAACAATACAGGCATACTCACTACGATAAGCCTGACTGTGAGCAATGGGACTGGAAATACTTCGGTAGTTGGACCTGCAGAGGTAGGCAACAGCACCATTGAATCAGCAACCACTGCAGCCATGTATGCGTCAAAATTTTTAAATAAGAATTATAGCAACTACAATTTTACATATAGGATAAATGGCATTAACGCCAATGTATCAGGGCCAAGCGCTGGAATGGCAATGACCCTGCTGGGCATATCAGCCTTCACGGGCATCAGTCTGCCTTCAGACTTCACGCTTACAGGCACTATATCCCCAAACGGCAACATAGGTGAGATAGGAGGCGTTTATGATAAGATGGCAGCGGCGAAGGCAGCAGGCATGAGGTTCGCACTTGTGCCCATGGTCTCCAATGCATCATTCGAAAACGAATTATATTACATAATAGAGAAGACATTCAATATACCATTGATACAGGTTTCCAACATATCGCAGGCGAGCGACTATGCGTTATATGGCAAGAGCATTGCAGGCGAACAGACTGCGTTCAACCCTTATGTGGGATACAATGTAAACAGGATCCCGAATGCTACACTGAATTGTTCCAATTCTTGCAATATCAGCAGGTTTGCTGAACTCTCGAATTTCACCTATAACCTCACAAGAAATGCGATATCAAAACTCTCAGCAGAACAGGGATTTTATAATGTGAGCAGTAGATTTTCAGCTATGCTGAACCAAAGCAGTGCATTGTCGGCAAAAGGATATTATTATTTGAGCGCAGACCTGAGCTTCCTTGATTACCTGAACACATTCACATTCCTGCACCATGATACCAATAAAGCAGACGGATTGAATACGCTCACCAATATAGGTGCGTATTGCTCAAATCTAACGGCACCGCAAATAACGAATGCCAACTATGAATATGTGCTTGGGGGCGAACTTAGGCAATCGTGGGCTAATTACACGCTCAATGCGACAATCGGCACCTACAACCTTACTGCGATAGATACAGATGGGGTTTTAAGGGATATATATGAGGGGGCGAGCGCAAGCGGATGGTGCAGTGCTGCCAGTTTCATGTATGGCATAGCCTCAAGCGCTAATGGGACTCCGGTAGTGTTTTCCCAGAACATAAAGGATGCAGCTGCCTCTGGAATATCAAACGCAACTAAATATCCGGGGCTTTATTTGACTACATCATTGACTGCGTATAGGCAGGGTAACTATCCTTTAGCATTGCTCGATTCAGATTATGCGATAGCATTGGGCAGTATAGGCAGATACTACAATCTGTCGACACAGAGCCTGACTTCCAACGCCACACGGCTGGCTTCCAATTCGACATACGGCATATGGGCAACAGAATTCAGCAACGAAGCATTATTCTATGCACATGAAGCTGGAATAAACAGCGGCAACGCCACACTTGCCCATTCTGATGCGCTGGATGCCTATCAATCAGCCATGCTTGCAAGCATGCTCGGCAACAGCACGCGATTATTGGATAGCAGCATGATAGCCAATGCGACTGCGCCTTCAAATGCAGGCATTAAAGGGATTATGCCCATCTTGGTAGCCATATTGGCATTGGATATTGCAATATTTGCGGTAGCAGTGGCGATTCTTGCAATAGCATTGCGCATAATGTCAAGGACTGGAAAAGGCACGCGGGGCAGTATAAAAACCAACAGCAACCGAAAGAGATAAAATAGGTTAGGTGCAAAAAGGTATTTGCAATTAGGTGATTTTATAGCTAATGTATTACCAGGTAAGACTTGCGTATCTTGCGGCAGGCTGACGCACGAATATACTGAATTTTCGTGCCCTAAATGCGGCAAAAGCACAATAATAAGATGCGACCACTGCAGAAAGATAACAAACATCTATAGATGCAATGAATGCGGATTCGAGGGACCATGATGTCAACAGTAGGCGTAGTTTATAAAGTGTACCCAAAGGAGGGAGAGATAGACAAGGCTAGGGAGAACATAAAGAAGGAATATGCCCCAGCAAGCATAGAGTCCGAGGATATAGCCTTTGGTATAAAGGTGCTCAAGGTCTTCTTCAAATTCAATGACAGCGATCCAAACATGCAGGAGATGGAAGGCAAGCTGAAAAAAATAGACGGAGTAAGCGAGGTAGAGGTTTCCGAAGAAAGCCTGCTTTGACCTCCTTTTCTTTTCCTTTTCAGGGTTAATGATTTATACTTGAATTTGCAATATAGATGGTGCGTTTAGCGCAGCGGCGAAGGAATGATACGTTCCATAGAACTCAGGAACTGGAAGACCCACAAGGACACGCGGCTTGGATTCCAGCAGGGAGTCAATGTCTTATTGGGAGTCATGGGTGCAGGAAAGAGTTCCGTAATGGATGCAATATCATTCGCCTTTTTCGGCACATTCCCTGCATTGAAGCAGTCCAGGGTCAAGATAGATGACATACCAACCAACAGGCCCACAGTTGAGGACAAGGCAGAAGTCGAACTTGCATTTGACATGGGCGATGACATATATGTCATAAAAAGGACCCTTAAAAAGGGCAAAAGCAGCGAGGCCCTGATAGAGAAGAATGGAAAGTACCTGCAGACGCAACCTGAGAGGGTGAATGAGGAGATAGCTTCATTGCTTAAGATAGATTATGATACGTTTTCACGGGCGATATATGCGGAACAGAATCGCCTTGACTATTTTTTGGAATTGAGGAAGGGTGAAAGGAAGAAGGCTATAGACGAGATGCTGGGCCTTGACCATTTTGCTACAGTAGAGGAGAATGTTACATCTTTAATAAACAACGTAAAGGGGCTTCTTAAGGAGGATGACCGTATAATCCAAAACGCCGATGTCAAGGTGCTTAAGGAGCAGCTTGCATTGCTCACTGGAGAACTGAAAAAGCTTGATGCTGAAACCGCTGAAATAGATAAGGAGCATGCTGCATTAGATGCGAAAAAATTGGCGCAGGCGTCAAGATTATCCGAAATGAAAAAAGCATATGCGGAGAAGATAGAGCTTAAAGATCGTGCGACACAGGTAAAAAGCAGAATAACCACATTAGACGAGGAATTTAAGCGCATCGAATCATTAGGCATAAACCCAAGGATAGGCAGCGAAATAGATGAATTGTCAAAAAAGGAATCGGATCTCAATTCCAGCATAAATGAGCTTAGGCGTGCACAGCAGAAACTCACAGCAAGCGCAGCAGAATTGAAGGAACGAATAAAGATTAACGAAAAAAAAGAAGCAGATTATAGGAATATGGAAAAAGATTTGAAGGAGCTTAATTCGCAGGATATCGAGAAGCGCATAGATGAGAACACATCGCAGGTGCAGGATGCCATGAATGAGATGGCGAAGAACAGCACGCGATCTGATGAGATAAAGGAGTGGATAAAGGAGCTTCAGAAGCATATAAGCAAATGCCCAGTATGCGAACGCGAACTGGACGAAAGCTTAAGGGCCCAGCTCCTTAAGGGAAAGGAAGACCTGCTCAAAGAAATAGACGAACGCAACGTAAAGATCAGGACTGAAATAGACATCAAAAGTTTGGAGATTAAGAAACTAAACGCGCTTCATGACAAGCTCAAACTCCTCAGGAGCAAAATATCAGAGCATAAAGACTTAAGCATAAACACGGAGAAGGATAAAAAGGCACTAGAAAGCGCTAATGCAGAACTTTCTGACATTACAAAAAAGATAGATGAAGTTGACAGTGCACATAAAGCCCTTTCCAAAAAGCTTGAGCAGGAAAGGATGATGCTGGAAAAACTGGAACGCATGCAGAAAATTTCACTTGAGATGAAGCAGGATAATGAGAAGCTTGCGAGGATAAACGAAATGCTGAAATCCATGCAGATAGACCAGGGCAGCATCGATGCGGCGCAGAAAGAGTTTACGGATATAAGCACGAGATTCAGCGCCTTGGTATCAAAATCCGAAAGCAATGCCAAATTCAGGAGCAGCCTGATTAAGCAGATTGATGAGAAGAAAAAGGGCGTTGCTTTGGTTGACGAAGTAGATGCAAGGATTAAATCAAGGGCGGCACTTATTGATAACCTTAGCAAATTCAAGACAGCACTTATAGACACAGAGGTTTTCCTTAGGACGCAGCTAGTATCTTCGATCAATGCACTCATGCAAAATCTTTGGCAGGGGCTTTATCCATATTCTGATTACCCTTCATTGATACTCAATGCGCACAAAGATGACTATGTTCTTGAAGCTAACCTGAACATAGATGGCAATGAAATTTGGGTACCGATAGATACAGTTGCAAGTGGAGGCGAAAGGAGCGTAGCGTGCCTTACGCTTAGAATAGCCATGGGTATGGTCATAGTTCCCAACCTAAGATGGCTGATACTTGACGAACCGACCCACAATCTTGACAACGCGGGCATACAAAGGCTCATAGAGGTATTCAGTAATACGCTTCCAGAGATAGTAGAGCAGATATTCATAATAACACATGACGACGATTTGAAGCAGATAAATTCTGCGAGAGTTTACACGCTTGAAAGGGATAAAGGAGCCAATGGGACCACCAATGCGATAGAAGCATGACTTTTATGCGACTGCACATATTTCTGATTTTGCTTTAAATATATTGTTTTGCATCTAGTTATAGCGTGATAGAATGGATAAAATAGAATTCAGGGATGGACGATTTATGGTGTCCGATACGCCTTCGATACTTTATGTTTTGGGTGACGGCATAGGCCCAGAGATTACACGTGCATCCATTAGTGTAATAGATGCAGCCATAGAAAAAGCATATGGCGGAAATAAAAAAATAGAGTGGATAGAGGTATCTGCTGGCGAGGAAGCAGAGAAAAAGATAGGAAAGAGACTGCCTGACGAGACATTAGAAAGCATAAAGGAGCACAGGCTTCTTTTCAAGGGACCATTGGAAACCCCGGTAGGCAAGGGCTTCAGGTCGCTTAACGTCACTATAAGGTTGATGATGGATTTATATGCAAACATACGACCGGTGAAATATTTTAAAGGGCTGGAAAGCCCGCTAAGGAATCCGGAAAAGGTGGATTTGGTTGTTTTCAGGGAGAATACAGATGATTTGTATACTGGGATAGAATGGCAGGCGCAAAGTGAAGAGGCAGGGAGATTGAGGGCATTCCTTAATGATTCTCTAGGCGTGAAGGTATCCGATGATTCCGGAATAGGCATAAAACCCATTAGCAAGATGAAGACCCAGAGGATAACGCGCATGGCCATAAAATATGCACTGCAGAACAAAAGAAGATCCGTAACCATTATGCACAAGGGCAACATAATGAAGTATACGGAAGGTGCATTTAGGGAATGGGCTTATGAAACCGCAATCAGCGAATTCAGGAATGACATAGTCACTGAAGAAGAATTATATTCTAAATACAATGGAACGATGCCGAGCGGGAAACTGCTCATAAACGACAGGATAGCTGACAACATGTTCCAGCAGGTGATAGCAAAGCCGGGTCTTTACGATGTTATCCTTGCACCCAATCTCAATGGTGATTATATATCAGATGCAGCTGGAGCGCTTATAGGGGATATTGGGGTGCTGGGCAGCGCCAACATCGGCGATACGGGAGGCATGTTTGAGGCCGTCCACGGCACTGCGCCGAAATACGCAGGAAAAAATGTCGCAAACCCTGCAGGCATGATAAAGGCAGGCACATTGATGCTAGAATTCATCGGATGGACAGAAGCAAAGGATATCATAGACAAGGCGCTGGACAAAGCGATAAGCGCAAAGAAGGTAACGCAGGATATCGCAAGATTCATGAACGTAGAGCCGTTGGGCACTAAAGAATTCGCAGAGACCTTAGTGGGATTCATCAAGGAATAAAGGGATTAGGCAGGCAGGCCCAATCCATACGCCCACATTATTTGGCTGCATCCATCACGTATTCGAGGAACTTTTCCTCAGGCTGGGCACCTTCGAATGACATATCATTGTTTATCACTATCTTCGGCACCGCCATGACCTTGAACTTTTCAGAGAGCTGCATGAACTCCGAAGACTCTATCATGCTGCTCGTTATAAACTTGTTCTCCATAGCGAACTGGTGGGCTATCCTCACCGCTTTCGGGCACCATGGACACGTAGGGGTCACAAACACCTTTATGTCTACTGGTTTCTTCAAATCCTTCAACCTCTCCTTTGTTGCAGCTGACAATCTAGTAATGCCTTTAGAAGCGTCCACTATATCTTCAAGGAGCGATGCGAATTCGTATCCTGCAGGGATCCCGAAATAGAATGCGTTATATATCTTGCTGCCGCCTATCACCAATGCAGGCACCTTGTCTATGCCGAGGAACTTTGCCTCCTTTTGCGACTTGTTTATGTCGTATTCAGCAAGTTTTATGCGGCTGTCGGTGGATGCCAACTCTTTGAGCAGTTCTCTCGTTTCGCTGCAATACTCACATACTTCCTTCTTGTCATCATAAAAGAACATCAGGTTTACGTCTCCTTTTAGGTCTTTCTGGAACATTTCTTTTATAGCTTTTATATCGTCGTTTTTAAGATATGCCATGTTGGTCACCAATAAGATTAGTCATATTCCTTTTGCCAGTTTAAATATTTAAACAGAGCGTGCTGAAAAGCGCAGTGCGGTAAATTCATAATATATCGATGCCCAAACCTTTCTTTTCGTCCTTTTGGCTTGATTGGCCCATTATCTCCGGGCTTTTGACGCCAGTGAATATTGCAATTACTTCTATCTTGCCGTTGTATGCAGGGTCGATCCTTGCACCCCATAGCACGTTTGCAGTTGGGGCTGCCATCTCGGTAAGCTTTCTGCCGACTTCATTGGCTTCGCCAAGGGTCATGTCTTCCCCTCCTGTTATGTGTATCAGCACGCCTGTGGCACCTTCGTAGTCCACATCGAGCAGCTTGTTCCTTAACGTGTCCTCCACTACGTCATCGACCTTATTCGCACCCTTGCCTTCCCCTATGCTTATCATCGCAATGCCGCCGCTGTTCATTATGCTTTTAACGTCTGCAAAGTCCAGGTTTATGAAGCTGGGCACATTGACGGTTTCAGTTATGCCCCTTACCGCCCTAGAAGTGACTTCATCTGCCACCTTGAATGCCTGTTCGATTGCAAGGTTGGGGTATAATTCTACAAGCCTCTGATTATCTATTATCACAAGCGTATCGGTGTTCTTCCTAAGCTCATCTACGCCTTTCTTCGCAATCTCCAAGCGCACCCTTTCCAGTCTGAATGGGAATGTTACTATGCCTATCACTATGGCGCCGTTTCTCTTTGCTATTTCTGCTGCTACAGGTGCAGCGCCCGTACCCGTGCCTCCGCCCATTCCCGCAGTTACGAATACAAGATTATAGTCTTGTAGTGCACTTTCAAGGTCGCTCCTTGAGTATCCTGCTGCTTTTGCACCCATTTCTGGGAATCCTCCCGCGCCCATGCCCCTTGTCAGCGGCCCCCCGATAAGTATCTTTTTTATTGATGAATCAAGGCTGTTTATATGCTTGGCGTCGGTATTGATTGCAATAAGCGACGCACCTTTTATTCCTGATTTGCTCAGCCTTTGAACTGTGTTGCTCCCGCCTCCCCCTAATCCGCATACGGCTATTTTTGCCCTGAAAACGTCATTCTCAAAATCATCATTTGTCAAAGCGTTATCAACCAAATCCATAATACCACAGAATAACTTGCAAGACAAAATATAAATAGGCTTAGTGGCATGCAATTGAAGAACGCGCCGCATGCATACACACCCATAATTTTAAAGCATGCAAATTTCAGGAAAATATGCAACTCTTTTTATAGTTTTCGCATATAAATTAATTACTACTTTAAAGCGTAAATCGTATACTTAGTGATTATTATGGCAAGAATAAGGCCAGCAAGAACTTTTAGGAACATAAGCTCGCAGGCATGGGCTAGGTACTCCCAGAAGAAACCGAGGAAAAACTACATCAGGGCGCTGCCGCATACGAGCCTTCTAGTATTCAAGATGGGTACCGAAAACAAGAACTATGACCTTCAGCTTAAGCTTGATGTTCAGGAGCCTATACAGCTTAGGTCCAATTCGCTTGAAGCTGCTAGGCAGATTGCCAACAGGTATCTGGAAAACAACATACCTGGAAATTTCCTGCTCAGGGTGCTGGTTTACCCACACATAGTCATAAGGGAGCATAAGATGGCATCAGGTGCAGGGGCAGACAGGATATCGCAGGGTATGAACAATGCTTTCGGCAAACCAACAGGCATTGCTGCACGCTTAAGAAAAGGCCAGTCAGTATTTATGATAGCGACAACAAAACAGAACATGCCGCATGCAAAAGAGGCGTTTAGAAGGGCAGCTTCTAAGCTTTCAGGCCACTACAAGACAAACAGCGCATGACCCAATGCATTTTCTCCATTTCTCTTCTTTTTGCATTGGCTAAATTCTAAATATTATAAGGTATATCTTTTAATGTAGTGAACATAATGAAGATATTATTGCAGTTCCCGGAGGGGCTCAAGCAAAAGGCACTGGAGCATGCGAAGGCGCTCGAAAGCGAGGGCAATGAGGTCTTTATCTCCGCATCGCCAACGTTCGGGGCATGCGATCTTGCAATAGACGAAGCTAAAAACCTGGGCGCAGACAAACTCATACATTTCGGACATGCAGAATTCCATCATGTAGACTTCAATGTTGAATATATAGAATACAGGATTGATGCTCCGCTTACGTTGCTTGAGCCATCCCTGCAGCACATATCTAATTATAAAAAAATAGGGCTGGTGACTACGATACAGCATGTGCACCAATTGGATAGCATTAGGGAGTTTTACGAGAAAAATGGAAAGGAGGTTTTCATAGGCAGGCCTTATGGATTCGCCAAAGCGAGAGGGCAGATACTTGGGTGCGACATTGGCAGCGCAGCGTCGATAGACAAGGATGTAGACGTGCACATATATTTCGGAGGAGGAATATTCCATCCGTTGGGGGCGTTGCTTGCAACTACGAAGCCTTTCCTTGCCATAGAGCCGTTTGACAACAGGATTGAATTTATAGACAGGATGCGCGAGACCTACAGAAAAAAGCGCAATGGAAGGATAATGGCTTCCTTGAACGCCAATAATTTCGGCATTCTGCTGAGTACAAAAAACGGCCAGCATAACATGCAGCTGGCAAAAATGCTCAAATCACGGATAGAGGCACATGGATTCAATGCTGAGATACTTGCATCAAATACATTCGATTTTGAATCGATAAACAATATGATGGAATTCGACGCTTTTGTAAATACTGCATGCCCTAGGATATCAATTGATGATAATGATAGGCTGAGGAAGCCACTGCTCAGCGCGAATGAAATCATGGACGTTCTTAGAATGAAAAACGAATTGAAGAACCTGCAAAAATGAATTTAGACATATGGCTTTTTTGCACTTGCAAACAAATAGCATAGCCGCTTTTCCTTTGAGAATGATAAAATAAAAAGATAAAATAAGAGGATGTAGGGAAAACGCCCTACATCGAATTTATCCTAAGATTAGGATACTGTTGCCTTTGCCACTTGCAGCACGATGTTTGGTGTACCGCCACTTGTTGTTGCGTATTCCGCCCATATGGTTCCGCTTGCAGCTCCGATAGGTACAGGAAGTGTTGCAGTCGCTGTTGAGCCTGTGTTCAATACAGTGGCTACATCTATCCAGTTTCCGCCAGTTGTTCCTGAAGATGCGCCTAACGCAGCAGCAACAGGTGTAGTCACAGATGATGATGAAGGTACGTATACATATCCAACATCATACCACGTAGCTCCTGTTCCCTGGCCTACACTGGCTATGAAGTTGCCCCCAGCAGACAGTGTTCCTGTAAACACCGGCGCCGTGCATACATATCCCGGAAATGACCTGCATGTAGTTCCCACTGGACTCTTGAATATGCCAAGCGTGAACATTGCCGCCAGAACGATTGCTATTATCAATATTGCCCATCCGTATGTCATTAAATATTCCATAGCGCTTTGCGCTCGAAACTTATTGGTTCCCATAGATTATTCACCTATTAAAATATGCATTACTAATGTATTTAAATCTTCCTTTATAAACAAGGTCTTCATGCCCAATGATGAGGTATGATCTCATTATTTTGCAAACAGAGGCTTTTGCACCTTGGCAGTTTCTTATTCAGTGCCTTCTGCATCCTTTTGCATTTTGCTCAAATACTGCTTCAGCGCTTTTATCGTACCCGAGCTTCTGAGCGTGTAAAACGCTGCATCGTCGCCTCCGAGCCTCTTTATGAGTGCGAACGCCCTTATCAAATTTTCGTATTCATTAAGGCTCGAACGGATGATAAAAAAATTGCCGCTTGGGAATTCCATTATGCGAAAACTCCCCTTGAAATAATGCAGCTGACCGAAGCATGACATTATCTCCTTATGCAGGGTTTTTGAGAATGCTGTCCTGTCCTGCGGCATCTCGTTGTTGTATTCAACAAGCAGATATCTGTGCTTTTCCCTTATCATCCGTCAAACACCGATTTTGTTGTTTTGCTTATTCCGTCGCGTGCTTCTTCCTCTGATGCTCCTAGCATCTTCGCAAGCTCAACCAGCTGCATGTATGAGCACATGTCCATTTTTGAGCTTGCCATGCTTATGAATGATATCTTGGCATCCTTTTTCGTAGCATAGCTTAGGAATTTGCTTGCCTTGAACAGGTTTCTGGAACGCTCAAATCCATAGGAGGATATTATGCCGTTGAAAGGGACCAGTAATACGCATCCGTTTTCTATAGCTATCTCGAGAAGCTTCTTTTCTATTTTAAAATCCTTCAGCATTATGGCCTTTGCCCCGGACCTTACCATATGTATCATATTCGACGCATTGCTCCCATATGCTATGCATCCATCGCAATCTCCTGCTTTCTTATCTGCGTCATAAATCCCTATGTCTTTGCCGGCCGAGAATACCTTGGAAAACCCTAAGCGTTTCTGGAAGTCCTCTGAGAAATCGCAGCCTTCAGATACAATATCATAATATGCCAAAATGAACACCTATACGGCTGCAGGCTCTATGCCGTTGGCTTTTGCAATCCCGAATATGTCGCGCTCTAGGACATCGCGCGTCTTCTTGACAGGATAAAGCAGTTTTATAAGTTTCGTATGGCCGCGTACGCCTTTGCTTGAATCAAATGACACTATGAGCCCCTGCATCTCCAATTCCGATATGTAGTTCCTGTACCATCTCTCGCTTTTGGCCTGCTTATGCAGACCTTCCGATATGGACTTGTACCTACTGTAAACTTCGCCGCTGAATATGTACGTATCTATCCCGTCTATGAGCTTCTTATAAGAGCCTCCGCTTCCGGTAAGCAGCACTATCGAATACAGGACCAGCTTCTGGTGCTCCGGCAGAGTGGATATCAGGTCGTAGACTATCTCGCTCTCGGCTGCCTTTATAGCTTCCTCTGCCTCCTTCATCGTTATGTTTTTTTGACTGCGCTCTTCTGCTATCTCGCCAGCCTTTGACATGACCTTTAGCGAGAACCTGGCATCTCCGCCCTCCTTTGACGCACTGGCAGCTATGAAATGCAGTATCTCGTCGTCGATGACACCTTTCTTGAATCCTGTTTCGGCGCGGTCCTTTATTATCGCAAATATCTCATTGGAATAATATGGCGGGAATATGAGCTCGCTTTCATAAAGAGTGGAAAGGCTCCTCGGGTCAAGGTCTTCCTTGAATGATACCTTGTTCGATATGCCTATGAGCGTGACGCCACCTGCGCGTATATCGCTGTTTATCCTTGTTAGCGTGTATATCAGGTCGTCTAGATCCCTCACCACATCGACCTCATCCAGCGTAATTACGAGTATCTTGCTGTCCTCTTCTATCCAATTTATCAGTTTCTCGTAAAGTTCGACTGCACCGTATCCCCTCTTGGCATATGTAGGAATGTGGTCGCTTATCACCTTGTTCAGTATCCTGTACCTAGAATTGTATATCCTGCAGTTTACGTAGGATATCTTTGCCTTGGTATTAGGTATGGCGTTGACCTCGTTTATTACGTACTTTGCGCAGCTTGTCTTCCCAGTGCCCGTCTTGCCATAGATGAATAGGTTCCTGCCCCGTTCGCCTTTCAGCGAAGGAGCCAATGCCCTTTCTATATTGTTTATCTCTTTCTCCCTGAAAACGAGCTTCTGCGGAGTATAATGCGGCGACAAAACCTCCCTATTAGCGAATACCTTTGACTCTACCAAAAGATCGTTCAATGTCTGCATATATACCCCCAGTCAATCTTGCAAGCAAAGCGCCCAAGTAAACACATCATTATGTAAATTAGATTTATTAATGATTATGCTGCTCACTCGACAAGCTTCATGTCCTTGAGCTTGCTTATGTCTAAAAGGCTGTACCGCCAGATTATATCGCCTCTTTCGTCAGCCTGAACCACCCAAGGCTTCACAAGCACCACATCATTAACCTTTATCCAGAATCTCCTTCTGAACCTGCCAGGTATTATGCAAAGCCTGTCCTTTCCGTCGTGGCAGTGCACCAGAAATTTCGTAGCGCCTTCTATCCTTATAACCCTGCCAACGAACTCGCCGCTCTGCGGCGTTTTCAGTCGGTATGCTACTGGCGCCCCTCTTCTGCTGTCGAAAGCCGGTTTTCTGTTAGCCATATAAACACATCAATAATTCTTTATGCCGTATCTTGCTCCGCATGCTTCACATACAAGGAAGAACATGCCGCGCCCGGCGCTCTCTAAATGGGTATCTGGCTTGCCACACTCCCTGCATATTACATATACATCAAAGTACCTGTGTATCCTTTTTTCTATATCGTCATTGGAAAACTTGCCGTTGAGGATTAACCTCTGGTCTTCTATACCTACAGGAACCCCGAATTCCTTGCTCAGATACCTTGCTATCTCGCTGGGCGACCTTCTTGCTTTGTCTGCAATCTGTACCAGATTCCTTATGAATGTCTTGTTGCCCTGCACTATCGAATCGACCTTTGGTATCTCAAAATCCGACTTCTCGCTGCTTAGGTTTGGGGCTTGTTCGAACGCCCTGTCTAAAAGTTTTACATATTCATCTTCGTTCAGCATAACACCTTATTGGTTAGGAATTGTTAACATATCATTAATGCATCACTGTTATTTATATTTTTGTTTCTGCACATCTGACACCGTACACAGATGGTAGACATATAACTGAAGCCTATTTGCATAGATTAGGATGTTTATAAACAGAAAGCTTTCAGAAGACCTTTCAGCATCATATGCTTTTGGTTGCTTATTGCAGCCACATGAGGCTTTAACATGCGCACTGGTAAAATCATAAAGCATTATAAGGCTTTTCGGCTCATTATTAAGCGGCAGATAGGCGGGAAGCTAAGGGTTTCCCATCCACAAATCCCTTTAGGTGGGCCAATGCTGGCAGCGTATCGATGCATAAGGCGCGGCCTGCATGGAAGCGTTGAGATTCTGCCCTAGATGATAGTTTGGTATGTGAACCAGGCCAGGCCGGAAGGAGCAACCTTAAGCATATGGCATTTCTCGATAAGGGAATGCGTGCAATTAGACTATGCTTTTAGGATACGGAATTGAGCGGATGTGCAGCAAACCGTTCTGGTTGCATTGATGCAATGCCAGCTTCTGCCTTTTCGAATGGCTCAAAAACCATAAAAACGTTCTTGGGCAAATAGTTATGCTTTACATGCCGGGGTCGCCTAGTGGTATCCTGAATTCAAAAAACTGGACACTAGAGGGCGGCAGCCTGCTAAGCTGTTTGGCCGATAAGGCCTTCGCGAGTTCGATTCTCGCCCCCGGCGATTTATGCGTTGTGCGGCTGCACGCTTTCTGAATGCAGCAAAATGCAAAAGTTTATGCTGCTCCGCAAAAATATTGCCAACTTTTAAATATTATTATGGGCTCATAGCTTGCGTGGTATTATGGATGCAAATCAAAAAGATGCAATGAAGGAAGGCGAAAAGTCTTTCTGCCCAAACTGCGGGCGTGAAGAAGCCGAAGCAGAGGAAGGCTGCTCGTGCAAGTCCGAAGGCTCAGGATGCGGTTGCGGAGGCAGCTGTGGTTGCGGAGGGCAATAGATCCCTTTTACGCAATCAGGGCGACATTATTTTTATCCTTTTTGTAGAACAGAAGATACGATATCACGATGAAGTCCATTATTATTGCTACATGCATTATGGTGCAATATGTGCATATCGCTTTTAGCACAAATAATTCCAGGTAAATGAGATAAGGCACAAGCACTATTCCGAAAAATCTCCAGCCGAAGAGTACCTTCAAAGCTTTTTTTGAAAATCTTTCACCTGCAACAGCTATAGCAGTGACCAGCAGTATGTTTATTATGAACCATACAGCGGCAAGCACCTCCAGATGTATGCTGATTCCAAATATGTTGATGCTTGAATACGGGCTGAGCAGCACCTTTGCACAGTCAACTACTATGCCGTTGCTGGCTTGGGAGCCGATGTTGCATAGCGGCAGCGGCTGGTGCAATGTGTAAAATTTATATATCACGAATATTGAAGATGCAAGTCCGATCAGCGACATGCTGATCAGGATGATGAATCTTCTGAATGTTATATTCATTGCCTTACCTTGCTAACAGGTATAAGAATGGGCTAAACATTTACGAATGCATTTTCAAGCGAATTGCCGCAGGAGCACTTTTTCTCTTCCGGAACCGATCCTATCACCGTGCTTATGAAAGACTTGAGTTTGGGCATGTTCTCCTTGAATTTTGCGCTTACATCTTTGTATTCTACTGGTTTTATGCCCAATTCTTCCTCTACGCCTGCATCAAAATCAGTTATTATTGCTATGCAGCTGTAGCAGATGCCGCGCTCCCGTGCGAGCGTAACTTCAGGATACTGCGTCATGTTTATTATCTTTGCCCCTATGCTCTTGAAGAACGTAGATTCCGCCCTCGTAGAGAAGCGCGGGCCGTTTACTACTACGACCGTAGCCTTGTCGTGGTACTTGAGATTTGCAAAATCTGCCTGCTTCGATTCTACAAAAGCCATCTGCGTGCAGTACGGATCGGACGTGCTTACATGGGCTACCCTGTCCTTATCGTAATACGTGTCCTGCCTTCCAGAGGTCATGTTTATGAATTGGTCTGGAAAGACGAAGTCCCCAGGTATGAATGCAGGATTAAGGGAGCCTACGGCAGACGTTGCAATTATGCGTTTCACGCCCAACTTATTCAGGGCTTCTATGTTGGCTCTATAAGGTATGTTCTGCGGCGTTATGGTATGTTTCCTGCCGTGCCTGGGTATGAATGCCACGCCCTTTCCGTTTATCTTGCCTAGGCTTATGAGATCGCTCGGCTTGCCGTATTCGGTGTCCATGTCCAGCTCTTCAGGATTGTCCAGCATCTCGTATAGCCCTGAACCTCCTATGATGCCGAACTCTGCAGTTCTTGCTTCGGCCATCGCCATCCCTTTCAATACCAGCCCCTGGCCTTCATCGCCTTTGCGACCCTGTCTACGGCTATTATGTATGCGGCAGTTCTAGGCGTTATCTTTGTGCCTTTGTCGTCGTATGCCTTCTTCGTAGACATTGTGTCTGCGAAAGATTTTGTTATTATCTTGTCGAGCTTCTGGTACACTTCGTCAGCAGGCCAGTAATAGCCGTTGATGTTCTGCACCCATTCGAAATACGACCCTATCACTCCCCCGCTATTGACTAGGAAATCTGGCAGGTCCAGTATGCCGCGCTCATGCAATATCTTGTCAGCATCCGGAGTTACGGGGCCATTGGCCAATTCAAGCACCAGCTTCGCATTTATTTTATCTGCATTCTTTCCGGTTATCTGGTTTTCTATTGCCGCAGGTATAAGTATGTCTACCTCGCTCTCCAAAAGCTGCTCGTTTGTGAGCTTCTTGCCTCCCTCATAGCCCTGCACGCTGCCTGTATCAGTCTTTGCTTTCTCGAGCTTTGCCAGGTCCAGGCCTTTGTCATCGTATATTGCACCTTCGGAATCGCTTATTGCGACTACGTTTGCCCCGAAGAGCTTCTTCGATAGAGTATATGCATATTTGCCGGCGTTGCCGAACCCCTGCACTGCAATCTTGGCGGTTTTAAGGTCTATCCCGAGCGTCTTTGCCGCTTCCCGCATCACGAACAAACCACCCATGGCAGTAGAGTCGCTTCTCCCTTCCGAGCCCCATACTTCCAAAGGCTTTCCGGTTATTACACCTGGTTCGTTATGCCTGACTATGTTGTCGTATTCGTCCATCATCCATGCCATTATCTGCGGCGTAGTGTATACGTCTGGAGCAGGTATATCTATGTTTGGCCCTATGAACTTGCCTATGGCGCGTATGTATCCCCTTGATAGGGCCTGCAGCTCATCCTCGTTCATCTGCTTTGTATCGCATATTATGCCTCCCTTTGCGCCGCCGAACGGAATGTTAGCCAATGATGTCTTCCATGTCATCCATGCTGACAATGCCTTTACCGTGTCAAGGCTCTCCTGCGGATGGAAGCGTATGCCTCCCTTTGCAGGGCCTCGTGCATCGTTGTATTGCACCCTGAAGCCCTGGAACGTATGGGTCTTGCCGTCCTTCATCTTCACAGGTATGGTGACCGTAAGGGTCCTCATGGGCTCTCTAAGTATCTGGTGGGCCTGTTCGTCTAAGCCCATCACCGATGCAGCTTCGTCAAGCTGTTCTTGCGCTATCTTGAAAGGATTCAGTTCTTCTGGCATTCTATCACCTAAAACTAATAAATAGCATTTTGTAATAAATCCATAAATAGATTGTCCAATAATACAGGAAGGCGCATAAAAGAATACGCTTATGCGAGTAGCACACAAAAGTATTAAAGCTTATAAATGTGAGCGGGAAAACTCATGATTTAAATCGTGGGATGATTGACTTGCAACGCAAGTCAAAATTTGGCAACAAAGTTGTCAAATGAAAGCGAACCACTGAGAAGTAATAGCCCTTGCTTCATCGGTCAGTGACCTCAGCTCTCTGTTTCTAGAGGTGGGCAATCCCTTATTGAGGGAGTTAATGACTTCATACCTTGTTGCCACTTGGTATGTTCTCAGTTCCTCGATTTGACTTTTCGGTGCCTGTTGCATCGCAGAGGCCATGTCTCTCTGAGCGTAGATTTCGGCGTGTCCCGCCGTATAATATGATTTTGTTACAAACATATATATACTTTTTTGCCTCATACCAATCATACCTTGTTGCCACTTGGGAAGCCCACGAATTTATTTATGGGAGGATGTCACATTTAGAATATATACTGCCGATGTTTGCGGCAGCGTGCATCAATTGTAGGCAGATAAACATCAGTCTTGGATTGGCATATATGGTTTGCACGTTCTTTATAAAGCATATTTTTGAACTAAGGTGAATGAATGTACCCAAATATACAAGCATATGACAGAGGAGTGATGTTTAGCCCTGACGGCCGACTGTTCCAGGTGGAATATGCAAAAGAGGCAGTAAGGAAAGGCGCTACATCAGTAGGCATAGTTGCTGAAGATGGAGTTGTGCTTATAGCACACAAGAATATAGTTGAACCGCTTATAATACCAAGCACAGTGCAGAAGATATTCAAGGTGGACTCGTTCATAGGGACCACGTACAGCGGCCTTGTTTCTGACGGATTGCATGTGGTAAACTCGATGCGCACAAAGACACAGACGCACAGGATGATTTACGACGAAACAGAATCGGTAGAGACAGTGGCGAGGGAGATATCCGAGGAGATGCAGATGGCAACGCAATACGGAGGCATAAGGCCTTTTGCGATATCGCTATTGGTGGCTGGCATAGACACAGAAAGGAGGCTTTTTGAGGTAGAACCTGGAGCTTCATTCTCTGGATATAAGGCAGATGCAATAGGCATAGGCAAGAAGATAGCCGAGGATATACTTATAAAGGAGTATAAGGACGACTTGAGCATGCAGGATGCAATAAACCTGGGCACCAGCATAATAAAGAAAGTAAATGAGAAGAAGCTGGCTCCGGAGAACATAGATATATCCATGATAACTAAGAGCAAGGGATATGTAGCGTTGAAGGACAAGGAGATAAACACATATCTTTAAGCATTGGCGGGCGTAATCATGGCTTCAAAAACCATAATAGCAAGATACTCACACGATAAGGACACTTTCGAAATTCTCGTTAATTCTGACTTGGCATACGATTACATAACAGGAAAGAGGAGCGACCCTGTCAGTGTGCTTGAAGCTGAAGAGATATTCAAGGATGCAAAGAAAGGAGAGAGGCAGAGCGAGGATAAGATAAAGAAGGCTTTCGGCACGACGGAATTCGCAAAGGTCGTTGAACAGATACTCAAGAAGGGCGATGTTCCGATAACCACAGAACAGCGCAACAGGCTCATAGAAGAAAAAAGGAAGCAGATAATAGACATAATAGCCAGAAACTCCATAGACCCTAGGACCAATGCCCCAACGCCTGCATTAAGGGTTGAAAACGCCATGAAAGAGGCAAGGGTTTCCATAGAGCCTTTCAAGAGCGCAAACGAGCAGGTAGACGCAGTTGTAAAAAAGATAAGCATGCTGCTGCCGATAAAATTCGCATTGATAAAGATAGAGGTGATAATCCCCCCAGAAGCCACCAACAGGTGCTATGGAACGCTGAAGCAGTTCGGGGTGAAGTCAGAGGAATGGCTCTCAAATGGAAGCCTTAAGGCAGTAGTGGAATTCCCTGCAGGGATGCAGAACGAGTTCTACGACAAGATAAACAATGCAACGCAGGGAAAGGCAGTCACAAAGATAATAGAATCATAAAAGTGAAAAGGGATGAGACATTTCGTAATTCCAGGGGATAAGATTTTGGACAGGCAGATGCGCATAGAGAACGCATATGTAGAGGCAGGTACGACGCATTCTGCGGTTTTGGGATTTTATGACGATGAAAGGAACAGCATAATACCTTTGGAGGGAGCATGGAAGCCCAGGATAGGCGACCTTGTCATAGGCATAGTGTCTTCAGTGGGCAGGAACGGGGGCACCTACAGCATAGACCTTACCGAGTTTATATCTGGATTGGTCGTAGCCGGCAAGTTCAGCACGCTGGATTTTAAAGAGGGTGATATAATAGAAGCCACCATACAGGACATAGAGCATAAGAACCTTGCGCTCCTTGAACACCCGAAAGCGTTAAAAAAGGCAACGATGATAAAGATAAAGCCGGTAAAGATAGCTAGGGTTATAGGGCGCGCCGAAACCATGATAAAGCAGATTTCTGAATATACCGGATGCAGCATGGTTGTAGGCAAGAACGGCCTGATATGGCTCGATGGGGGCAATGTTGCATTGGCGACAGATGCAATACTTAAAATAGAAAGAGAAGCACACTTATCTGGATTGACCGAAAGGATAAAGAATATGCTAGAAAAAGAATCAAAAAGGTGAATAAATGGGATCTTCATTGAATAAACCTGAACTTTTAAAGAATGGAAAACGCCTTGACGGCAGGGATTTCAACGAGCTTAGGCCGTTGAAGATAGAGGCCGGAATTCTGAAGAATGCCGCCGGATCAGCGTACCTTGAATGGGGAAACAATAAGGTGCTGGCTGCAGTTTATGGACCTAAGGATGCCATGCCAAGGCATATGGCAGATCCGACGAAAGCCATAATAAAATGCAGATACTCGATGGCGCCGTTCTCTTCGATAGAGGGGCATGGCAGGAGCGGGCCGAACAGAAGGGCGATAGAAATATCGAAGGTCACTAAAGAGGTATTTGAAAACGTTGTCATGCTTGAGGAATTCCCGGGCAACGAGATAGACGTATTCATAGAGATACTTCAGAGTGATGGAGGCACAAGGGCTGCAGGCATAACTGCGGCATCAGTTGCGCTGGCTAACGCAGGGATAAAAATGAAGGATCTAGTATATGCGGTAAGCGCAGGCAGGATAGGCGAGCATGTCGTATTGGACGTCAACATGATAGAGGATAATTATTCGGATGCGGATATGCCAATGACGATATCGCCTAGAAACAACAACGTCCTGCTATTGCAGATGGACGGAGGATTCAGCAAGCAGCAGTTCAAGGAGGCAGCCAAGATGGTAATAGATGCAGGCAAGAAGATATCCAGCATTCAAAGGGCTGCACTGGAGAACGTTTATAATGATAAAAAAGAGGATGAGTAGATGGATGCATTAAGCGTTGTAAAGAGCAGCTATATAATTGAACTTATAGAGAAAGGTGAGCGTGAGGATTCCAGGGGCATGTTTGACTTCAGGAAGCTCGACATAAAAACTGGACTTATAGGACAGGCAGAGGGTTCAGCGCAAGTGGACCTCGGCAATACGCGCGTGCTGGCAGGAGTCAAGATGGTCCCAGAGGAACCGCACAGCGACACCCCTAAAGAAGGCAATATAATAGTGTCCGCTGAACTGCTGCCTTTGGCTGCAGTTGAATACGAGACCGGCCCGCCCAGCCCGGAGGCCATAGAACTTTCAAGGGTCGTAGACAGAGGTATAAGAGCTGCAGGATGCGTCGACCTTGCTGGCCTTTTTATAGAGGAAGGGAAGGTTTGGAGCGTATACGTTGACGTATATGTATTGAATTACGATGGCAACCTGTTTGACGCATGCACTATGGCTGCAATGGCTGCGCTGACTGACACGCATATGCCAGGATATGCAGATGGCGCTGCAGACTACAAAAACAGGGATGCTGAACTTCCAATAAAGAACATCGTTACCTCTACTACCTTCGGCAAGATAGGAAATAGCATTGTGTTGGACACCACCGCAAACGAGGAGAATGCAATGGATGCCAGGCTAACTATACAGACCGATGGAGAATCGATAAGGGCTATGCAGAAGGGACTCAAAGGCAGCTTCTCCATGGATGAAATAGATAGGCTTATAGATGTTTCATTTGATAAACACAAGGAAGTTCTGCCACATTTTAAGAAGCATAGAAAGTGATGTTTATGGCTAACGCTAATATTAGATATGGTGCCAGGATAAGGAAGCATGCCGACCAGATCAGGAAGCAGAAGATTGCGCGCTACAAGTGCGAATATTGCGGAAAGGTAGCGGTAAGGCGCCTCGGCACAGGAATCTGGAAATGCAAGCATTGTGCGCGCATATCCGCAGGCGGCGCATACACTATGACTACGCCGCAGGGAGAGGCCTCAAGGAGGCTCATAGCTGCCATGAAGTGATGCTTTGGTTAAGATAGCATATTCACCCATACAGCAGGTCGTTGTGCACGAGATAGTAAAGATGGATATGGATGATCTTTTAAGGGAGAGGATAACGCCTGCGGGCAACATGCCCCTCTATTGGTGCGATGGCATACTCTTCAGTTTTTCATCTTTGCCTATGAGCAAGAAGGTCCTTGACGATTATCTGAATGGAACCATACACTGGATGGAAGTCCATTATACTGAAATGAAGGAGTATAGGCAGGTAATGGACCTGAATGACGAGCATTACAATTCCACATTGAAGATACGCGTCATAGACACAGGAAAATCAAGCCTGCATGCGGATTTTGTCAAGTGGATAAAGAAGAATTCAGCATGATGCATTGCTGGAAAACGCTAAATATTTGAACGATTAGAGTGATATCATGGCTTATATATGCGCAAGTTGCGGAAAGGAATCAAAATCTCTTGAAAAATTCGTGCTCTGCCCTTACTGCGGAGGCAGGATGATGCTAAAGAAAAGGCCGAATGTCTCTAGGGAGGTATCAACAGATTGAACTGCATGGTTATAGCTTTTCCTTTTTTCTTCTAAGCCTTCAGTGACATGATTTAAGCAGACGTATCTTCATTTAGTCATAGTGCTGCTCACTATTATAGTCTCTGATACGTTCTTTACGCGCTCGAAGTGTACGCTGTTCTTCTTTATCATCTCAGATGTATTCTTGCCCTTTACTAAATCGTCCATCTTCACAAGAAGCAGGCTGGCTACTGTACCGCTTTCGAAATCCAAAATTACGTCTTCTACCATGCCGAGCTTATTGCCGGATGTCGTTATGATCTGCTTCCCGTATAAATCAGATATCAGCGTTGTCATATTATCACTATTTTATATTGAGGATCTTCTTGGCCGCAAAGACCCTTATAATATATTCTTTTACCTCTTTTATAAATGTTTGCTCATTTTTTGAAAGTTCTTCCAACTCCCCAGGTTCGAACATATCCTTGTGCTTCTTTATTAGGGTGTCGAGGTATTCGTCCGTAAGGAAGTAGCTCTGCCCCTTGCATTCCATGCATATATACACAGGCATAACAGGCACAGCTGAAGGTTCTGAAATATCTTGCGAATATCTTTTAATCGCATGCTTGCCACAGTGGGGGCAACGCTTGTCCAGTTTTACTTCCTCGAATACTCCTTCGCGCACGTCTATCCCGTTGCGCCCTATGAAGTCATCGGCAAGTTCCCTTATTGTATGCTGCTCAAGCTTGAGAAGTTTCTGGTCGGTAATGCCGCCTTCAGCATTGAATGATGTCTGCAACGCATGCGTTTCCTTTATGTATTCCCAGAGTACCGTTTCTTCCTTATTTTCTAGGCCATACTGCAATTTTATTGCGCGCTTTGGACTTACGGATATTATCCCTGCTGACACGAAAACCACTCACTCCCTAGGATTTGAAAGCTCGTATGCTTCTATATCCTCTTCCGTTATGGTCTTGCGCTTCTGCTCCTGAGCGCGCTTGACAGCATATGATGCTATGTTCTTTGCCTTTTTCTCCAGTATGGCAGCAATCTCCTCTACTGCGTCCTCAGTTATCCTTGCGCCGTATTTCTCTCGCACTATCTTCTTAATTGTGTCATTTGACAATGGCATTTACCCACCTTGCCCGGACAATAAAGCCCATGCGTTTTATATGTGTTTACCCTGTTCAGCACTCAAGATCGTCCTCATTGCATATAGCTCAGCACGCGTAAGTCATCACAGAGCTATTTCCATTTTAACAATTATAAAGCTAAGCCTTACTTCTTTTTAGGGAGGTCATCTTCAAAAACTTTTATGACGATATATAAAACCCATGTTAGTAAGGAACTGACAAAGGGTTTTGCAGCTAAAGCAAAAATATATTGGCTTACGCCATGGGCGAGTGCTTGATGAAATTAAAGTATGCCATTATGGATATCTGACACGCTTTCTTTCTCATGAAATGATCCTGTTAAAAAGCGCCTTTGCAATCTTAGTGGATGTTCCTGCACTCATGTTTTTGTACCCGTTTACCGTGACAACACATATCTCGTTTTTATAGTTTATTATTGAGGTC
>JAJYUR010000032.1 GCA_021792395.1 Microcaldota archaeon
GTGCCTGTAATTGCTAAAGAAGTAGGTTTTGGAATTGATGAAATAGCGGCAAAAAAGCTCGAAAATTCAGGAGTAAAGGCTATAGAAGTTGCAGGAACCGGAGGTACAAGTTACGCGGCAATAGAATCATACAGAGCTAGAATCAAGAAAGATGAAGCAAGAGCAAATATAGGAAACCTGTTCGAAAATTGGGGAATACCGACTGCGGCTTCATTGTTTGTCGCCAAAAATAATGTAAAAATCCCGATAATCGCTTCAGGGGGCATGAGGAATGGGCTGGAACTTGCAAAAGCGATTGCGGTGGGTGCATCAATGACGGCAGTCGCTTTTCCGGTGCTAAAACATGCGATGCGTTCAAGTGACGAAGTGAAGGGCTATTTAAAAAATTTAATATACGAATTAAAAGCGGCGATGTTTCTTACAGGCTCTAGGAGCGTAATCGAGTTAAGCAAGAAAAGATATGTTATAACTGGCGAGTTGAAGGATTGGATTAGAGAGTAGTTATATTTTCATATATTCATTTTTCAAAGCTGAGTATGCTTTCCAATTTTTTTCTATCCTTTTTTTATGCTCTTCTGTAACCTTTCCTGCAACCTTTCCCGGAATGCCTAATACAATGCTTTCATCCGGAATTTTCGAACCTTCCGTCACAACACTTCCGGCCCCTATGATGCACCAATCCCCTATCTCAGCTCCTTCTAATATTATGGCGCCCATCCCTATTAGGCAATTATTCCCTATTTTGCATCCATGTACTATTGCACCATGCCCAATAGTGACATTATCCCCAACAATAGTAGGATAATTGTCAGCTGTGCCGTGCATCACAGAATTGTCCTGAACGCTTGAGTTCTTTCCTATTCTTATGTAATGCATATCCCCTCTGAGCACCGACCCGCTCCATATACTTGAGTTTTCACCTACTTCAACATCTCCTATCAATTCTGCACTGCTTGCCACATATGTAGTCTTATCAACTTTTGGAAATTTATTGCGAAACTCTTTAATCATATTTATACCCTTTACCATAAATTCGACAATAACCCTATTATATTTTTACGTTTTAATTAATAAACGTGAATACATGGCAAAAATATTATCTCTTGTAATAAGCAAGGAAGCGGAAAAAATAGAAATGGCGCTGAATTTCAGCAAAAGGCAAAAGGATGCGGGAAACGACATAAGGGTTTTGTTTTTTGGACCAAGCGAAAAAGCATTGATTGAAAATGGAGAATTGTATGAAAAAGTGAGCAATGATTTTAAGGAATTCAGGCCTAGCGCGTGCGTCTTCATTGCCGAACAGGTAGACAAAGAGAAAAAACTTGAGAAAGTTGCAGACATGGTAAAGGGCGGCGGGTTTATCAATGAAAGCATTGAAAAGGGTTATACCGTTATAACATTCTGATTAAAAGTCGGGAACTGATGTTCAATAACCTTAAAAATGTTGATAAAGTAAGACTAAATCAACAAAGCCTCGTATACTGCAGAAAGGATCTTAATTTTTAACAGAGTGAACAGGAAACCATACACGCTTTATCCGCGGAGATGCCCCTATACTGTTTACTTCATTCTTTCATTATTTCAGCAATTAATTTATTTTATGGGTTTGATAGTTGATTGGTGTTTGAATGGAGAGGCTTTTTCAGCAGTCTATTAAGGATTTGGGTTCTTTTTATAAGTTTTCTGAAGAAGATTTGAATATTTTAGAGGATGTGGACAAGGCGGCAGAAGAGCTTGCAGTTCCTGAATTTGAGCATTATATTAAACGCGAGGTAAATCCTGAAATACAGAAAATAGGGAAAAAGTATGGGATTTTTAAGATACCTGTCAGTAAAGAGTATGGAGGATACGGCGCAGCTCCGATAGTTGCTGTTTTGGCAAAAGAACGTATGGGGCAGCTTGGAATGGGAATTTCAAGCATGTATAATGTCCAGACCTTTATATGCTCTTTAACTTTGCAGCATTGGGGGACAGAGCAACAAAAGGAAAAATACCTGAAAAAAGCGGCAAACGGAGAGATAGTGCTTGCATTTGGGCTGACGGAACCTGAAGCGGGAAGCGATCCGGAATCGATGAAAACAACATACGAAGAGACAAAAGACGGATTTACGATAAACGGCACAAAATACCTGATAACAAACGGCTCGATAGCGGATGCGATGATAATCTTTGCAAAGTCAAAGGAGGGAAAAGTGACCTCTTTTATAATCGATACAAAAAGCGAGGGCTTCAGCGTGGCGATGCATATGTCTGAAAAGATAGGGCTGTTTACTTCCGATACTGCAATGTTGCAGTTTGACAATCTGAAAGTGCCAAAAGAGAATATCATAGGAGAGATAGGGAAGGGAATGCATGTGGCTTATTCTTCATTGGTAAATGGGAGAATGGGGGTCGCGTCAGCCTGTATAGGGGTAATAGAGAGCAGCCTTAATGCCGTTGAAGAACGGGCAAGGGAGCGTGTCCAGCATGGAAAGCCAATCGGCAAGCACCAGCTGATACAAAAACACATAGCCGAAATAAGGCAAAACCTGGAAATGGCGAGATGGCCGGTATATTTCGCAGCATTGAGAAAAGAGGATTTTGACAAGGACCGAGAGAACAAAGCGCTTATTAAAGAAATGGATTTCCGCTCGTCGCTTGCGAAAAAGATAGCGTCAAGGCTTGCATTCGAATCTGCGGACCGTGCAGTCCAGGTCTTTGGAGGCTTTGGTTATTCTTTATTGTCGCCAGTAGGAAAACTGTTTTTGGACAGCAGAGTTGCCAGGATATACGAAGGAACGGACGAAATCCATGAACTGAAGATTGCAGCTAATGTCCTTGGAGATGATTTCAAGGCTTTTGGGTAATTGCATGGAAGTAAAGTTCAACGGGATCCTCGAAATAAGGAATTCGCCAGAAAACACAATAAAATTTCTTGTTGATGGCGAAAGGATATCGGAATGCATACCGGACAGCAGCGATTTTGCCAGACTTTCGGAAAAGGATTTTTCCGTCAAAGTAAAGATGGGGGTAGGCTTCATAAATGGGAAATTCGAGATAAAATATTCAATTTCAAATATAACTACTGAGCATGCAGAGTATAGCATAGAATGGGAAGGTATGGGTAACAGTGCGAGGATTCTGCTGTCGCTTGATTTGAGGGGTGCAGGAACCTTGACATATGTGTCATGGAAGGCGGATTGCGTATTTAGTGGGATAGTCACAGGAATGGGTGAGCCCACAATAAAAAGTATTGCGAGCAATTACATAAATAGCATAACAAAAAATATTTCTGAAAAATTGAATGGTTAAGAGGTTTATTATAAGGATGAAAATATGGAGGTATATATCGCCGATGCGGCAAGAAGCCCGATAGGGAAATTTCTCGGTTCTTTGTCCTCGTTTACTTCTCCGAAATTGGGCGCCGAAGTAGTAAAAAACATGCTTTCAAGGATAAATGTCAAAAAAGATAGCGTAGACGAATTGATTGTGGGCAATGTACTCTCTTCAGGACTTGGGCAAAACCCTGCAAAGCAGGTTGTTGTGTACGCAGGCTTACCAAACGAGACTCCCGCATATTCGGTTAATATGGTTTGTGCTTCTGGCTTGAAGGCAGTCTCGCTTGGTTCTGAATCCATACTATCTGGAAATGCCGATGTTGTAATCGCAGGAGGTATGGAAAGCATGACAAACTCCCCTTTTGTGATATCGGATTCGATAAATTTGCGTTCAGTCCAAAAGATGGGCAATATTTCCTTAGCCGACTTTTTGAATGCAGCAAAAGAAAAGGGCATCGATGCTACGAAATTGAGGCTTGCGGACGAAATGATAAATGAGGGGTTGTGGGATTGCTATTACAATTTGCATATGGGTTCGCTTGCAGAGCACATAGGAACCGATTTAAACATATCAAGAAAGGAACAGGACGAGTTTGCGCTTGAAAGCCACATAAAGGCGGCGGCAGCGACAGATGAAGGGAGATTCGACAAGGAAATAATCCCGATAACATTGCATGATGGGCGGATTTTCAAACATGATGAGGGTATAAGAAGGGACACGAATATGGAAAAGTTGCTGTCTCTCAAACCTGCATTTGAACAGAATGGGACGGTGACTGCCGGAAACGCCGCGCAGATAAGCGATGGGGCGGCATTTCTTACTTTAATGTCGGGTTCTGGAATGGATTCCCATAAACTAAAACCACTTGCAAAGATAGAAGCGTATGCAGAAGTAGGCAGTGACCCAAGGGAATACGGGCTTGCGCCCATCAGTGCAATAAAAAAGGTTCTTGATAAGGCCGGGATGACTATTGAGGAAATGGATATTGTAGAAATCAACGAAGCATTCTGCGTGCAGACTTTGGGAGTGGCAAAAGAATTGGGAATCGACATGAAGAAACTAAATGTAAATGGAGGTGCGACAGCATTGGGACATCCGATAGGTGCTTCGGGCGCGAGGATACTTACAACTCTTGCCCATGCCTTAAACTACTACAACAAAAAAACAGGACTTGCTGCATTGTGCCATGGAGGCGGGGGCGCATTCGCCATGATTATAAAAAGATGATGTGATGGACGTTATGAAAATAGGCATAGTAGGAACGGGAACTATGGGTTCTGGAATAGCGCAGAATGTGTTGAGCAATGGTTATAATGTCATATTAATAGGACATAAAGAAGGGGATTTGAAGACATGCCTTGAAAAATTAAATTTAGGTTTTGACAAAGCGATTGCAAAAGGTTCCATTACCAAAGATCAAAAGGCTCTTTTCCTGAACAATTTAGGGATGTCATCAAATTACGAAGACCTGAAGGACGCTGATTTGGTAATTGAGGCGGTAACTGAGGATACTGAGGTAAAAAAAGGCGTTATCCTGAATATAGAAAAACGCGTAAGTGAAGACACAATAATAGCAACTAATACCTCATCAATATCAATAACAGTACTTGCCTCTTTGATAGATAAACCGGAACGGTTTCTCGGCATTCACTTCTTCAACCCTGCTTCCGTAATGAAAGTTGTTGAATTGGTAAAGGGGGAGAAAACATCCGACGAAGCCTTGAACAGGGCAAGAATTTTCGCAAAAAATCTTGGAAAGGTTGTTGTCGATGTAAAGGATTCTCCCGGTTTTGTCTCTAACAGGATACTCATGCTTTTCATAAATGAATCCATCCATATTCTGGAAGAGGGCATTGCAACAAAGGAGGGAATAGACACAGTTGCAAAATTGGGGTTTAATCATCCGATGGGGCCATTGGAGCTTGCAGATTTCATAGGCCTTGATGTATGCAAGGATATAATGGAAGCTATACGCAGACAGGGAAAAGACGAAAGGTTCAAGCCTGCAGAATTGCTCGAGAAACTTGTAAATGAAGGAAACAACGGAAAGAAA
>JAJYUR010000033.1 GCA_021792395.1 Microcaldota archaeon
AACACATATTAACAGTTAGTAATTCATTTTAATAATGATGGATAGAAATAGCGTTTATTATCATTTTCTTTTAATTTATCCCATTGTGCAAGTATATGCATAGTTTCGTTCGCCACCTTTATCATATTAGTTATTCCCTTTTTATGTTCGAACTCACCATTAGCTCTGTTAGCTATAACCGCGAATATGGAACCAGCTCTGACCCCATATATGCTTGAAAGTACGAACAAAGTGGAAGATTCCATTTCCATGTTCACTACTTTTACATCAGTTAATTCTTTCAATATCCTCCTAGAGTATTCATTTGTATAGCCACGGAAGCCCGGACGAGATTGACCTAGATAAAAACTATCAGTTGAATATGTCAGACCTAATGTATAATCGACCTGAAGCTTTTCTGCCGCCTCGATTGCAGCGAGGATTACTTCAAAATTTGCAATCGCTGGATACTCTGGCATCGCATATGCCTTGGTAGCCCCATCACCACGAACAGCCCCGGTAGATATTATGATACTTCCTACTTTCAAATCCTTTAGAAGGGCCCCAGTGGTGCCGGTCCTGATAAATGTATCAGCACCCACCCTTAATAGTTCCTCAACCGCTATAGCAATAGCCCCAGACCCTATACCAGTTGATGTAGCAGCAAGTTTGGTTCCCCTATAGCTACCACTATACGTAATATATTCTCTGTTTTCTGCTAAAAATTTGGCGTCCTTCCAAGTCGACGCCATCAATTTAACTCTAGCTGGGTCGCCCGGAAGAAATACAAAACGAGGTATATCGCCATTTTTTAATCTAATATGATACAGCTCCTGGCCGACCTTAGGTTCCTCTGATGTCTTCATATAATTTGAGTGAAGCATAATAGTATTTAAATCTTCAATTTCTATATAACGAGATAGCGTTAGTTAGTTACGAATACAAATATATTATATGTATAACAATAAATCAAAATAATATGGGGAATACTCCTGAACAGTCATTCTGACTTATTGGGCTAATATTTATTAATGAATCTTTTATAAATTATAATGACGGCGATGAATTACTCTGGGGATGTCTGAAGTGTGATGAATTATCCAACTCACTATGAGCCGTCATTGATATTGTTTTTTATGAACTTAATTATATTATTAAATTAACAATCAGGTAAATACTTACTAAAGTCGTGAACTACGATAAGCCAAATATGTTTGAAAACATTAAAAATTGATATAATTATATATCTATAAGCCCTAGAAATAATTCTAGTCCAGATGCTTGAGAGATTTTATTTTATGGTAAAGATCGAAATATGCCAACCCGATCTTTATTAAATCTAATTTGTGTAACATAAAATGGCTAATGAACGATTTGAAATTTTAACTTGGCCTATCATCATCCACACAGGTGCCAGACTCATTCATACTTTCTGCGTAAACACTATCTTCCAATTCATCTAAAGCATGATTTGTTAAGATGTCGATATTTGTTAGGATATCGTTCAAGTTTGTGTATTGGGTTAAAATGTATTTGAGCTTGCCGAAGGACATGCCATATGAACCAGGGCAGAGGAATTTTTCTTTTACTATTACAGCATCTGCATTAAGCCCTAAGATTGCTTGCATAGTTAGTTCCTTACTTATATTATAACCTGGATTTTGATACCGAATTATTTCCTTGGTATCTGCATTTATAACACCCAATATTTCCGCTCCCTCCAATGGTTTAAGCTCGCTATCTTTATTCAATGTTATAGCTATTTTCATTTTAACAGGATTTAGACGCTGGGTTATTTAATCATTACCTGAAAATTATCATTCAAATTTTTTTAATCCAGTTAACGTAGTATGGACATACTAGCTAATATATACGCTCAATATAAACAACTGTAACAAAATTTGTAAAATGATGACTTTTATAAACATATTACTTGGCAGAAATCTGGGCATCTAGATATATCCTAGACACATGTGACTACATCGCGGATTTAATTAAAGGTGGATTTATTGGGTGTCCGGCATAATCAAATACTAAACAATTTTTACGTTTTTGGCGTAATGCGGTATATAATTATGGTATCGGATATATATTTTATATTACTTGATTTGCCATTATTATATCGCACAGTAATTTTTACCATTAAATATTTATCACAGAAGAAGGGAGCCCAATTACGTTGACCAAGGCCATAGTTATGATATCCGGCGGCTTGGATAGCATGCTCGCTGTCAAGGCTATCAAGGAAAACGGTATACAAGTAATTGGTGTCCATTTTGTCACTCCATTTAACAAGGGGTGTTGCGCCAATCTTACAGATATTATGAAGTTTGCTGACGACGAAAATATAAAACTCAAAGTGGTAACTTCTGGTATAGATTATCTCGAAATGATAAGAAAACCAAAGCATGGTTATGGCTCGGCTATGAACCCTTGCATAGATTGCAGGATATATATGTTCAGGATCGCCAAAAGGATTATGGAAGAAGAAGGAGCTGATTTTATAGTCACTGGGGAAGTGTTAGGTCAAAGGCCTATGTCTCAAAACCTTGTAGCCTTAAATCTTATAGAAAAAGAAGCTGGCCTTGAGGGACAGATATTGAGACCACTTTCAGCTAAGGAGCTTAAACCCACCCTAGCAGAATCTGAAGGTAAAATAACAAGGGAGCGACTAGGCGATATCAAAGGACGATCAAGGAAACAGCAAATAGATATGGCTAAGAAGTTCGGCCTTTCAGCTTGGCCGAATGCAGGCGGCGGTTGCATACTTACAGATTCTAACTATGCAGCAAAACTTGGTGATGCATTCGAGCATTTTACGGTTATGCAATTAAAGGATATCAAACTATTGAGTTTAGGAAGGCACTTCAGGTTATCTAAATCTGTCAAATTGGTAGTGGGAAGGAATAAGGAAGAAAACGAACAGATAAGATCTATGAGAGAAGATCATATTTTACTTGAACCCGATAACTTTATGGGGCCTACAGGCCTTCTGATTGGAGAACCCGATAATGAATTGTTGAGTCTTGCGTGTTCAATAATAGCTGGTTATGGAGACCCAGCGGATTACCCCATGGTCACAATCACCTCTAATAGAGAAGTTGTAAAAATGAAGACCTCCAGTATTGATAGGGGGGTTGCAGCAGCCTACTTGATAACAGCGCAAAAACCACACCACTAAAATCTCTAACGGCGCATTTGACGTTCAATGAGTTAGCTACGATGAACTTGAAATGTAATTGAATTTTATATAGTTTCTAGCCTTCGATTGTTCGAGCTTGGAAACATGTAATTAGAGGTTATCAAGATGTTGAGGACTTTTGGTGGAAGCATAAAATATGATACTTTAGTTCAAAGATAAATGGGTTCCCTCAACAACAGTGACACCCTTTAAATGCTATCTGTGATAACATTGTGAGGTAGAGACTACCATACCCGAATTTGTACCTAAACAGAAGCCTCCAGCCGGGCATCAGACGGATGTTAGCACCCACATGTTATTGAATCAGGAAACAGGTTCCCTGCTGACCAACGAACCCGCGAAGGAGATAGTCATCAGGGAACTTACGTGCTTTAGCGGAAGAGGATGTCATTTTAGAAGGGCCTTTATTCACTTTTCATCTTTTGTTTTGGTAGCCGGGAACTTGGTTTTTGGTTTAATAACTAACTCAGTATCCAACCTTTTCTCAACAAGATTCGGCCTTATAATGGATGGAATTATGGCTATAACCGCAGCTACGAGAAATATTTCAAATACATGATGGAAGGCTTGCATAAACGTGATCCATTGTTGTTGATATGCTAAGCTGTTAACCAACGCGGCGGGTAGGTCTTTCGTAGTTCCTATAAATAATGTTATAAAACTGGATACATTAACCGTTGTGCCTATAAATACAAATGCAACTGTCAAAGCCATCATGTTTGTTATATTTACAAGGGTTGAATTGGTTGCCGCCCCAACACCCCTTACTTCCGGTTCCACAGACCCCATTATGGAAGCTATGTTAGGAGATGCAAACAGACCGCCTCCTATTCCAGCCATCGCTAGAATCCCCGTAACCTCAAGAGTATTTGCGCTTTGAGGCAGGATTGCTAAAAACGTCACAGATATGGCGGAGATAATGACGCCTGCCAGCGTCAGGCTTCTGTAACCTATTCTATCGGATATTATTCCACTTATTGGTCCTACTAGTAGGAAGCCCAAGCTCATAGGAATGAGCTCCAACCCCGCATGAAATGCGCTGAGTCCCCTCACACCTTCGAAATAAAAAACTAAGAGAAACATTATACCTCCCCTTGCTACCGCAACTAGGCTTGAAGCAATGACACCGCTTGTAAACATGCGCCTTTTGAATAAGGAGAACTTCATAAGCGGGTATTTTGCCCAGTATACTTCATTTAGTATAAACAGAGCAAGTAGAATTGGAAATAAAGCAAATGACACATAACTATAAAACGAATATACATGAAATACTGTATAGAACACACCCGCAGCGCTGGAGGTCACCATTCCACCTAATGTGTAAAAGGTTGCTCCCAACAGGAGCATGGCTATGGAACCAGATAAAAGCAAACCTCCGGCTACGTCTAGTGATTCCCCGCGTTTTCTAGTAGAAACTTCCTTTAGCTTTGTATAAGCCCATATAGTGCCAAAGATACCTATCGGGACATTGATGAAGAATATATATCTCCAACTAGCTACAGAAGTTATTATGCCGCCGAGCACGAGGCCGAGTATACCGCCTCCGACTCCAGCTACCATATTTATTCCTAATGCCATCCCCCTTTGATTTGACGGAAACGCATCTGTAAGGATAGCGGCCGAATTAGACCATAACATAGCAGCTCCAACAGCTTGAACTATCCTGAATATTATTATCTGAATACCTTCGGTTATGAGTGAATTAGGGATTATGAGCGCGGATAGACCAGTTAGCAACGAACCTATTGTAAATACCGCAAACCCTAAATTGTATATCTTAACACGGCCCTTGAGGTCGGCTAACCGGCCGAAGAACAATAACAACGTGGCTGTTATAAGCATGTAACCCAACAAAGCCCAAATTACATAGCTGAAGGAACTAGCTGTAGCTATAGCGTAAATGGCTGAACTCACTGGTGCCGTTCCCCCGGGCGTATGGGCCAAAACACTTTGTAGTATATATGGTAACGATATTATAACTATACTGCTGTCTACTGAAGCCATTAGGACGCCTATCGTAGTATTAGATAACGCCGTCCACTT
>JAJYUR010000012.1 GCA_021792395.1 Microcaldota archaeon
GGGCGCTCGCCGAATTTTGAAAAATCCGCAAAAAAATCAATCTTATACTTGCCAAGGCTTTTTAGGTAGACGTAAAGCCTGTGCGAGTCTTTCACCGCGCCGCCGAACGTCTTGAACGAACCGGATTCCATTACAAGAATGCTTTTCTTGTGCGATACTGCAGGCATTATAAAACCTATCATGTCTTGTTGTGGGATTTCATGTATTTAAGCGAATAATGATATAATGCATAAAGTGCTATGGCAAAAACGCCTATTGAAGCCAGTATGACAACTGCACTGCTGGATGATAGTGCTTTATATCCAAAGTATATGAGCACGAAATCGTATATGATGCATCCGGTTATGGAATATGCAAAGAACCTTCTTTGCGGCATTCTAGCAAAACCCGCAGGAAAGCTCATCAGAGTTCTTAGCAGAGGTATGAATCTTGACAGAAACACCGCTGCAAAACCATTTCTCGCAAACCATTCGTCGAATGCATCAAGGGATTCCTTCTTTATGTGGAACGCTTTAAGGTGCTTGTAGACAACATCTTTTCCCAGGTAGTATCCTATATAATAATCAACGCCCAGCCCGACTATGCTGCCTAACAGTGCAGCGAGGAAAGCGAAGGGCAGGTTGAGTATTCCCTTTGCTGCGAAGAGCCCCGCTAGAGGAAGTACGACTTCGCTTGGTATCGGCAGCGAAGAACCCTCAAGGGCCATTAGCCCGAATATGGCAGCATAGCCGTAATGGCTTATGAAAGAGCTAAGGAGCGCATACGATGCGCCGATAATCGAGAATATGCTAAGTATGTCAAAGATCATAGTATCAAACAGATGTATTGAAATGCTATATTTATTTAACCTTTGTTCGCTGAGATACTTTGGATTGGAATTTATATCTGATATGCAATTGTATTATTGCGTGCAGTGTTTCGCATGAAGATAATAAAATTTTACAGGGATACGAACGCTCTCAAGCTCAGGGTAGATGGATTGGAGGACCTCTGGACCATACAGCGCATAATATTCCAGAACGATTCTGTAAAATCCGAAACCGAGCGGAGGTTCAGGGCCAGCGAGAGCGACGTAGGCGAACTCAAGAAGGTAGTCGTAAAGGTGCTTGTTGAGAAGACAGAATTGGACAAGAACGCACTCAGGCTTAGGGTGCTTGGCAAGATTGTTGAGGGAAGGCCACTCGACTACATAAAGCTGAACAGCTACCACACCCTAAACATAGCCCCTGGCGATACAATAGAGATATTCAAAGCGGAATGGCCTGATTATCTGGTAGATGTTATTAAAGGAGCCGCTGCCAATTCCAAGAGGGCGCGCCTTGGCATAATAGTCATAGACGACGAGAAGTTCCTGCCTGCTTATATATTGGGGTATGGCGTGTCCTTCAGGAACGACGTTTACAGCAACCTAAGCAAGAAGCTCAGCCCCAAGGATTTCCAAGAACAGCAGAATAAATACTTCAAAGCAGTCGTAGATACGGCAGAGGGAATGGATGTAGATACAGTAATAATAGCAGGCCCGGGGTTTACAAAAGACGACGTAAAGAAATATATGTCTGATCCTGGGACTGTAAAGAAGATAACAAAAAGGATAATATTTGAGAGCGTGAGCAATGCTGAGAAGAGCGGGGTGTACGAACTCATAAAGAGCGACAAGGTATCTTCGATACTTGAGAAGGAGACCATCAGGTCTGAATTCATGCTCATGGAAAAATTCCTTTCTGGACTGGAATTGAAGGTTTCGTTTTACGGCGTAGAAAGCGTTTTGAAGGCTATAGACGAATACAGCATAGATACGATATTGGTAAACGACAGTATGCTCGGCAATAAGGATGTCCAGAGCCTGCTGGACAAGGCAGGAAGGCACAAGATAGCCATCGTGATACTGAATTCAATTGACGAGGTTGGACAGCAGCTTCATTTTTTCAAGGACATCGCAGGGCTCAGAGAGTGAGCGTCGGATGTTAGGCTGTTCCGATGCATCAGGCATGATGCTTCAGCGCCTCTTGACCTTCATTATATAAGCCCTGAAGCTCTCCAGCGCCTCCTTCTTCGAGTCCTCGAGCTCTTTGATCTTGATTGCCTTGTCTATGGGCTCAAGCCAGTACCTCTTGTGCTCATTGGATATGTGTATCAGCTGCCTGTAGCCTTCCGGAAGCCTGGCGCACCAGAATCGCCTTGTCTTCATGATGCGCATGCCTTCCCCGTTGTCATCAGTGGCGTTGAACTCGTATTTAAGATCAAACCTGAATCCCTTGTCAAAACCGATATCCTTCAAGCCTGTCTCCTCGTAAATCTCGCGTATCGCGGCAGCCTCATCCGTCTCGTTTTTCTCCTTGCGGCCTGACGGGCCTATGTCTATCACGACCTTTTTGGCTTCACTGCCAGTCCTCTTGTAGTGCGCATTATCCTGTTCAAGAAGCAGCACGCTGGGCACATTGCCGCTAGTTGCATATAGTATTGCACCGCACGACAACTCTTTCTTCGTTTTGAGCTTCTCCGTCGCACATCACCCTTATAAACTTTTTTATATTATTTTTTAATATATTTTGTTTAAAAGTTATGCATTCTAAACATTTATCTAGCTTATTTATTTTTTATAGTTCTTACACACCAAAAAGGATGGCACAGTATTTCTTGTTTTAGTTTGGATTGATTGCACAATGAAACAATTAAATATTATTTAAACAGCAAGAGGTATGGTTAAATGAACATATTAAAGAGACATAAAAACATGAATAATGCCCATATAGCTACTCCCGTAACCACAACCGAAATAGAATCGGAGGTGAAAAAAGTATTAGGAAATTGGGAATTAGGGTTGGGGCGTTTTTATGGAGATATACACCTAACAACGCAGACTTCCAAGGATCTGAATGATGCATATACCCTCATAGACAGCATAAAGAAAACTCTTGACGGAGATTGCACAAAATACAAAATTAGCAATAGCCTGTTTGATTTATCAAATATGCTTATCAATCTTTCAAATTCTAATATTTATAATAACATAGAGAGAATTGAAGACGACGCAAATATGGAATTTTTGGCAGAACGTGCAGAAAAACTGAAGGCATTGGCAGAGAGGGTAAAGGATGGCGGAATTGAGCCGAAAATTTCTGAACAGGGTGCGCAACAGTTCCAGTCAATCAGTAAGATCTTTAATAGCAAAGACTCCTCCATACCTGAAATCTTAATCGGCTTAAAATCAATAGAGTTTAGATTAGACAACTTGCCCTTTAATCAGGATTATGATTATATCAAACTGCTCGATGCGTTAAGAAAAAATACTATAGAGTGGAATGCAGAAAACATGCGAGGGTTTGGCAATGAGCAGGTATCGGTTGTATTGAGGCAGATTGATGCGATACAGGAAAAATTAAATAAGAATAATATGAGGCGCTGATTTTGCGCTGTTCGCTTTTTCACACCACAGATATTTACCCTGAGGGCTTAATGTTTAATACAAAAGATTTAAATAGGTTTATAGGTTTAGTGATAATAGGTTCGTGATACTCAGAACCTCTATGCTTTTTGGAAGCATGTGATGTAAATGAAAAGTTTGATGCTGCAAATATTGAGGCCATTCTCATTCCCAAAGGGCAGCTGCAGCATCAGAAATAACAAGTGGACAATCAATACATCATATGTCCATTTGGCCGCATAAATCAGTTATTTTTTAAATAGGTGGTTTGTGTGCGCCAAATGGTTGTTAGTAGAGATGATACTAAATTTTCGAAACTTACCCTGCGAGAGCAGCTTGTGATCATCGAGATAGGATTTGACAAGATAGATTCTGCTTCAAGTTTCGTTGAATACATAAGCGAGAGCTATGGCTTCTCTAAAAGCTCGGTATGGTACAATCTTAACAGGCTCAAGGAGAAGGGCCTGCTGGACTTTGCAACTAGGGAGGAGATAGGCAAGGCCCTTGGATTGACAGCCGCAGGGACTTCAGGATTCTTAATGCTAGAGAAATCTCAGAAGGAGATAGTGGAACGGTTCGGCGCAGTTGGCATGCGTGAAGAGAAGGAGTATAGGTACGCTTCGAGCAAATACGGGCTGCGCGGCGAACATGAAATGCTTTTCAGTATATGAGCCTTGGGTGGGATGACGGGGTTGGCCGATGCGCCAACCCTTCATGTTTTTTTACTTTAGATGTCTGCTTTTCAGTGCGCCTTCGCTCATCAGAAGACGTCTTTTTCGGGCTTCTCCTCCGCAAGAGTACATGCCCAATCTTCCATCGCTCCTTATTACTCTATGACAGGGTATCGATATGGGAAAGGGGTTCTTTTTTAGTGCTGTGCCGACTGCCCTATATGCATTGGGCCTGCCGCATGCAGATGCAATCTGCTTGTAGGTTGCGGTTCGGCCGACTGGTATTTTAGACGCCTCCATAAGCACGCGCTTCTGGAATGGCGTAAGCTTTGACCTTTTCAGCTTCGACAGCGCTAAGGCTTTGTTCATCATGATAGCACCTTGCACATGTATGAAAAAGGTAAGTGTTTTATTTATCCTTTTCCATATCATTGCGTGGTTTTATGGCAGCCAAAGCAGCAAACAGCAGATTGAAGGTATGGCTCGATGGTAAGAGCATATGGTATGACGAGGCGACTGTGCCGATATTGACGCATTCCCTCCAGTACGGCAGCGGGATTTTCGAAGGTATACGCGCATATCAGGGGAAGAAGGGCACTGCGATATTCAGATTGAAGGATCATGTCAGGCGTTTCATTGAAAGCACAAAGATATATTCGATGAATATTGGATATGATGCACATGAGATAGAAAGCGCAATAATAGAGACAGTAAGAGTTAACAGGTTGAAATCGTGCTACATAAGGCCGTTTGCTTTTTATTCGGATGACCATATAGGGCTTGATGTATCTGGAAAAAAGGTGAGCGTATTCGTAGCTGCCGTGCCCTTCTCGGATTATTTCGGCAATGGAGGAAGAGGACTTAAGGCAAAGGTATCTTCGTGGAGGCGCATAAATTCGGATGTGCTTCCGGTTGAGGCGAAGGCATCGGGCAACTACCTTAATTCGATAATCTCCAGCATCGAGGCAAAGGCATCCGGATTCGATGAGGCCATACTCCTTTCCAAAAACGGGTACGTATCGGAAGGATCTGCGGAAAACATATTCATGGTTAAGAACGGGGCCATCGTTACGCCGCATAAGGCATCTGACATATTATTAGGCATAACGCGCGATACGGTAATAAAGCTTGGGGAGGCATCCGGCATAGTTATAGAAGAGAGAGACATGCACAGGGAGGAGCTTTATGCTGCTGATGAAATATTCTTTTCCGGCACAGCGGCAGGGATCGCGCCGATAGTGAATGTTGATGGCATAAGCATAGGCAGCGGAAGAGTAGGGCCAATAACGAAGATGATAACAGAAAAATACTTGAATGCGGTGAGTGGAAATAATCCCGACTTTGAGGAATGGGTTACATATGTCTAGGTTCTAGATTAGGCAATGGATAAATCTCTGATGCCGCTTCTAACAATTTAGGCACGCTTGAGGCAGTTACATTAGGCTTAGCAGAAAACCAGCGCACTTAGGGCATGCGATGAATGCGATGTTTATAGCAGTTTGAGCCTGTCCGTAAAGGCCCCTATCTCGCGCCCGTCCCAAGGCCCAATGCCAAGGGCAGTTTTGCTTCCTGGAGGTATCTCGGTAAGCCCTGCATCGGTTACTAGGGCGCATGGGATCTTCTTGAATTTAAATGCGTTGTAGAGCTTTATCAGCGCCTCTTCGTTATCCACTTTAAGCACAATCTTTTTTTCCCCTGATTCGAGCCATTCTCTTGCTATGGACTTGTCAGTGCGCTCCACCTCGAAATAGCTCATGAGCGATGCGTGCGCTGCCTGCGCAGCTATCTTGCCTTTGCTCATCTCCAAATCAGTGCGTATCACTATGGCCTGCTTTAATTCTGCCATGGTAGATTATCATAAAATAGGTTAATAAAGCAATGCCTTTCCTTTATCTGTATCTTGATCCTTGCGCTGGATCTCATTTATGGCGTCGGAGAAGCTCACGAATGATATGTTGCCGCGCAATAACCTTGCAATCCTTCCGCCTATGCGGTTGTAATCGCGCAATACCAGGAAGACCTTCGATCTGCCGCTGATGCCCATAGCTACGTCGTACTGGTCTTCAAATACCATCTCGGGCTTGATGTTGCTGTTTATGAAAGCGGCTTTGTTTTTGGGCACGATGTCAAGCTTCACGCTGGCATTTATCCCTGCATCGGCGACCATCTTGTCTATGGACTCCTTCGATGCGCGCCGGTTAGATGTTACTAGGCGCAATTCAAAGCCCTTTGATGAAAGGAGCTTCATAGCTTCCGCGGCCCCATGATCCAACGCATTGCAGCGCTCCATTACGCCATCTCCCCCATTTGGGATTATGCGCATCATGTTAAAGATGGCCTCCTTGAACGACCTTTCTATTTTCGAATCCTTCCTTATGAAATGCCTGCTGAATTCCTCTTCTATGTCGTTCAATAGCGCGCCATCGATGTCAAAAACTGCTATTTTTTTATAGGTGGAACGATTCTCTTGCGCCATGCTCTCGCAATATAAGGAATCTGCACCTATCTTTAAATGTCTATATACTACTACGTTGATTGTCTATTGGGGCGGTTCCCACCATATTTTATATTTTTATCTTGAAAAGGATAATGTAAATGCTTGATGTGCTTTAGATGCTGGATGAAAATGTTGCGAAATTCGCATCCTCGTTATTCAAGAGGTATTACCTGAAAAACAGGATAAGCGTAGACAGCATTGCCAGCAGGGAATTCGGGTTCGGGGATTTTGAGAGCAAGATATCCTACAGGCATAAGGGGTTCGGATCTGATGCGGAACTGCAGCAGTATATGGCAGCGCAGGCGCCTGCTTTTGTTTCATACTCCGCTTCATTCTACCGCATGCCTGCAGGCAGGCCTATGGAAAACAAGGGCTGGTTCGGCGCCGAATTGGTTTTTGATTTGGATGCCACGGACCTGCATCTCGAATGCCAAAATGTGCACGGCTCTTCATGGGTGTGCGAGAACTGCTTCTCTTCAATCAAGGACGAGACTATAAAGCTGGTGGAAGATTTTCTTATGCCAGATTTCGGATTCTCGGAGAAGGAGATAAAGATAAATTTCAGCGGCAACAGGGGGTACCACATAAGGATAAAATCCGACGATATCTTTGAGCTGGGATCGGACGAAAGGAAGCAGATAAGCGATTACATATCGGGAGGAGGAATAAAGATGGAAAACTTCTTCCCCACTATAAACCAAAGGAACACGAAGCTCGAAGGGCCGAAACCCACAGACTATGGATGGGGCGGCAGGATAGCTAGGGGCATGATAGAGCTGCTCGATGGAGGAGAGGAAAGGATGGCTGCGCTGGGGATAAAACGTGCAGATGCACGCATGCTTTTGAAGAACAAATCTGAGATAATAGCAGGCATATCATCAGGCAACTGGGACAAGGTGAAGATAAGCAAGAAGGCTGAATTTTGGGGCGGAATAGTCGAGAAGATGACAGTAAAGCAAAGCGATTCCATAGACAGGAATGTCACAAAGGACGTATACCACCTGCTCAGGGCGCCCAGCACCCTTCATGGGGATACTGGGCTGGTGGCGAAGAAGATAGGCTCGCTGCACTCCCTTGATGCTTTCGACCCGATGAAGGACGGGGTTGCATTTGGGGCCAGGGATGTCAAGGTGCATGCAGGAAAGGTCAATGCTTTTTACATGAAGGACAGGCAGTTCGGGCCTTACGATAGTCTCGATGTGGAGGTGCCGCTTTATGCGGCCATGTATATGATGCTTAAGAGGGTAGCAACGCTGGCGTAGGGATGGTGCGCCTTTCGGGATGCGTGCAATAGAATAGATTTTTAATTTATAGTGTGGTAAAATAATTGATGACAGAACGCGTACTTGTATTGGCGGTCGACATAGACAACGACCTCTACCGCAAAACAAGGATAACAGGTCCGGTAATTGGCAGGAGCGCCAACCTTAAGGCGGCAACTAAGCTAGTATTTGCAGATCCCCAGGATTCGGACGGCAACACCATGTTCGAAGCAGTAAGGAAATACGATGAGCTGAAGAAGATGGATTATGCCGTAGGCATAGCTACGATAACGGGCGCGGAAAAGGAAGGGTATGTGGCAGATGCAGAGCTTTCAAGGCAGCTCGATAGGGTGCTGGACACTTTCAAGGCTGATTCGTGCGTGCTCGTCACCGATGGGGCGAGCGACAACAGGGTATTGCCCATATTGAAGACAAGGATAAAGGTTAATAGCGTAGATATACTGAGGATGAAGCAGGCGGAGGAGTTTGAAAACACATATTTTACTATACTGGAGAAGCTCAAGGAGCCGCATTACGCAAGGATAGTGTTCGGCATACCTGCCATACTGCTGCTGCTCTTTGCAATAAGTTATTATTTGAATTTCGGATGGCAGCTGCCTGTTGCCATAATAGGCATATACCTGATAATAAAAGGATTCGGGCTAGAAGACGCACTGATGTCGTCTTTCCAGGGTTTCGGCTTCAGCGTGCGAAGGGCCAGTTTCGTGCTTTACATAAGCTCTATGCTTTTCTTTGTCATAAGCATCATACTAGGATACGGATATTATGCGCACACGCTTGCCACGACAAGCAATCCCATAACGCTAGCCGCAGCTGCGATAGAGGGATTCCTGCTTATATTCCCGATAAGCCTTGTGTTGTATTTCATAGGCAGGATAATGGATCTTGAGAACAGGCATATGCGGTTCAGGGCTATAAGCCAGGGGTCGTACGTCGGCTATATAATAATAGGATTGGCTTTGCTCTACACTGCAGCGGCTTGGTTCATAGGCCAGCTGTATTTTTGGGAGTTCCTGGTGCTTAGCGCGGCAGCTATAATGCTGGGCTATCTTGTATCTTACATAAGCCTTGTGCTCAAGAAGCGCGCCATAAGCAAGGCTGATTTGAAGGACAAGAATGTCATAAATGATATTGGGGCTTACATAGGCAAGATAACCAATGTTGATACGAAGAGCGGCGTAATGATGATAAAAACAGATTACGGGCGCGTAATAAAATTCGATATAGACAGGATAACAAGCGTGTCAGACCGCGTCATAGTCAGATAGATTATCAGCATATGCGCCTAGAATTCGTTAGAGCCATAGGGCAGTTTATTGTTGTTTATCGTATTGTATCTGAGTATCTTCTCTATCGTGTTGATCGACTTCTCACCCAATACCCTTGGTATGACTAGGTAGTAGTATTCCCTGAGCTTTATCGCTTTTATCAGGATGTAGTCCTTCGTGAGCAGGAACCCTATTACGTGGAATTCATTGTCCCTGAGCTGCTTGCTTATGAAAGCGAGCTTGTCTTCTACTTGCATCATATCAAATTACTATTTGCTGCACTAACATATTTAAATAGGGTTTCTAAATTAAAAAGAAGTGAAGAAAAGAAAGGTTTAAATTTATGCCCTATTATAATAATAACTACCGTGATTGCTACAACAACAAAAACATCGTGCTGCACGAGCTGATCGGCGCACGGGTGCAAGTCGTTGAGAGCAATGACGTTGCGCAGGAAGGTATCAAAGGAACGGTCGCAGACGAGACCAAGAATACAATCCTAATAGAAACAGCGCAAGGTATAAAAATAGTTGTTAAGAAAACATCTGTGTTCAAATTCAGCATAGGAAGGAAGAACTTTATTGTTGAAGGCAGTGAAATAAACTTCAGGCCCTATGAACGCATAGAGAAAGGCCTAAAGTTCTATAAACGAAGGCGCTTATAGCCAAATCCGGATACGCTGGGTTCCAGTTATGTTTTAGAAGGAGTGATTTGTTGGAATGTAAAGATGAAAAATGCCCAATCCATGGGGGTCTCAAGACGCACGGCAGCGAAGTCGAGGGCGTAGTGGTCAGCGACAAGGCTGCAAAGACGATAATAATAGAAAGGCCTTATACTACCTTCCTGAAAAAATATGAGAGGTCATTGAGGAGGAATTCTAGGATAGCCGCACATAATCCGGAATGCATAAATGCGAAGGTGGGGGACCTGGTGCTCATCGCAGGATCCAGGAGGCTCAGCAAGAGCAAGTCTTTCGTAGTTACTAAGATAATCAAGAGTGATCGCAAATGAAGTCGATTAATGGAAAGGTATCTAAGACGCTAATACCCGGCACCATACTTACATGTGCGGACAACAGCGGCGCTAAGACACTGATGATAATAAACAAGATAGGCAAGGCAGGAGCGCATGGCAGGCTGGCAACAGTCGGAGTCGGAGACATCGTAATAGCGAGCGTCAAGAGTGGCACACCGCAATACATAAAGAAGAAGGTCCGTGCGGTCATAATAAGGCAGAAAGCCACAATAAGGAGAGTCAGCGGCATGCGTGTGAGATTTGAGGACAATGCAGCCATACTTATAACAGATACAAACCTTCCTGTAGCCACTGAAGTAAAAGGCGCAATGGCAAGGGAAGTCGTCGAGAGATTCATAAAGCTCGCAGGCATAGCATCCAGGGTGATTTGAATGATAGCAAGCAGCAAACCTAAGGTGCAGAGGCGTTTCAGGGACAACGCACCCATGCATGTCAAACAGAAATTTGCACATGCACACATAGACAAGGCGCTGGCCAAGAAGCTCAAGATAAAAAGGAGAAGCATGCAGTTGTCGAAGGGCGATACGGTAAAGGTAGTAAGGGGCCAGAAGAAAGGGTCGAACGGCAAAGTGACAAAAGTGGACCTTAGGAAAGGATTTATATATGTTGATGGGCTAACGAAAAAGAATGCCAGAGGTAAAGAATTCAATATACCTATAAAGGTAAACAACGTTTACATAACCGACCTTAACCTGTCAGACAAGATAAGGGCAGCGAAATTGAATATGAAGCCCGTAATCCCTGACGCAAAAGAAATTAAGGAGGATAAGCAGGTCATTGATGCCGAGGCGTCAAAGACGGAGTGATAATTATGGCAAAGAAAGGCAACGTTAGACACGTAAAAAGCATGAATGCACCGGATTACTATGGAATCCCGAAAAAGGCGAGCAGGTATGTGATAAAGCCGGCTGCAGGAAGGCATGACGCTTCTACAAGCATAGCATTGCTTCTCGGAGTAAAGAAGATGGGCAATGTCAGGACATCCAGGGAGGCGCTCAAGATTATAAAGGGAGGCTTGATAGAGGTAAACGGAAAGGTGGTAAAGGACGTAAAGTACCCGATAGGATTTGGGGATGTTATAGGCACCACAGATGGCAAGCTGGCTAAATATGTCAGCATAAACAGGCAGGGGCAGATAGCATTTGAGAATGCAGAAGGCAAAGATTATCAGTTGAGATACAAGATAATAAACAAATACAAATCAGGCAATGGCACAATCATGGCAAGGCTGCATGATGGCAGGGTATTGAAACTGGAATCTGCGAAGGATGCAAAGGTTGGCGATTCGGTAGAGCTCTCAAAAGAAGGAAAAATAAGAAAGGTTTTGCATGCCGAGAAAGGGGCACAGTGCTTTGTTATAGACGGAGTGCATGTAGGCGAAACCGGCAAGGTGTCTGCAATTACACCTGGCACAATGCACATATCGGCATCTGTACAGATAGAGCAGGAGAATGGGACAAGGTTTGAGACGCTGCTCAAGAATTTGATAGTTATAGGTTGACATTCATGGCTGATAAACAGAAGAAGGATAAAGGCGCAAACCCTATGAAAGCCATAGGCATAAACACAGTCACTATAAACATAGGGACGGGCAATGACAGCCAGCAGCAGGAAAATGCCAGGAGGCTGATAACACTTATGACAGGCAGGAAGCCAGCTGACGGCATATCGAAGAAAAGGATCCCGCAATTCAAGATATCCCCAGGAAGCAAGATAGGCGCGTTCGTGACCATAAGAGGGAAGGATGCACGGACGCTTGCGGGAAAGCTACTCGGGGCAGTGGACAACAAAGTAAACGAGCGGTGCATAACCGATAACAGCCTGAGCTTTGGTATAAAGGAATACATAGATATAAACGGAATAAAATACGACCCTAAGATAGGCATGTTGGGGATGAACGTCAACATAGCATTCAAAAGGAAGGGCATAAGGACAGGGTTAAAGAAAAGAGCCAGAGGAGAAGTAGGCAGAATGCAGCGCTTCGTTACTAAGGAAGAGATAAAATCTTACATAGGCAAGGAGCTGGGTGTAAGCTTGATAGGTGCAGTTTGATGAAAGTAAGAAACGAGGAAAAATTCAAGGGCAGGGGAGTGCGCATGTGCAGGATATGCGGCACCAGCAGGGGCCTTATAAGATCGCACAAGCTTTATATTTGCAGGAGATGCTTCAGGGAAGCAGCAAAAAACCTTAACTTCAAAAAATATGGATGATTCAAATGGATAGATTCTCAGATGCTATAAACACGATAAAGACGTGCGAAAGGATAGGCAGAGCCGAATGCAAGCTGTATTCTACGAAAATGATAAAGGAGGTCCTTGACATAATGCAAAAATCAGGGTACATAAAAATGTACAGCGAATATAGCGAAAGGTACATGAAGAAGCTTGATGTAAAGCTTTCAAACAACATAAATGGCATTGGGGTCATAAAGCCAAGATACGCCGTATCGAAGGACAACCTTCAAAAGTATGAGGAAACCTACATACCAAGCAAGGATTTCGGCATATTGATACTATCCACACCTGAAGGCATAATGACCAACCAGGAAGCCAAATTGAAAGGCACAGGAGGAAGGCTGCTGGCTTACGTTTACTGAAGTTGATATTATGGTAGATATAGACATCCCAAAAGGCATAAACGTTGAGATAACGCAAGACAGGATAAGCGTCAGCGGAAGCTTAGGCAAGAACGAAAGAGCCTTCAACAATGCGATTCTCAACGTCAAAAAGGAGGGTGAAAGGATATCCATAGGCACAAATGCCTCTAAAAGGCTCCAGAAGAAAGCGACCAGTGCAGCTATTGCGCTTGCAAAGGAGATAAGGAATGACATCGATGGCGTAAGCAGGCATTTCGAGATCAGCATGGAAAGCACGTTTGCACATTTTCCCATAACGCTTGAGGCAAAGGGGGATTCACTTATTATAAAGAACATGTTGGGCGAAAGGGCGGCTAGAACAGCACACATCGTTGGAAGCACAAAGATTGAGATAAAAGATAAGAAGGTCAGGGTATACGGCATAAAACTTGACGATGTCACGCAGACAGCAGCCAATATACGCATAGCCGTAAAGGTAAGGAACAAGGACAACAGGATATTCCAGGATGGCGTATATTATTCATTGGAGTGATAGTTATGAAAAAAATAATCAAGAAGAACGGATTGTCGAAAAAGAAGCATCCGACTTTCAACGTCCCAGGTTATGGCATAAAAAAAAGGAAGCATGTCATGGATAGATGGAGGAAGCAGCGCGGCATAGATAACAAGAAGAGGATAAAGAAGGATTTCATGGGTGCCGAACCTACCATAGGCTACAAGACGCCAGACCCACTCATAGGCATAAGGGCAAATGGAAGGAGGGCCATATTAGTAAGGAACCAGGAAGACCTCAAATCTGCCCTCGAAAATCCAGATATCAATGATTTTGACGTGACCATAGCAAGCGCAGTAGGCAAGAAGAAGCGCATATCCATAATAGAGCTTGCTAGAAAAAATAATATAAAAGTAACAAACGGTGCACATATATGAGTATAAAACTTACAAGGAGGATTGGAGCCTTGATATTGAAGCGCGGCAGGAACAGCATCCGCATAAAGCCTGATTCCATTGACGATGCGAAAAAGGCGATCACCAGGGAGGATATAAGGTCGTTAATAAGCAAAGGAGGAGTATATGCACTCGAGGAGAAGCATAATGAAAGCAGGTATGCAAAGGGCCTTGCAGAAAAGAAGGCGGAGGGCAGGAGGCGAGGACCCGGAAGAAGAAAGGGAACCACCAAGGCAAGGACTGGCATGACATACAAAAAGAAGATAAGGGCGCAGCGCAGAATAATAAAGGATCTCAAGGCCACCAAGGCGATAGATAACGAAATGTTCAAGGAGTTCTATGCCCTTGTAAAAGGAGGCACGTTCCAGAACAAGGCATCGCTGATAAACCATATGAAGGGGAAAGGAGTTAAAATAGATGATGAGCTTTTCAAGAAGCTAAAGCATATGTGATATTGATGTACAGCAAGATAAACAGGAGGCGCGCAAGCGCATTGACCAACTACGACAAGAGGCTGGCGCTATTGAAGAGCGGGCTCACCAGATTGGTAGTTAGAAAAACCAACAGAAGCATAATAGCGCAGTTGGTGGGATACAAAAAGGATGGCGATTACATCATAGCAAGCGCAAATTCCAGCGAGCTGAAGAAATTTGAATGGATGCCGCATAGCAACATACCCACTGCATACTTAACTGGCGCATTGCTTGCAAAAAAAGCCAAAGACAAGAATGTAGGCGAGGCTGTGCTCGACATAGGGGTTTACAAGCCGGTCAAATACAATGTCATATTTGCAGCAGCAAAAGGATGCAAGGACAACGGATTGAAGCTCAAGGAGAACATAGAATTTGATGAGGATAGGCTGAATGGCAAGCACATATCGGAATATGCAAAGAAGGATAAGGAAAACAAAGTGCAATTCAGCGGGTATGCAAAGACCAAGTTCGACGTGTCTAAACTGGACGAGATATTTGATTCTGTTAAGAAAAAGATTATAAACGAGTGATTATTTGGCAAACTTTAAGAGCAGACGCTACAACAACGAAGTTCAAGCATTCGACGTGAATAGCTGGGAGCCGGTTACGTTGATCGGCAGGATGGTCAAGGATAGAAGCGTGACCTCGATAGAGCAGATATTCAGCATGGGTAAGAATATCGAGGAGGTCGGCATAGTAGAAGCGCTGCTGCCAGGCATGAAGAGCGAGGTTATAGAGATAAAAAGCGTACAGAGGATGACAAGGAACAACAGGAAGCAGAAGTACAGAGTAACATCGATAGTCGGAGACAGCAACGGCCATGTAGGCGTAGGCATAGCCAAGGACGTAGAGGTTAAGGCAGCCATAGAAAGCTCAATAAAGAATGCGAAAATGAACATAATGCCCATAATATTCGGATGCGGATCGTGGCAGTGCACATGCGGCAAAGGCCACAGCCTTCCGTTTACGGTTCAAGGAAAATGCGGAAGCGTGGAGGTAATACTCAAGCCTGCGCCTAGAGGACTTGGCATAGCAGCAAGCAGGCCGGTGAGGATGATGCTTGAACTGGCAGGCGTCAAGGACATATGGAGCTTCTCCAGGGGGAGGACCAGAACCAAATTCAATACGCTTATCGCAGTGTCAAAGGCACTTTCAAGCACGCTGCAGATGAAGAACCTTAAGGCTTCTAATATAGCAGAGGTAAAATAATTGTAGGCACTGTGAAGTTTTTCATATATGCAATATATAATATTTTGTTCAGATTTACAATAGCAGTTTATATTGGAGTGGTAATATGAAAGTTTACGTAGACAAACCATTGTGCACTGGATGCCAGCATTGCAAGGACGTATGCCCGGTAGCTGTTTTCGAGATGAAGGATAGGAGCAAACCAGATGAGGTCAATACGGATGCTGCGCCTGACAACATGAAGTGGACAGGAGAGAGCAACCCCGAGGTGCTTGCAAAATGGAAGGATGTTAATGATGGACACAAGCATTTTGCAACGGCAAACGACGGCACCAGCGGAGGCATATCCTCTGGCGTAAACGGCGAAGCTTGCATACTATGCCAAGCGTGCCTGATACAATGCGAAGGCGAATGCATCCACATAATAGACGATACAGGTGCAGAATATAAATCGATATATGCATAATTCAGTTTTATTCTGCCCTTTTTCTTTTCCTTTTTTTTACCTTGCTCCAAAAGCTTTGATGCATGGTTATTAATATTGCAAAAATATATAGCATAGCCTAGTTCTGCAGGTGCGCAACATGATAGAATTCGTCGACAAGCCGTTCAGCGATTCAGAGAGCCTAGATGTACTGAACAGCTACGTAAGGGAATGGTTTGTCAAAAACTTCAGCGAGCTTACGCCTCCTCAGAAATACAGTTTCAAGCTTATCAGCGGGAAAAAGAATGTCCTTATCGCAGCTCCGACAGGGAGCGGGAAGACGATGTCTGCATTCCTATCGATACTCAACTCCTTATTTGACAAATCCCTGAAGGGGAAGCTGGAGCGCAAGATATACTGCATATATGTATCGCCGCTTAGATCTTTGAACAATGACGTATATAGGAATCTGGGCAAGCCGCTTGAGGAGATATACGGAGCCATAAAAAAGGACAAGGGCGTGGAGATAATAAAGGGCAACATGGCAGAGGTAACGATAGGCGTAAGGACTGGGGACACAAGCCAAAAGGAGAGGAGGCAGCAGCTTTCCAAACCACCGAATATACTTATAACCACGCCGGAAAGCTTGGCCATACTTATAAACTCTGAAAGGTTTATGGAAAACATGAAGGACCTTGAATATATAGTAATAGACGAAATCCACGAACTGGCAAACAACAAGCGCGGCGTGCATCTCTCCCTTTCAGTGGAAAGGCTTCAGAACATGGTGAAGAACGAGATTACGAGGATAGGACTTGGCGCTACGCTATATCCTATGAAAGAGGCTGCGAAATTCTTAGTAGGGTTCAGGGATGGAAAGCCGAAAGACTGCCTGATAGTTGATGCTTCATGGAGCAAGGAGCTCGACGTAAAGGCTATGAGCCCGGTAAAGGACATGATAAATTCAAGCAACGAAAAAATAGAGAATTCAATGTATAAGGAGATAAACGATATAATAAAGGCGAGCAAGACTACACTTATATTTACCAATACCCGCAGCGGCACTGAACGTGTGGTGTTCAACCTTAAGAGGAGGTTTAAGTATGGCGAAGACATAGCTGCGCACCATAGTTCGCTGTCTAGGGATTCAAGGCTGGATGTTGAAGACTTGCTCAAAAAGGGTTCGCTTAAGTGTGCAGTATCATCGACAAGTCTTGAACTCGGCGTAGATATAGGAACGATAGAGAACGTCATACAGCTTGGCTCGCCGAAGAGCGTCACTAGGGCGATACAGAGAATAGGGAGGGCAGGCCATTCCTTCAGGGCAAAGGCAAAGGGGGAGATGATAGTACTCAATAGGGACGACCTCGTAGAATGCGCAGTCATGCTTGATGCGGCCCTAAAAAGGCATCTTGATTCGTTTACTGTGCCGATGAATGCCCTGGACGTGCTGGCGCAGCATATAGTAGGCATGTCGCTGAACAAAAAATGGAATGTTGACGAGGCGTATGGTGTAGTAAGGTCAAGTTATGCATATTCAGGCTTAGAAAAGCGCGACTTCATAAGCCTTCTGGATTACTTGTCAGGAAAATATGTCGGCTTGGAGAGCAGGCACGTATACGGCAAGATATGGTACGATGAAAGCGAATGCACGTTTGGGAAGCGCGGGATGTATGCCAAGCCAATATACATGCTTAACCTAGGCACAATACCCGATGAGGTGGCAGTGAACGTATTGCTCTCCTCTTCAAAGGCTTGGATAGGCAATATAGAGGAGGAATTTCTTACAAGGCTTAAGCCTGGGGATATATTCTCATTGGGCGGCAGGCTTTACAGATTTGAGTATGCAAAAGGCACCAAATGCTATGTATCTGAGGCACATACCAATGCGCCGACCATACCGCCATGGTTCTCGGAGCAGCTGCCATTAAGCTATGAGCTGGCAAACGGAATAGGAGAATTCAGGGCGAAGATGTCCGGCATGGTTTTGGAACATATAGGGAAGAAGGGGACTAATGCAAACGGAAGGGCCAAGGATGGGATATACAAGGCGCTGAAAGGCGGTAGAATACCCAAGGACGTATCCGATTTCCTTGGGCTTTATCCAATAGATTCAAACGCCAAACATGCGATATTCGGCTATTTCGCAGAGCAGGCGCTTTTCGCAGGCGCAATCCCAAGCAATAGGCTCATAGTAATAGAAAGGGTAGATGAGGAAAAGGCAGATACCAGAAGCATCGTATTCCATTCGCTGTTTGGAAGGAGGATTAATGATGCATTGTCAAGGCTGTTCGCTATCGAGGCAGGAAGGATGCTTGACGAGGATATATCCATAATGGTGAACGACAATGGATTCATACTCTCGGTTGGAAAATCGGTAAAATTGCCCGACAAGATCATAAAGGATGCAATATCAAAGCTCTTGGAAGACGATATTGAGCTCTTGCTGAAAGAGAACATACGTAAAACGGAGCTTATGAAGAGGCGCTTCAGGCATGTTGCAGGAAGAAGCTTTATGATATTGAGAAATTACAGGGGATGGAAGCAGTCGGTCGGAAGGCAGCAGGTAAATGCACAGATACTGCTTAAGGCAGTAGAAGAGATGGATCCTGACTTTCCGGTTATAAAAGAAACCTATAGGGAGATATTCGACGACGTGATGGACCTGAAAAGGACAAAGGAGGTGCTGGGCATGATAAAATCCGGAATCATAAAATACGAAATCATAAAAACAGGCTCGCCTTCGCCTTTCGCACATGCACTGTTCACGTTTGGGCATGCCGATGTAGTGCTTATGAAAGACAGGCAGGCTTATTTGAAATACCTCCATAAATTGGTCATGAAGAGCATAGGTTTGGGTAAGTGAATGATGCTTACTGATGATGTAGAGCTTTTGGACGGGCTGCCGATAGCATACATAAGAAGCATAAACACGCTTGCAGTCGCAGACTTGCACTTGGGATACGAGGGAGTCATGTCAGGAGGGGCCGCCTTGTTGCCCAAGGTAAACCTTTCTAATATAATTAAGGATATATCTACCGCAATAAAAATGACCGGGGCGACTGCAGTCATAGTGGATGGCGACATAAAGAATGAATTCTCCAAAGTAGATAGAGAGGAATTCAACGAGCTTTACGATTTCATCCAATTCGTAAGGTCTGCGCACATATCACTTATACTGATAAAAGGCAACCATGACAATTTCGTCGAGAGGTACAAGGAGCCATTTAAGCTCGATGTATATAGGCAGGAGGCAAACATCGGAGGCTACCTGTTTTTCCATGGCGAAGAGCTCCCGAAGGATATGACAAAGAGCATTAAGATGCTGATAATGGGGCATGAACATCCAGCCATAGGCATATACAATCAGGTAGGATTTAAGGAGAAATTAAAATGCTTCCTTTACGGGAAGTATATGGGCATGCCGCTGCTGATACTCCCTGCCATGAACTATTTTGCCGGAGGCACTGAAATCAATAATGAGCCAAGGGATTCGCTGCTCTCGCCGGTATTCAGGAGGATAAATCCCGATAACATGAATGCGATAGCAATAGGATACGGATCCACCATGGATTTTGGGAAGGTCGGTAAACTGCGCAGCTTGAAGGCATAACACATACCGGCATTTCACAATTGCGTAGTGGCAGGCAATAGGCTTATCAGCAAAGCAAGCACTACGACAGCTGACAGCACATTCACAGCGTATTTGTTGCTTATTGAAAGCTTGAATATCCTCCACCCATCGAACCCAGGTATGGGAAGCAGGTTCATTATACCTATTAAGAAATTTAGCATGAATGATATTGCGAACACAGAATAGATGAAATACATAATGCCCCAGAATGCGTTTGATGGGACCACCTTGCCTGATTCGTATAGTGATACGCCTATCAAGCCTATATTGGACGTTGCATTGAGCGCTTTGGCAGTGAATGAGTATTTTCCCGTATTCGTCACCACGTTGACGCGAGAACCTGCAAAATCGGATGATGCGGCAGATATAAGCTCTGTAACATTGGTAATGTTGTGCCCGTTCCATGAAATTATGCGCATCCCGGGCTTAAGCACCCCATATGCAGGATACCCTGCAGATGTATTCTTTATGAATATCCCGGTATTGTATGAAATGCCATGTGTAGTATATCCGCTGTAGATTACAGGTATGGTGAGCACCATCAATATGAAGAATATCCCAGTTGCCATAAAATTTGCGGATACACCGGCTGATGATATCTTGTTCTGCTTCAGCTTGCTCAGCGCAAGGACCTTCTTTTCGTCGGGTTCCACAAACGCGCCTACCGGTATGATGCCGAACATCAGGAGGCCTATCTGCTTAAGCTTGACTTTTGATATAGAGGACAGAATGCCATGCGAAAATTCGTGTATTATCAGCAGTATCGCAAGTGACACTATGCCTGCAAATAACGGCAGCGTAACGCCCGGAAGCGCAAGAGTTGCACCCGCAGACTGGCTCGCTAGCGTAGCTACAGTAGGATGCAGGACAAATATGTAGATTATATACGATGCGTTATAGACGAGTGCGAATATCACAAACAGCGCGAAACCGCCGACCAGGGCGAGCAGTCTTATTATTTCTGAATATATGGGAACTGAGGTTATGCTGCTGATATACGCAGTAAATGATGGCAGTGAATGTATGCCAGCAGGAAGAAGGCTTTGCAGTTGCGGGCTCTGTATAAATGCAAGGGAATAGCTTATAAACGGAAGCACAAATACCATTATCACCATTAGCGAGGCAAGGCTTGCTGCATAAAACTTCTTGCTCACCTGCTTGCCCAATATAAAATAGGACAGCAGGCCGAAGCCAAGGATTATGCCCCATGTCGCCATCGCATTCCAGAATGCGGAGTGGCTGCGTGCCAGCTTGTGTACGGTTGCTATGCCAGCCTTAGTGCCTATAAGGTAAAATCCGAAGCCGCCAGCCGTACCCTTGATGCGTTTGATCATGACGCCGCTTATAATAAGCAGAAGGAGGGCGACAACAAGCTTTATAAGTATGCCAATGTATGGCAGTAGATACAGCCCGTAGATGGCCATTATGGTCCCGATGAACACTAATGCGAACTTGATGTTCGGGATATTTTTTTTATCCATGTTTTTAGCACCATCCGCTTGATTGTGCACGCTTTGCCGCACAGAGATATGATAAACACGTCAGTAAGCCAGACATTATAGGTATTGCGTGCAAATGGTATTTATAACTTGAATTATAAATTGTGTATGTGGTTTCATGGAGGATTGCGAACTTTGTGGGAGGCAGGCTGAAACGGTATATGTTGCATTAGTAGAGGATGTAGAACTTAGAGTTTGCCCTAAATGCGCAAAGGGCAAAAAGATAATATCCTCTGAAGGCCATAGCATGTCAAGGAAAGGTGCGACGGCAGTAAAGACCGAAAAAGGCGAGGAGCCTGAATTGATTGAGGATTACGGGCACGTCATAAAGGAGGCTAGGGAGAGGCTGAAGATGCCGCTGAAGGTGCTTGCTGAGATGATAAACGAGAAGGAGACATTTCTCAACAGGGTAGAAGCGCAACGCACTACGCCGCCGGAAGCGCTCGTAAGGAAGCTTGAAAAGACGCTCAGCATAAAGCTGATAGAACAGGAAAAGGCCGGCGAAAGCGGGCGGACCGGCGCCAAAGGGGAGAAAGCCACGCTCGGAGACTTTATAGGTACAAAATGATTTTATGTCAGTCGACCTTAGCAAACTAATAAGCAGGCGCAGGATTGAGCTTGCTGAACTGAACGGCAAAACGGTAGCCATAGATGCATACAACGTGCTCTACCAATTCCTTTCGATAATACGGCAGCCTGACGGCTCGCTGCTGATGGATTCCAAGGGCAGGGTCACGAGCCATCTTTCCGGGCTGTTTTATAGGACTATAGACATCATAGGGTACGGCATAAAGCCGATATATGTATTTGACGGGCTGCCTTCAGTGCTCAAACAGAAGACAATAGAAGCCAGGATGACCAGGAGGAATGATGCGTATAAGGCATGGGAGAGCGCAAGGGAAGCGGGCAACCTTGAAGGTGCCAGGGTGCATGCACAGGCAAGCAGCAGGGTTGATAGGAGCATAGTAGAATCGTCCAAAAAGCTGCTTGATTATATGGGCGTAGCATACATAAACGCCCCAAGCGAGGGAGAAGGGCAGGCGAGCTACATGTGCAAAAAAGGGCAGGTAGATGCCGTGGGCAGTCAAGATTACGACACGTTGCTTTTCGGCGCTAGGAACGTGGTCAGGAATCTGACGCTTTCTGGAAGGAGGAAACTCCCCAAAAAAAACGTCTATGTGAATGTCGAGCCAGAGCTTGTCAATTTGGAGGATACGCTCAATGCGCTGGGGATAAGCAATAGGCAACTGGTATGGATAGGCATAATGCTGGGAACGGATTTCAATGATGGGATCAAGGGGGTAGGGCCTAAAACTGCTTTGAAAATTGCTAAGGATGCGAAATCGATAGATGATATAAAGGCATACATAATGCAAAAGTACAAACAGGATTTCGAATTGCCAATTGAGGATGTAGAAAGCCTTTTCTTAAACCCCGAGGTGGCGGATATAGATGATAAATTTATAGCCAATGCCAGGAATATACATCCAGATGTCGAAGGCATAGTCGGCTTCATGTGCGGCGAGCATGAATTTTTAGAGGATAGGGTTAGGAAATTTGCGAACGCGTTGGTGGACAGGTCAAGCAAGGCAAAACAATCAACAATAGGCTCATGGTTTTGATTTAGGCATATGGCATAAACTTTGCGGTAGACAGGGTAGATTTTTACTACACAAGCTTTTTATTTATGCGCAGGACAAAGAGATTGTCTTGTTTTTGGGGCGATACTATGGCGAAAAGGCATAACGATAAGGATTTACATGAACCTAATGATTTTGATGAATTGAACACCATACTGAATAAGATGCTCAAGGAAGTGACAGGGGAGCTCATGAAGGGGGAACAGAAGGATGGCAAGCCACCCATAGTGCTGAATTTCAACCTTGAAATAGGCAACCTTGGATACGGAAGGCAGCCAAAACGCTTGCAGGAAAATCAAGCGCAGCAAGGCGAACCATTGCAACCCAATAGCGAACCGATATTTGAGGTATCAAATAGCGACAATGAAGTAACAATAATCGCCGAGATGCAGAATTTTAGTAAGGATGAAATAAAGGTGAGCGGCAGGAGCCGCAATATATCGATAGATGCAACAGGAAGGACAGGTACATATCACAGGGAGATAACCATTGATTTTAATGTAAAACCAAAAGATATAAAAACAAATTACAACAATGGAATACTTGAAATCAGGGTCCAGAAAGGATTAGTTGGAAAAAAGAACTAGATGGTGTTTATTTTGCAAAAAAAAGTCGCTAACTCGAAGAAGAAGGTAGGAAAGGAGTACAGGAACGTTAAGAAGATAAAGCGCTTGAGGAAAGAGCATAGGAAGAAGCTCAATGCGCAGCGCCGCAAGCTTTGATGGCTTATTATTAGTGTTGCGTGCGTTGATTCCTGCGGTGATTCGCTTATATGATATCAATGTACATCTTGTCATTGAATTCATATGCAATCGTATCGTCATCTGCATTTATATGCTCTAGCATCGAGTTTCTGCTGTCGTACTCAGTTACGCCGTCCTCTACATTCAGCACGTATATGCGGTTGTTGAACTCATAATAAGTTATTACCTTTCGTGATTCATTTTGTATCTTTATAAGCACCTTTGCACTTGGATTCCCGAGGCTTATGATCAGGCTGCATAGGAGCACATTCTTGTCTATGATATCTCCAGCCATGAACTGCAGTGTTTCTTCAGGCATGAGCCAGAACTGCAATGGAAGCGATACATATTCTATTTTATCCCTAACGAACTCAAATGCAGCCATACTGGCTTCAAAGAAATTGTTTTCATATGTATAAGCTGCGAATTTAGACTTCAATGTGTCTGCTTTTTTGATTATTTCTGCGTTGGAGGGCGTCACTAGCGTAGGCAGTTCTGCCACAGATATGCTTTCTTTTTCCTCAATATAGCTTACATATCGCATTATTATGGCTAGGTATAGCCTGTTCAGCCTATCAAGATGCTCCAACTGGTCCTGCTGGCCCTGCACATCACTTTCTTCCATATATAAGGTATTGCTAGAAAAAGATAAAAACTATTGTTTATCAGATTAAATTGATAAAAATGATAAACAAGCGCATTGCCGAAATGTTCAATGAGATAGCGCTAATGCTGCAGGTTAAAAATGAAAATGGCTTCAAATTTGAGATCAGGGCTTATCAGAGGGGCGCCCTCACCATAGATTCGCTGCAGCAGGATGTCGGAGAGATTTATGCTAAGCAGGGCTTGAATGGGCTGATGGACCTTCCAGGAATAGGCGAGGGGCTTGCAAAGAAGATAGAGGAATTTGCAAAGACAGGAAGTATGAGGAAATATGATGAATTGAAAAAGGAGTATCCAATAGATTTCAAGGCTCTGACTTCAATAGAGGGAGTAGGGCCGAAGACTGCAATCCAGCTTTACAAGAAACTTGGAGTCAAAAATCTTGAAGATTTGAAAAACGCAGTAGAATCCGAAAGCGTCAGGAAGCTACCTGGTTTTGGAGCCAAAAGCGAACAGGCTATAAAGGAGAGCATAACCATGATGGAGTCCAGCAAGGGCAGGATAACGCTAGGAGAGGCGCTTCCAGAAGCAGAGGGCATAGTAAAGATGCTTTTAGATACGGGATTAGTTGAAAAGGCTGTAATATCTGGGTCAACAAGGAGGATGAGGGAGACCATTGGGGACATAGATATATTGGCTATATCTGACAAGCCCGAAATGGTTATGGATGCGTTCGTAAAATTCAAAGGAGTGTCAAGCACAATAGTAAAGGGGCCCACCAAGACCACCGTGTGGCTTGATATAGGTACAAGCTGCGATCTTCGCGT
>JAJYUR010000001.1:0-5641 GCA_021792395.1 Microcaldota archaeon
ACAGCATGGCGAATTACACTCATTAATTACTGCTGAAACTTTACTTGAATAAACACCCTATCGGTATGCCTGTTCCTGAAGAAGTCAATAGGAGTGATTTATCATGGCTAAAACATACATAGATATAGTAAAATATATGATTGAAGCAAAATTCAACATATCCGGATCAGTAGAGAAACCGGACATAATAGGTGCAATATTTGGTCAGACTGAGGGCCTTTTGGGCAGCGATCTTGACTTAAGGGAATTGCAAAAAAATGGCAAGATAGGAAGGATAGAGATAGACAGCGGATCGCAGGGCAACAAGACTTATGGAAAGCTGTTGCTTCCTTCATCTTTGGGCAGGGTAGAGACATGTATACTGGCTGCAGCGATAGAATCGGTAGACAGGGTAGGCCCATTTGAAACAAATTTTAAGATAGAAAAGATAGAGGATACCAGGAACGAAAAGCGTACCCACGTTATAAACAGGGCAAAGGAGCTTGTCAAGAACCTGATGGAAAACGTAATACCCGACAGCAGGGAGATAAGCGACCTGGTCGAATCCGAAGTCAAATCTAGCACTGTAGTTTTCTATGGTGCAGACAACCTCCCAGCTGGCCCGGATATAAATAAAAATGAGGATCTTATAATCGTGGAAGGCAGGGCGGACGTAGTCAATCTGCTTAGGAGCGATATAGCGAACTGCATAGCAATTGGCGGCGCTACAGGCAATATACCAAAGACCATACTCAACCTATGCTCACAGAAGGAGGTCACATTATTCCTTGATGGCGATCATGGAGGCGATATGATCCTCAAAGGCATAACGAACATGGCGGAAGTCGATTATGTGGCTAGGGCCCCAGATGGGAAAGAGGTCGAAGAGCTGACCAGGAAGGAGATTATAAAGGCGTTAAGGTCGAGGGTGCCCATAGATCAGGTGCTTTCAGGGCAGAAATACAACTCCAGGCAGAATAACCATACAACAGTGCAGCAGCCTAGCATTGAGCAGACGGATACCCATAAAGATTATCGGGAATCCCAAAACATTGATAGGGGAGAGAGGGAAAAACAAGCCTCCTCATATCAGCAAAGGAACCCAAGGCAAAGGCAGAGAAGATACGAAAGCGAGAGGACAGATATGCCAAGCCCCTCTGAGATATCCAGTAGGATGTATGGCAGGCAACGCGAAGAGTACAAAGAGCAAAAGATTGAGGCACCGCAGGAGCAAACTACCCGCCAGTATGAGTCTAAGCCTAATATCCCGCACATAAGCTCCGATTCGGAAGAGCCTGCGAACATAGACAAGATAGAATTTTCAGAGGTTAAGCATATGCCTTCGCCGTCTGAGAAGTATACATTGGCATTAACGGAGCTCAAGAACACGCTAAGAGGAAGGCTTTTCTCAGAGGATGGGAAGGTGATATCCGAAATTCCCATAAGGGAGTTGATATTGACGATACAGGACCATAAGGATATAAAGTCCATAGTGTTCGACGGCATAATAACGCAGCGCCTTGTAGAATTGGCGTACAAGCAGGGCGTGAGGGAAATATACGGCATCCGTGCAAGCCAACTGACAAAGAGATACGATGACATGCTGCTTTATGCCGGTGAATCTGGAGTAGTATGAAGTTGAATGCCCTATATATAGGGCGCTTTTTTTATTAGGCTTATTGCCTATTTGCGATAGCTTTAAATATTAATAGTTTAAAAATAAACTAGTTTTATTTTAAACTATAACACTATCATGGTTCTCAAATGACAAAATCAGGGGCTATTGCAAAGAATATTGAACCTGCTGGGTGGCATCCTTACATGGATAAGGAGCTGAAGCACATAATCCTAAAGGCTATAATACTGAATAAGATAAAACGGGGCAATGTCTATTCCTATTCGCTGATAAAAGAGATATCAAAGCTCAATAACCTGAAGGTTTTCTCGAAGGATATCAAAAACGACGTTTATAATGTAATATCGGCACTTGAGAAATCAGGATACATAAAAATTACAGCCAGGGTAGAAAATGGAAGGTTAAAAAAGTATTTTACGCTTACAAAAAAAGGCGATACTGCACTGACAGATATCAAAAAGGGCTTCGACAATGCAGTGAAAAGCCTGAAAAAGGCAATAAGGTGAATGCTTGGAAGACATAATAAAAGTCAACAACATAATCAAGAAGTTTGGCAATTTTACAGCTGTAGACGGCATAACCTTCAGCGTAAAGAAGGGAGAGATATTCGGCATATTGGGGCCGAACGGCGCTGGAAAAACAACCGCCATAAACATGATACTCGGAATTCTTAGGGTAACAAGCGGAAGCATATTGATTGATGGCATGGATAACATAAAGCATGCAACTGAAATAAAAAATATGATAGGCTTCATGACACAGGAGACTGTAGTAGACGCAGAGCTTACGGCATATAAAAATTTAGAGATCTTTGCAGATTTATACCATATAAAGGACGTGGACAGCAGGGTGATGGAATCGCTCCGCGATGGAGGGCTTACAGATTTCGCCAATTCAAAAGCTGGCTCCTTTTCAGGAGGCATGCAGCGCAGGCTGAATCTTGTGAAGTCTATGATACACCAGCCAAAGATACTCATACTTGATGAGCCCACAACAGGGCTGGATGTTCAGAACAGGGTTGATATGTGGAAGCGCATAAAGGCCCTTGCAAAAAACGGAGTTACTGTAATATTGACAACCCAATATCTAGAGGAAGCTGACCAGCTCTGCAACCGCATAGCCATAATAGACCATGGAAAGATAAAGGCATTGGGTACGGCATCTGAACTTAAAAAATTGGTGAGCAACGAAAGCATATTGGACATAGTGACAGATGAAAGCTCGGTGAACAAGGTTAGCGCCATACTTTCAAAGGAATTCAAACTGCAGGTAACCGAGAATATAGACCGAGTAAATGCACCAATAAAAGCTGATATCGCATTGCTTTCGAAGATAATTGCGTCGTTGACAAAAAACAAGATACAGATAATATCCATAGGCATACATCTTCCAACGTTGGATGATGTATTCATAAAATTGACAGGATCGGGGCTCAGGGATGCTTTAGGCGAACAGCAGTCAAACAGGGCAAGAATAATGAATATGGGCAGATAGTGATATGATGGGAATAGAGAATACTTTTATTGACGCGTATACAATTTTCAGGCGCGAGATGCTCGTATTCAAGAGCAACATTCGCGCCAACACCGCAAGGGCGCTGATATTTCCGTTAATAATACTGATATTTTTTGGGAATCTTGGATCTACTTCATCCAATGTGCCCATTGCAGTAGTGAATCTGGCCAATAATCCCCAGTCGTTGCAATTCATAAACACATTGGAATCGCACTCTGCGGTATCCATAAAAGCTATAACAAACGAGAATTCAGCCATGACCATGCTCGGATCAGGCAGCGTTTATGTGGTCTTAGTCATAGCTCCTGATTTTGGATCACCATCAAGCAGCGCAACAAGCATATATGAATATTACAGCAGTTCTGACATAACCGATGCAGGCTCTGCGTTAAGCTTCATACAGCTGCAGGCCTCGAATTTCGGCGCACACATAATCAGCAGGTCGTCGGTGCAGTCGCTGAGCCTTCCTTCTGCCACATCAAGCGCAGTGAAAGAGGTCTCATTGTCAGGGACTAAGGCATCGTACGAAGAATTTCTTGTTGCAGGGGTATTGGCTATGATTGTAGTCTTCGGTACGATGTTCGGCGGCGGATTTTCCGTAATAACCGACAGGCAACTGGGTACGATGAAAGCTTTCTTTATAACTCCAGTTACGAAAACTTCTATAATATTAGGCAAGATGTTTTCTGGCACGCTTCAGGCAGTGCTGTACGTAATAGTCACGCTGATAATAGCATTCATGCTTGGCTCATCTGTAGCTATGGGGATCATAGGCATAGTGTGGATATTCCTGCTGTCGTTTGTCGTCGCACTTGGATTTAGTGCACTATCAATAGCGCTGGCCGCGAACCTGAAAAAGGTGGAGTTATATGCTATAATAGCAAACGTTTTTACATTGCCGTTATGGTTCTTGAGCGGGGCATTCTTCCCTGCGTCCTCCATGCCAGCATGGATGCGCGTAATCAATGCGGTAGACCCGTTGACATATGCAGTAAATGGCATAAGATCGATAATGCTGAACGGGACATACCCATTGTCTATGATAGCATTGCAGTTTAGCGTCCTCATAGGTTTTGCTATAGTGATGTTCGTAATATGCTTGAAGTCGTTCAAAAATACTATATGATGATTAACCGGTGAAAAAATGAATACGAAAAGATTCTTAGGGATGGATAGGATTACTGCGCTTGCAGCTGTAATTTTTATGCTGATGTTTGCAAACCCGATGTATGCCCAGACATCATCTGCGGTCGGAGGAGGCAACGGCGCGCTTTCGATAACCAACCTGCAAGTTTTGCCGCAGCCTGTTGTCGCGGGCGAAAATGTGACGGTGCAGTTCCAGCTATACAATTCGTATACGCAAACTCTGAACAACGTTAACCTGTATCTGCAGGCGGAAAACCCAATAATAAACGTCACTCCATCGCATTCATTCATCACGGATACCATAGGACAGGGTATTTTCGGCGGGCTCGGATACGACGTATTTGACTACACCCTCCACATACCTAACTACCTTCCTTCTGGCGTATATACGATAGACGTAATAGCAAACTACCAGACTTCGCAAGCAGATGGTTTTGGCACGACGCAGGAAGAGCCTGCCCAGTCTGTCATGCCTATAACGATATATGTCCATGGGCTTGCCAATGTGAATTTCAATATAGTGCCTGAAGGCAGCATAAGCCCCGGAGTGCCATTCGCGGCCACTCTGGAGGCTGTCAATTCAGGAGGAGGAGCGGCCAGAAACCTGACAGTAAAACTGCTTAACGGGTCCATCATTGCAGTAGGATCCAGCACGATAAATTTCGGCAATGTAGGCCAAACGCCTTCGACATCGCAGGTCATGCTAGAAGAAAACCAAAATATATCGCGCGGTACGAACTACCTGAACCTAAACGAGCATTATTCGACGGGTTATGGGATGGATTATAGTTCAAATATCCCAGTGCCGATAGATGTAATTCTTAACAAGCCCAATATAATCGTCAGTGCGGTAAGCGCAACGCCACAAACCCTGACACCCGGGTCAAACCAGACACTGGAGCTTCAGGTGCAGAATACAGGCACAGGCACTGCGAAAAACGTGCAAATCAGTTTCATAAAGAACAGTTTCATAGCCCCAGAAGGCTCTACCTCCTCGCTCTTCTTCGGCACGCTCGCACCAGGACAATCAATGTCTGCAAGCCTGCTTGTACAGGCATATGAGAATATGACTTCAAGCGGTAATGAAAACCTGTCAGCAGATGTGAGCTACAATTATTCAAATGGCATGAATCGAACATTGTCTGTTGAATACATCCCGCTGCACGTATCAGGAAGTGCAGTGTTCAACGTTACAGCAGTATACTCAAAGGCCGCTCCAGGCGCAACATATGTTCCATTGAAGTTTACTGTAAAGAACGTAGGAAATGAACCAGCTAATGGAGCGTACCTGACGTTAGAATCCATTTATCCAATAACTGTCACTGATTCGAATGTATATGTAAATAGCATAGCGCCCGGAAGCTC
>JAJYUR010000001.1:5741-61594 GCA_021792395.1 Microcaldota archaeon
GTATTCGATTACATAGAAAACCTCCAGGACTGGAACGAAAGATTGGTTGCAATGAACATAATAATAAAATCAACGTACGGCACTGCATTCGGTATGATGTTTTACAAGGTGTTCTATTTTGTAATGCCTGAATATATGAGGTCGTTCGGGAAGGCGTTCGATTATCAGGGCGAAGAGATAGAATGGGGTTTTGAAGAGGCGAAGCGCATAATATCCGAGAAGTGCATAAACGAAGGAAGGCTTATTGAAATGTCAGAAAGGATACTTACGCTGATTTCAAAAACGATAAATTCTGAAATGCTCTTTGCCGACGAGGCAGGCATCACCAGAGAGGCGGAACTGCTAAAGAAAGTGGCACTCGCATATCCATTGCACATATATTCTGATTTAGGCATCAATATCGATATTGAGGGGGAACTCAAAAAAATATATAAGGAGTCGGAATGAATGTATCTAACTCTGCTAACAGCAATATGAAATGCGTCGCATCGTGCAATACTGCGGAAGTTATAAATATCCTGCAAATCAATAGATAGGAAGTGCACATACCTTATGTTAACAACAAGCGAGTGATATAAATGGCTGAAAATACACAAAATCAGGAAAAAGCAGGCGAGAATATAGTATATATAGGCAAAAAGCCAACTATGAACTACGTTTTGGCAGTAGTAACCCAATTCAACAACGGCATGACGGAAGTCGTATTGAAGGCCAGGGGAAATGCGATCTCAAAGGCGGTAGATGTAAAAGAGATAGTCACGAATAAGTTTATGCCAGATCTTAAACTGAAGAATATATCTACTTCGTCTGAGGAGTTGACCAACGAAGACGGAACAAGATCTAAAGTCAGTGCAATCCAAATCCTTTTGGGCAAATGATGACGATATGTCATCATCTTATCCTTTTACTTGATTTTTTATGCAGATAAATCAATAAATAAATATATTCGCTTTGAAATGATAATGCTGCATTCAATATCCTGCTTAATGATTATATGCTGCACAGGTGTTCATATTGTTGAGGACGCATTTTATAGAAGAGCTCAATGCGAGCATGGATGGAAAAGAGGTTACACTGTCAGGCTGGGTGCATGAGGTAAGAGAACTTGGTAAGATGACATTCCTTCTGCTAAGGGACATTACAGGTATAGTTCAGGTCATTGGAAAGAAAGGCGCTATAGAAGACTCGTTGATGGCCCAGATGTCACTGCCGAAGGAAAGCGTAGTGCGCATTGCAGGCACATTAAGGGCCAATCCTGAGGCGAAGAGAGGTTTTGAGATAGCGATAAGGGAGATAGAAAACCTTAACCCTATATCAGCTAAAATACCGTTTGAAGTTACGGGGAAGGTACCTGTAGAAATGGATGTGCGCCTAAATTATAGATATATAGACCTGAGAAGGCAGCAGACTGAAGCTATATTCAAGATAGAATCTACAATACTGTCATCATTCAGGGATATGCTTTTAGGCAGGCATTTTCTTGAGATACGCACTCCATCGATAGTTGCAGAAGCGACTGAAGGAGGATCTGAACTGTTTTCGGTCCAATACTTCGAGTCTAAGGCATTTCTCGCCCAATCGCCGCAGCTTTATAAACAACTGGCAGTTATAGGAGGATTGGACAGGGTATTTACAATAACCCCTGTATTCCGCGCCGAAAAATCAAACGACGTATACCACCTCAACGAGGTGACACAGATGGATATAGAAATGGCATTTGCCGACCATCAGGATGTTATAAGCATACTTATCGAAGCGGTCACAGGCATTATTAAAGAGGTCAAAGCTAAAAATGCCAAGGACCTTGAAATACTTAACGTAAACCTGGAATTGCCTGAGACAAAGGTCGTAACGTATACTGAAGTCGTGGAAGCCATGAAAGCAAAATCATCTGGCATAAAATTCGGCGACGATTTCACTCGCGAGGACGAAAAAATGATAAATGAGCTATATGGGGATGCAGTAGTAGTTACTGAATACCCAGGTTCCGTAAGGGCGTTCTATTCTATGCCAAACGACAAAAATCCGGAACTCTCGAATAGCTTTGATTTCATATACAAAGGCATGGAGATATCGAGCGGCGCACAGAGAATTCACCTTCCTGAATTGCTCATAGAAGCGATAAAAAAGAAGGGCATGGATCCTAAATCGTTCGATTTTTACATCAACGCGTTTAGGTGCGGCGCACCTCCCCATGCAGGCTGGAGCATTGGCTTAGAACGATTAGCAATGAAGATTACCGGAATGGATAATATAAGGGAATGTGCGCTGTTCCCCAGGGACAGGAAAAGGCTTACGCCTTGAATGCCTGATTTTGCATGTGCTTATGCACTTTCAAAAAATTGCTCTATGCGGCGATTTATTTTCATAGCGTTTGACTTTGTCACAGTGTAGTTCTTCTTTGCCTTAGACATCTCCTCTAGTTTTATGAAATACCAGCCCTTTCCGCTCATCCTCCATGCTATAAACGTGCTTGTGCCTGTATTTGCCTCCCAACCCTTTAGGACTTCAAACTTACCAATTTCTATAGCAAGTCCAGACTTATCCCAAGCCTTGCATTCAAAAGCCAGCCCCTTCCCGTTCTTGAATACCAATATATCAGGGCTCAATGAATTTACACCGCTGCCCGCAGACCGCATTACGGAATACCCTTTGCCGTAAAACGTATTGATGAGCTCCCTCTCGCTCCTGGCGCCTTTTATATACCTGTGCAATAAACCACAAAGCGTATTGGCATTTAAAATTAATATAGCTTATTGTGTATTTGAGAGAAAAGATTTGCGAAATGGTGCAGGATTTCATGGGCGCTTTGCTATTGACGCCCCTATGCTTCTTTCATCTCGAACCTGCTCAGCGTCCTCCTGCGCCTGCTCGAAAATGGCCTGAATTCGTTGCCATTGCCGGTATAGAATTTTGAGAAAAATTCCACGTAGATAAGCCTTGCACCTTGTATACCTGGCTCGAATATCGCTATCACAAATGTGAAAAGCTGCCCTATTATAAGTATGAGCGTGCCGACTATGCCCAGCAGCGGGCCATGAGCCCACCCTCTTATGAAAACGAAATCTATAACCCCTGCTAATATTACCGATGCGAGGAGTATGCCGACCAGCCTGGTGTATGACAGTATATGGCTTACAAGCGACGGTATCTCCATAAGCGATTCGAAGCCTTCGAATGCTAGGACGGATACTATGCCGCCCACAATTAGCACATACGATACAGCTACAGGTATGTTGCTAAATCCAAGTGGAGACCTGTGCAGCACTGCAAGGCCGAATATTACTATGCCTATTGCTGCCGAAAGCCAGCCAAGCCTGCCGAACGCTTTCTTCCTCTGCCCTATTGCCATTTTATTGAAAAAACCTAGGATGAACCCGGAAGCAACCATCGCTACGCCTATCCATCCTGATATGACCAGCAGTTTTGAAAGGTTCACCTCCACATTGAAGAGCGCAACGTATGGAAGCTGGAACCCGAAGTATTCGTTGAACACAATGCCCAATGCTATTGCTATTATAGACCCTGGTATTATTGCCTTGGCTATCGTAACCATGCCGTTAGGGCTTATTATAGTGCCGATGAACTTGCTAATCTGCTTTGGTATGCGGCTTCTCTTTGGCGGATGCTTCATCCTCCTTATAAGCCACAGCGCACCGAGCAGCATAACGATGCCATACCCTGCATCACCTACCATGAGTCCGAAGAATATCGGGAATATAAACGCAAACATTACCGTAGGGTCTATCTCATCGCTCCTTGGCAGGGAATAGAACCTTATGAAAAATTCATAAAGCTTAGTCTTCACAGGATTGTCGAATTTTGTCGGAGGCAGAGATTTTGTCTCAACGGTATCAAGTATATAATGCTCTTTTGTTACATTTGCCAGGCTTTTTTCAAGGCCTTTCATGTTTGCTTCAGGCACCCATCCGTCTACAGTTATCACCGATCTGCTTATCCCCAACCTAGAGGTTATATCCAACTTTTCTGTTTCCAAATCGAACTGTTCTCTTATTGCGCTCACTATCCCATAGTACTCATCAGATATCGCATCCAACTCATCATTAAGCGATGACTTCCGCACCTCAAGCTTTTTGATTTCAGCGTTTAGCCTTGACCTCTCTTCCGTCAAGCTGCCTTTGAATTCCGGCAGCACCTCCAGTTTTATCTTATAACCTTCTGAAAATTTGCCGAACTTGTTCTGGTCCTGCTTTGATATAGATATTATTGCAGAGCTTTTGCCTTTTGAAATTATGCAGTCAACATTTTTTTCTGCGATTTCCAAGAACTCATCAAGCTTCTGGCCGTACGCAAGGAATGACATTGTCATGCTGGAATTCAATATTGACAGATCCCTATCAAAATGCCCAATCATGCGTATTGTGCCCAGCCTGTCATTCAGATCCTTGAGCTTAGATGACAATGTCTCTATATCCCTGCTTATTGCAGATACCCTCTCATCTATTTTTATGGAATCCGCCTTAGAAAAAAGATCGCTTAGGCTTTCGAAAAGGTAGCGTTTTTTTGATTCTTTTTGATGCATCATGCCTTCCAGGCTGCGAAATCTTTGGGCATATGTGCCTACCTCTCCGTATTTTATGGCATGGCTCCCCAGAAGCACGAATACATCTTCCGGTACCTGCTCTACCTGCATTACACCCAAGTCATGGAGCGCTGAAAGCGCAGGCTCGTAATACACCCTGTCTAGTATGAGCCTTATCCTTGACATCCTTGCAGGTTTGAACATTCACACACCGAATTCCTCGTTTATCACATCAGAGAACATATTCATTATATCTTCATCGCTTGGTTTTTTCAGGACCTTTATTTCAGCGATCTTAGATTCATAAACTTCATTTGCACGCTTTGATGCATCCGCTTCTGCGGCTGCAATTTCTTTTTGATACGCAAGATCTGCACGTTCTATACCAGCCTTCAAGTCGTTTTCGGCTTTTGCATGTGCCTCTATGAGCTTTGCCCTTGCCTCTTCCTCTGCATCTTTTATCTCTTTTTCAGAATCAATCTCTGCCTGTTTTATCTTTTCTAAAATACTTATATCGCTCATTTCAACACCACAATGATAAAGAACAGGAATGCCATAGTAGCAACGACATTGAACGCCAGAAATGCCAGTTTTATCGCCCTGAACTTCCTTAGTACCTTAGCGTCGCTAACCTTAGGCATGGGCGCTGCATCACCCTTCTTTACCCAATAATTCTTATAGTTATACGTTTTCATTCAACTTGCCCTTTATAAACTTTAATGAAACTATCTGGTCTCTTTCCAGATCTTCCAGGCGCTGCTTTATGTATGATACCTTTGATTTTAAATTTGGTATTGCCACGTTTTCTATAGCATTTGAGCGCCTGTTAAGCTTTTCTATTTCGTGCAGTAGCTTACGCAGTGAATTCTCCTTTTCAGCTATCTCTATGAGCATCTTGAACAATTCCTGATAGCTTCGCTTAGCGTCTTCTATGGACGTAGGCACGCTGATGAGTTCGTACCCAATAGGCATCGCAGCGTATCCGTTTAGGCTTATGTTAGGTATCTTTACGCCCATGACGTTTTTTGCAGACACCTTGGCAGATATGTCACCCTGCTCTGCGGCTATCCTTTCCAGGTTGATCCTTCCGGATACCATCTCCGCAAGCTTGATGCTTTCTATTGATCGTGATACCATTGCATATAGATTTCCACGCAGAGCCTTTATCTGCCTGGCGAGGTCGAAGAATTCCAGCACCAGACTAGAGCGTTTCATCTTGAGCAGATTCAGGCCTTTCGAGGCAACCCTTATCCTGCCCTTGGTCTTTATGAGCTCTATCCTCGTAGTCTTGAGGTTACTTTGCGCCATTATTCCACTTGCCGTATTTTTTAATGTACTCGTCTTTTATGCGCTTTATCTCCCTTTCGTCAAGCGGGGCGAAGAGATCCCAGCCCATGTCAAGCGTTTTTTCTATGCTTCTATCTTCATAATAATCCTGTTTCACGAAGTTGCTCTCGAACGAATCCGCAAATTTCAGAAACTTCTTGTCGTTTGCGCTGAGCGCTTCTTCTCCGACAATCTCCGTAAGGCTGCGTAGGTCCTTCCCCCTTGAGTATGCTGCATAAAGCTGGTCTGCTACCCCTCTATGGTCTTCCCTGGTGCTTTTCTTGCCTATGCCCTGGTTCATCAGCCTTGACAGCGATAAAAGAACATCGATATTTGGATAGACTCCGCGCCTGTATAATTCCCTGCTGAGCACTATTTGGCCTTCTGTTATATAACCAGTAAGATCAGGTATTGGATGAGTAATGTCGTCGCCTGGCATTGTAAGTATGGGTATCTGCGTTATTGACCCGCGTCTGCTTTTTATTTTTCCCGCGCGCTCGTATATTGTAGAAAGATCCGTATACATGTATCCAGGATATCCTCTTCTTCCAGGGACCTCTTCCCTTGCTGCGGAAACTTCTCTCAGCGCCTCGCAGTAGTTCGTCATATCTGTAAGTATTACCAGCACATGCATATTTTCCTTGTATGCCAGATATTCTGCAGTTGTAAGCGCAAGCCTAGGTAGGATTATTCTTTCCATGGATGGTTCAGATGACAGATTGAGAAACATCACGGCACGCTCAAGTGCACCAGTCTCTTCGAACTCTTTCTTGAAAAAGTTTGCCTCTTCGCTGTTTATGCCTATGCCTCCGAATACAACGCTAAAACCTTCGCTTTCGCCCAATATCTTCGCCTGCCTAGCTATCTGTGCGGCTATGCGGTTGTGCGGAAGCCCAGAGCCTGAGAATATTGGCAGCTTTTGCCCCCTAACTAGAGTATTCATCCCGTCAATGGTGGATATCCCTGTCTGTATGAATTCCGATGGCTCCTCCCTTGCATATGGGTTGATTGAGCTGCCATTTATATCTAGTGATTCGTTGCTGTATATGGGAGGGCTCCTGTCCCTTGGGCGGCCCATGCCATCGAATATCCTGCCAAGCATATCCGTGCTCACATTTATATGCGCAGTGTTGCCCAGGAATTTGACCTTAGTATTACCCAGGTTCATGCCTCTTGTCTCTCCGAATGACTGCACTATTGCCAAACCATCCCTGCTGTCAAGGACCTGTCCGGTGACGGACCTGCCGTCTTCCAGTTTTACCTCGACCAATTCGTTGTATCCAGCATCCTTTACACCTTCTACGAATAGGAGCACGTTTGTGACTTTATTTATCGTTTTATAATATATGTCATTCATTCAAACACCTTTCATTTCTTCTCGGGCTCGATAGCCTTTATTTTAGAGATGGATGATATTATCTCATTATAATACGGCTCTATCGATTCTTCCTTCACGAATTTCATCTTTGCTATCTTTTGCCTTACCTCTAGGTCGGCCATCTGTTCCATCGCCACCCCTTTGATGAGCGCTATTTCCTCCTCGTCACCTAATGCAAGGATAGACTTTAGCATCATATACTGCTTGCGTATTGATGTGTATGCGTCTACTTCGTCGAAAGCGCTTTGCTGCAGGTAATCCTCTCTTATGCTTTTCGCTATGTCCAGTATCAGCTTATCTGCTTCTGGCAGTGCATCATATCCGACGAGCTGCACTATTTCGTTTATTTCGGCCTCTTTCTGCAGCGTACCCATAGCCTTCTGGTAGAGTTCCGGCCATTCTTCTGCGACATTCTTCAGGTACCATGGCCTTAAATCGTCTATATATAGTGAATAGCTGTTCAACCAGTTTATTGAAGGAAAGTGTCTGCTGTTCGCCAGCGAGGCATCTAGGGCCCAGAACACTCTCGTCACTCTGAGCGTATTTTGCGACACAGGTTCTGATATGTCTCCCCCCGGGGGAGAGACTGCACCTATTGCAGTTACCGACCCAGTGCCGCCGCTCATGACATTTACCCTGCCCGCGCGCTCGTAGAATTCTGCGATTTTCCTTCCTAGATATGCAGGATATCCCTCTTCTCCAGGCATTTCCTCCAGTCTTCCAGATATCTCCCTAAGCGCCTCTGCCCATCTGGATGTGCTGTCAGCCATAAGGGCGACATTGTACCCCATGTCCCTATAATATTCTGCCAGCGTTATCCCAGTATATATGCTAGCTTCCCTGGCTGCTACAGGCATGTTGGATGTATTGGCAATAAGTATTGTCCTTTGCATCAGAGGCTTCCCTGATTTTGGATCATTAAGCTCAGGAAATGTGGATAGTATCTCTGTCATCTCGTTGCCGCGTTCCCCGCATCCTACGTATATGACTATGTCGCTATCGCTCCATTTGGACAGCTGGTGCTGTATTACGGTCTTGCCCGATCCAAATGGCCCAGGAACCGCGCTTGTGCCCCCCTTTGCCACTGGAAACAATGTGTCTATGACTCTCTGTCCAGTTATTAGAGGTATGTCAGGAGGTAGTTTATCAACTACAGGGCGTGGCATCCTTACGGGCCAATACTGCAGCATAGTGATGTCTACGCTTTTCTTTTGGCTGTCGGTAATCGACGCTATTTTCTCCTTTATAGTATAATCGCCCTCCTTCAGTCCCTTTATGACGCCAGCTACCCCATACGGCACCATTACCTTGTGTTTTATTATCTCAGTCTCTTCGACCTCGCCAATGATTGCACCAGATGTTACCTCATCGCCATCTTTTACCGATGGGATGAAATGCCATTTCCTCGCAGTATCAAGCGATTCTACCTCGATTCCTCGGGCTATGAAATCTCCGCTTTTTGACATTATCTTGTCAAGCGGACGCTGTATGCCATCATATATGGAACCTATCAGCCCCGGACCTAGCATCACAGAAAGCTGCCTGTGCGTGTTTTCTACTGGCTCGCCTGGTTTTATGCCGCTGGTATCCTCGTAAACCTGTATTATGGCCTGCGCCTTGTCCAACTTTATTATTTCTCCTATTAAGCCTGAACTGCCGACCTTGACAACATCATACATCTTTGGGTTGTCCAGGCCATTAGCTATTACAACCGGGCCAGAAACCCTGAATATTTTGCCTTCCATGATATCACTTAACATTTTGAATATTGACCCCTAAAATCCTTTTTGCAAGAGCCTCTACAGATTCGGCTTTGCCATCATCGCCTTCAACAGGTATAAATACAACTATGGGCTTGAGCATTGTTTCAAAACGCCTCAATGCAGAAGTTGTAAGTGCATCACGTATCGAATTTGAAGCGATCACAAGGCTGTATTGCGCAGAGTCTGCAATCTCAGCAAGCCTGCCTGCACCCTCTTCATCAGACGATATGAAAACATCCTTTATCCCTACAAGCTTGAAGCCCAATGCAACTTCTCTTTCTGCAATAACAGCTATCTTTTCGAGTTCCATGCGTTCACACCATACTTTCATACCCTGCTTTCACTTTCATATTGTGCCTTCATATTATATAATCTAATATTTTCATATGGCTGAACCTCTCGTTGCTCAGCCCGTAATAGTTTTTAAGCCATGCATTCCTCAGTTCATCGCGCTCTATTTCTGCACGCATCATGAATGCCAGCAGGAATCCCAACGAGAAGCCCGATCGCCTGAATATCCCTAGGTATTTTTTATATAGCTCCTTTTTCAGCGCAACCTCTATATAGCTAAGGAATGGGTCCTTCCTATACAGGTCAAACGCATAATCTATCTTAAATGGGGAATAATCCTTTATTTCGTATATATCCTTTTCCGCCAGTTCTGATAGCGTGCCTTCAGGAATGTTGCCGCCTTTTATGAAGTATGATTTTACATCCTTATAGTGCATAACAGAAGCTTTTATGCTGCTCATTAAGTTCCTTATGTCTATGCTGTCGCGCATGTAGTTTAGGACCTGGCCCTCTGGACTGTTATGCATCCTGTATGCCTCGATGAGCCTGTCATAATACAGCAAGTCCAATGATAGTATCATCCCTGATATGTCATTGTCTTTCTTTACATCGTCCATTGATTTCATGAGCGTGACGCCGTATCCGTACTTTACCAGATTCTTCACCACGCCCTCTATGTCACTCTGCTCGAGTATATTTTTGTAGTCTTCTTTTGTTATTATAGCTCCTAGAAGGCCAGCAGGGACTCCTCTTCCTATCACCAAGAACGCCTCGGTTTGTTCAACCCTGTATCCGAGCTTTTTTGATGATATTATGAGCTTTATGTTTTCTATATCGAACCTGCTTATGTAGGCGTTTACAAATGGTAGTGCACTGCTCGGCACAGCAAACAGCACGTTTTGCATAGACGACATCATATGTGCATTTATTACTGCTTCTATCAGGTCAGTGCCTTTGTAAAACCCAGATAGGCCATCTATCTCCTTTGAGTAGTTAGTCGCAGATAGCTGTTTGACAAATTCATCTCCTTTCTTCTGCGATAGCTGGTCTATAAAACCGCTATCAAGAAATGCAGTGCCTAGAACCCTTAGCTGTCCGTATTTGCCGATATAAGCAGTGTCCATGATTACTCCTTTATGAACCCCAAGACTTTGTTTGCTATATCATTCTTGGAGTTTTCTATTATGCTCTTTAGCGTATAGTCCACTTCGCGCTTGCCGTCTTTTGATATGGCTTTCAATCCTCCTACGAACTCGCTACCGGCATCTGCTATAGCAAACTTTTGCTTGCCTTTGCTTATGAGTTTGGCATCCTCCTTGCCTATGATTACAGTGCAATCGCTCCCCAACTCCTTCATAGCTACGGAAGCCAGCTTTGCAATCAATTTTTCATACTGGCTCGTTTTCATATATTTCGGATAATTTTCCATTATCACATTGAGTGCCGATTCTATTGCCGCATTTACTTCGCCGTTGTATGCACTTTTGGCTTTGATTGCAGCCTTCGACATTTCCCTGTTCATGATCTGTTCACGCTCAAGCTTCGCTTTCGCTTTAAGATTTTTTGAATGCTCGCTGACTTCTACAGAGGCTTTCGAGAGTATCTTAGCAACCTCGTCATCTGAATTGCCTGATATCTCGCGTAGCCTGTCTGCCTTTTGTTTTTTTATGCTTTCAAGTATCTCTTCGAAACCCATCGTTTACCGCCTTTTGAGGACTAAAGTATCTGCAAAAGCAGTATGAGCCCAAGTACGAAACCTATTATCCAAAGCGTTTCAGGTATGACGAAGAAGAACAGCACCTGCCCGAATTTTTCTGGTTTCTCTGCTATTATGCCCATACCTGCTGCTCCAATGCCCTGCTGGGCCATGCCAGTGCCAATAAGTCCGCCTGCAATCGCTATTGAAGCTGCAACTGCATATAAAGGATCTGCTACTACCATTTTTACACCAATCTTATCGATTTATTTTAGGAATCACAATATTATATATACAATAGGTTTTTATAGCCTATTTATAACAGATTTCAGAATGCATCCATGCATTTAGGCAGCGTGACCGGCATATTTATATGCAAGGAATACGCCAGCTGTGGAAAGCACATTGGTGAATAGTATAACCATGAATATTTCATCTAGAAACCCAGGTATCACTATGCCTGCAGCCAGGGGCAGTGTCGCAACAATCGAAGGCGAAAGGCCCCTGGCAATGTTATAATATACCAATTTCTGCTGCTGTGCGCTGTCCACGCTATTATCAGACATGAACGACTTTAGCGTGGGGGCGAAGAAGAAGCGCACAAGCATTATTATAAATGATAACAGAAGAGCAAGGACAAGGGCAGAAACGGTCGCATTGCTGATGCTAAACAGCAAGCCTATATAAACAAAGAAGAAGGTGCTCGTGAACAGCGTTATCTCCTTCTGGTAGCTCCTTATATGCTCTACATCCTCAGGCATGGAAAAGTATTTCTCCCAACTGGTTGGCTCATGGGTTATGCTGCTTATACGCCTTATCGAGCCTATTGATGTAAACAGTATGCCGAACACGAATACTGCTATGAGACCGCTCATGCCCATTATTTGTGATAAGCCATACGTGGCCAGGACCATGGATATGGTAAGCATCCAGCTGTATGCCCTGCTGTAATTTTTGTACCTGCTCAATACGAAAAGCCAGAACAGTGCAGAGACTGCACCTACGATTATGGAACCAAATATGGCGCTTATCACCAACCCGACCACATCCGCTACAGTAATATTGGTTGTAATAATTATGCTGAGAAGTATCACAGGTATTATCAACTCTAGCGTATCTGATGATACACTCTCGAACAGCAGCGTAGTCTTGAGTTCGTCAGGCGCTCTTATCACTTTCATAAGCGTAGGCACGATTATGCTGCTTGGCCCTGAGAGCGCAAAACCGAACATGAACGCTTCGAGAAGTGTCCAGTGCAATGCCAAAAACGCTATTACGGAAAGTATTACCCCAGTAGTTACCCCGACGCCAAGCATGAACGCAGACGCCTTTGCGAATACTTTTTTAAGGTTCAGCGGATTCAGGTTGATTCCGACGTCGAAAAGTATGAATGCTATTGCTATCGCACTTATGTATGGCGATAGGTCTGCGATGACGCTGCCTGGGCTGCTGTCAACCATGTGAAAAATAGGGCCGATTATCAAGCCTATCAGCATTAAGGGCAGTATGCTGGTTATTTTTATCTTGTCGAAAAGCGAATTCAGTATGAACCCCAGAAACGCGACGGCTGCAATGAATATGAATACGAGATTAACGTTTATCATTTCATCTTCCCTGTTTCAGCTTCGTTTGCCCTCTAGCCGATTTGCCCGCATAACTATAAATTCCTTTGTTAAGTTTTTCGTTTATGGTTTTGACCAGCTCCACCATCCTTTTTTCCCTGATTCTCGATATCATCAGGTATGCCTCATCCTTTGTATCTCGCGTAACTAGTATTATGACCTCTCCGAACTTTAATCTTCCGGCCCTGCCTTTGCGTTGTATGTTTCTTATCTCGCTAGGTATAGGTTCGTAAAATATCACGGCGTCGACTGCAGGAATGTCAAGGCCCTCTTCGCCTATTGATGATGCAACAAGAACCTTGAATTTGCCGTCCCTGAAGTCTTTTATGGTTTCAGACTGCTGGGATTGGGTTACACCATCCTTCTTCCCCATAAATGTGCGTGCGTCTATGCCCTTCGAACCCAGCACCTTCGCTATGCCCCTTATCGTAGACCTGTACTGGACGAATATTATGACGCTCTTGTCCCTTAGGCGGCTGTTCAGCAATTCGATGGTCTTCTCCAGTTTAGGATGTTCAATGCCTTTGCCTATTGCATCCCTTGCCAGTTTCAGAGAATTTGTCACAGCTTGATTTTTCAGTATGTTCTCTACGCTTCTGCTCTTTTTTTCCTTTTCCTGCAGTGCCTCGAAATAGCTGACAAACGAGTATATACCCTCAGTAGTTATTAGGTCATATGCGTGCATTAAATGCAGCAGGTATACGTAATTGAAAAGTGCGTTGAACTTGTAGTTTCGCGCTTCCAGTTTGTCTATGTTAGCACCTATCAGAAGCAGCTGCTTTTTTGACATGTTTTCAAATTTTCTGAAAGGACTTAGACCGGTGCTGTAAAGCTTTCCTAGATGCAGATCTATGACAGGTTTAAGCATTGCGGCGATGGCATTTATGCTGTCATCCTTGTAGACGTATATGGTCTCTATGCTCTTGCCCATGACATATGGTTGGACATCGTTATCAGATGAACTCCTTATCTCTATATTCTCTATCCCTAAAGTCTCTATCAATGTGTTGATTTTTTTGGTATCGCTTCCTGGCGATGCGGTCATGCCCAAAACCTGCACGCCATTGGCCTTGCATTCGTTTGCAACATATGTATATGCATACCGCCCAACCGCTTTATGACATTCGTCGAATACAACTATGCCGAAGCCCTTCAGCGAAAGCCTGCCTTTCGAAAGATCATTGGCTACCGTCTGCGGAGTCGCCACCAATACGCGTGCTGCATCTTCCAACTCAGAACGATTTGAACCCTTGATGGCCCCAGTTAGCAGAAGTATCTTATCTGTACTTACGTTGAGAAACTTTGCAATTGAATCGAAGTGCTGTTCGCTCAATGGCTTTGTAGGTGCAAGTATTAGGGCTTTTCTTCCGTCGTACAGCGAACGTGCAATGGCGAATAGAGCTATAACAGTCTTGCCCAAACCAGTAGGGAGCACGACTAGCGTGTTCTTGCCGCCGAATATGCTTTTTGCTATATCAATCTGGTATCTCCTTGGTTCTATTACGCCGGGCTTCAGAATCCTGTCGTATGGGCTTATCTCACCCAGTGGTTCATCCATTATATAGCTTTTCATATATAGCTTAATAAGATTTATTTTTTATTGCAAAACAGGCTTATGAAGAATCAAGAGATTTTTATATTTATTGCAAGAGATTATATCTGCTGCGCCGCTGTAGCTCAGTGGGAGAGCGTTCGGCTGAAGACCGAAATGTCGTCGGTTCAAATCCGACCAGCGGCACCTTATTTCAGCTTTCAGGTATTTTTAATGAATTATATGTCTTCCAGGAAGGATTTTGGCATGTGGCTCTCTTCATCAACCACCCGCGCCATGCTCGCATAACGCACGATGTGCTCGTAACCTAACCCGCCTTCATCCACCAATGAATTGAAACGCTTGGAAGCTTTGCCATTTATGTGCTTTTCCAAACGGTAGTAGGTATCAGAGAGCGCCCTTAGAAGCCTTTTGTCTTCGCAGCTGTCTATTTTTTCGATATCTACATTATCGCGATCTGTAAGCATGCCTGCCCTTAAGAGTTCCTTCTTCATCTTCAACCATGCAGTTATGAAATCGTATCGTATTAGGTGCATCTCCAATTCCCCCATGTGGGTGTTTGCATTGTTAATACTGCTTTCAAAATTAACATATTCTGCATCGTCCAGCGAACGTGAGCATTGTGCTGTATTGTACATATTATCAAGATTCTCGCTCCTGGCTAGGTGGCTTAGGATATTTGGTGATCTTAGAAAATTAGATCTGGTTATCACTACTGAGTTTATTGGTTTCTGCTTCGTAGCCATGATGTTTTTCATATCTCGAATTATATGAATTGCCTCGTTGGCTGCAGCCGCATCCATAGCCCTTCTTTGGACCGCCATATACCATAGCATATCTGCCCCTATATCGCCGTAACCTTCCATTAAGTATAATTCATATGCCGCTAGGGATTTGTTCAGCGCTATGCGGTATGCCGAATTGCTCATGTCCTTTACTTCAACTCCCTCAATGCCTTTCATCGAAGCTGCAATTTCATACATTTTGCGCTCGTATCCTGTTTTTTCGTTGCGAACATTCGCACAGTTATAGATTATGAGATGTCTGCCTTCACTGGCAGAACTTGAAATAACCTTGTTGAGTGTCAATGTCAAATACTCTGGCGATGACACGCTGTATGGCATGCCATTAAATGTTGCTATGCTAAAAATATATGCGCGGCCCTTTTCTGTGGCTTTTCCATCATCTGCGGTTTGGATACGGGATTTTCTGATTTGCATTTGAATCACAGATATTGAATTATTTTTACATCACCATTGCATATATTATATATTTATAAGTGTTTGAGTTATGTTAGGTGTACAGATGCATCCGCATGGATGATATGCGGCATTCTTGATTGCTTTGTCGCTTTGGGGCGCAGCCATGGATTATGAAAGGGATTTTTTAGACATGTATGCAGACACTTCTTTAGGTAAGATACATTATCTTTATCATAGCGGAGCGGGTGAAAAGATAATATTCCTTCATGGATTTGGAATGGATACGCGCGTATGGTCCAGGCTTGTAGAACACCTTCCTGACAATCTGGATGTCACGCTGATTGATTTATTAGGCTATGGCTCATCCGAAGCCCCAGACATTGATTATACCGTAAGCGTACAATTCCAAATGCTTAGGGAGTTCATAGCTTTGAAGAATACTGGCGATAGCTATATTTTTGGTCATTCATATGGCGGATGGATAGCTGCATATTTTGCAGCGCAGCCATATACCTGCAGGGGCATCATACTTGAGGACGCCGCAGGCATGAAGGATTATTTTGACTCGATAATAGATATGGGCATGGCAAATGCTTACAAGGAAATGCAGATAAAAACTGCGATGAAGCTTAATTCAAATAGGGAGCACGTGATAAGAAGCACGGTCAATTCAGACTTTGTAGAAGATCAGTTAACGCCCGAATTGTTAGGTAGGATAGATAAAAGGGTGCTTATAATATGGGGAAGCGAAGATGATATTATAGAAAAAAAATTTGCAGTTATGCTCAATAAGAGCATACGCAACAGCCGGCTTGAATTTGTAGATGGCGCAAAACACAATCCTCATTATTCTGATCCGGAAAAGGTTGCATTGCTCATACTGGATTTCATAGGAGCCAGCCAAACAGGGTAGGTTTTGGTGTACAATGCCATATATTACATAAACGCTTTTATTCTCCAAACGAATAAATCTCTTTTTAGGCATATAATATCACATATTTTGTGTTTGTGATAGCATGCCAGATAATTCATACCCTATTGAAAAAAGGCTTTATGAGCTTTCGGAAAGCTTTAGCGGGACCCCAGAAGTACAGATAGTGCGAATGAAGCCGGTGAATCAGAAACCGATGAATTTCGACCCGGGCATGTTTGCCATGATATCGGGTGTGGAAAAGGACACCGGCAAGCTACTTGTCGCAAGGGCATTCTCGATAGCGTCCGAACCCAATTCGCAGGATCTTGAATTTTTCGTTGTTAAGGAGCATGGAGGGCACGCATCATACCTCACAATTTCAAAGCCTGGAGACAGGTATTATGTTGTAGGCCCACATGGGCAATTCAAGTATGTGCCCCAAGAGGACAGCAAGGTGCTCTTTGTTGCCGGCGGAACCGGACTTGCGCCATTCATGTCGATGATAAGGCACATAAAAAATACAAATGCAAAAATTGATGCAATGCTATTATACAGTGTTAAATTCCCCACCGAAATAATCTGCAGGGAAGAGCTTGAAAGGACATGCGCAGATTTGGGCATGCCTCTTGCCGTAACTGTCACACGCCCACAGGATGGGGATCAATGGAAGGGCGAGACTGGGCACATCGATGGAAGCATGATAAGCAGGCATGCACCTGATGTGAAGGACAGAACGACTTATATATGCGGGCCGCTGGCTTTCGTAAAGGCAGTAAAAGACGCGCTTGCAGGTTTGGATGTGGCAAACGAAAAGATAAAGGCAGACGTTTGGGGCTGAATTGCATTTGCCCTTTTGTCATATCTTATTCAGCCTGCTCTCCACTTCATCGAGTGAAAGCTTTGTGGTAAGCAGAGGTATCTTTTCTATCTGAGCTATCTTGATAGCCAATTTGTCTATATTTGTTATGTTGTGTATTATTACGACCTTTGGTTTTATCGGAGCAACCCTTATCACCACCATAGGCGACCTGCCGGTTGATACGTGCTCAAATATGAATGCGCGCTCAGTCGTTGAGCCGAAGAGCATAGGATATTCTGACGGCGAAAGCTCCAATATCACTCTGAGGCTGTCAAGTTTTGTGTAACCAAACAGCTTTACGGAATCCAGATAGTTTGGACTTGCCACTACTTTACCTTCTATTATTCGATTTAGGTCAACCCCGCTTATTGGTGCAACAAAATCATGTATCATATATGCAGGAGATTCTGTTTTCTTTTCTCCAGAAAACTTTTCTAGGCTTTGCTTTATGCCGCCGCCTTTTGATTCATCTATCGCAAAAAGCGCTTCTACAAATCTCCTTATTACACCAACACCTGGACTCATCCTCCTATTGCTTTCGTAATCGCTTATCGTAGATGCAGATATTTTTATTACCTTTGCTAATTCCACCTGAGTAATCCCGAAAAGTTCGCGCCATTTTTTCATTACGCTTCCAGGGCTATCAGAAAGAGTTATTTCGCCTGCTATTTTCTCTTGCATTTCGTCCATTTTATCATGCTTTCCTCCTTTTTGAGGCGCTTGGTTTTTTGAGGCGCTGTGCCTTTGGGTGCAAGCCCGTTTTTTGCTTGCCTGAATCGATGCCCTTATATAGCTGGTCTATCGCTTCATCTGAAGGTGTGCCGCTTGATAATCCAGCAACTGCAGATTTTGAGACTGAAGGCGATCTTTTTATAATGCCGTATACCAAAAGCACCAGGCCAGATATGAACAGCAACAGGGCGACGATGCTCATTATGCCCATGCCGCTGGCGCTGCCGGTTATGCTTGATATCGATGAAGACGGCAGATATACGTATGTGGCGTTTATGGCAGTATTTAATGAACTGCTGCCGTTTGCATTGTCTATTACTAATTTATAGCTGCCAATTGGCAATTCGCCTGAACTTATCTTTGAGGAATTCGACTGATACACCAAGGCATTGTTTGGTTCGGTTGGAATGGAGACATTCATCGTATTATTGTATGCCAGCATTAAGCCTTTTCCCTCGAACAGAATTGCGCCGCTCAACCCTGATTTAGGCCCTGCACCTGAAATCCACGACGAAAAAGAGCTCGCATTGAATAGAAATACCTGTGCAGGAGAATGCATGCCCAGACCCATCAACATAGGGTATGCCGTAGTTGAATTTATGTCAATGTAATACAATGAATTAGAATTTACTGTTATATTCTTGTATACTAAGTCCCCATAGAGCTTTGAGAATGTAGATGATGTAGAACTGGCTATTATGCTGAATAGTATTACTGATAGTGCTATCAGCAGCAACCCAGAATAGACCAAACGCTTTTGCATTATATCGATACCCTTCTAATCAGAAAATTATACAGCATACTCTTGCCCGTAAACGGTGTGAGCAGCCGACTGAAAACTAATGATAATATAGAACAAAAAGGTATATAAATGCAACTAGCAAAATTATATTTTACGGCGGATCACGCCGAAATCTGCGCTTATGGATATGGCGCAAAACAGCAGATTTCAATTTGGGCAATTATCCATTAGCTGATAAGATGCTAACTGAAAACTAGGCATGAAACCCATTGATCTGATGTAAAAATGTGATTCTTCTGCTTCTCAGAGGTTCGTTTTCATTCTACTGCTGAAACGTGTGGAATTTCCAGGTCGCTTTGTTAAATGCGCATCCCGTAGAGTAGCGGATAGCAAAGGCTAAAAAACAGATTATACAATATAATATGTGGTATTATGAATGATAAAATTGAGAAGATTAAAACCGGCATAGCGGGTTTGGATGATATGCTATATGGCGGACTTCCGTTCAAAAGCCAGGTAATAGTTGCAGGGGGACCGGGAGCTGGGAAGACTCTTCTTTCGTTTGAGTATCTTTATCGCAATGCAAAGGCGGGCGTACCCTCAACGTTCATAGCATTGGAGGAGAGTTCGGAAGCAATTATCAAGAACGCAAAAGAAGTGTTCACGGCGTTCACGGACATCGACGACTTGATTGAAAGCAATATGCTTACCATAGATGGACGGGAACCTTCTATAAAGTTAAGGGAGCAGAGCGACTCGGACGCGTATTCGTTTGGGAGCATGGTATCTGATATCGAAAACGTCATAACGGACAATAAGTCCAAATGTATAGCTGTCGATTCCATATCGCTGCTCAGGCTCATGATGGGCAACGACGTAAGCTACAGGAGATCCTTGCTGGCTCTGACGTCTAATCTTAGAAGGCTTAATGTGACCTCTTTATTGACAGTAGAAATCCCTTCTTCTGACAGGGACAAACTGCGCTTTGAGCCAGAATTCTTCATATTCGATGGCATAGTAGTGCTATACCAGAACAGAGAAGTTGATAAAAGGACCCTAACGGCCGAGATAGTCAAGATGAGAGGGTCTAACCACAGTAACATGCTTGCACCTTACGAGATAACCGATTCGGGCTTCAAGATATACACGCTTACACAGGACGGAGAGATGCAATGATATGGAACGACAATCGAAAAACAGCAATATACTGGGTAACGCAGATGATCCGCCAAAAAGCAAAGCCGAAGTTAAAGATAGGGAAAGACAAAAAATGGTCGTGCTTGCAGGATTCGTAATCGTACTTGTCGCATTGGCAGGAATAGTTGCCCTTGGATCGCTGAGGCACCAAACGCCAGTTTCACAATGTGAAGGCATAATTTTTGCGCAGTCAAAATACACCTGCCTGTCAAATTTGGCTTTGGCTACAGAAAACCTCTCCATATGCAGGGATATACCAGGCAGCTATAGTTATGGGTGCTTATCTGGCATAGCAGCGGGGGAATCTAACTCATTGGTATGCAATTATATAAACAGCTCTTCTACCAGCTATTCTGGATGCATATCGCAATTTGAAACTTCGAAGTACAACGCAAGCATATGCAAAAATGTGGAAAATTCTTCCGTAACGTCGTCATGTTTCTACACATTTGCGGATCTTGGGAATTTTTCAAATCTGTCTTATTGCAAATATATAAACAACACACAACTCAGCAATGAATGCACAGACCGATTTTATTATATAAATGCAATAACCGCACATAACCAGAATTATTGCGGCGCATTGCCTAATTCAAGCACCAATGGCATACCGATAAGCGAACTGCTGGGATTGAATGCCAGCAGTATACTGGGCATACATTTACCGCAGAATGCATCCAACTATAGTTTAAGTTCATATGAATTCTTGAATATTTCAGACCAAGGGCTATGCTATCTCAATCTTGCTGGGATAACTAAAAACGCCTCGCTATGCAGCTTTGTACAGGGAAGCTTGAATTCCTTATGCCTTGCCTCAACTAAAAGCACGCAGAACAAACCTCTCAGTTACAGCCAGATACTCACAGTATGCGGCGCATTGCCCAGCAGTTACAGTAACATCTGCATTAATCAGGAACTGATAAGCCAGGCCTCGGAATATGACAATTCTACGTACTGTAGATACACAACCAACGCAACTGAAAATTCCGCATGCCTTTCGAGCATAAATTCAAGCAGCAGTTAGGCGATAGTGATGGAGGGCATTGTGACATCTATAAGGATAGGCAACAGGAGTGAAGATTTCAGGTATAATGTAATCTGGCAGGGTAAGGCGGCACAGATACGCAGCACTGTGCCCTTGGACCTGTATGACATGATAGAGATAGATGACAATTCAGAGATGCCGTATATCAATGCTAAACAGCCGCATGGCAGGGCTTCAGAGGCTGAATGCAACGAGATTATAAGTAACTTTTCAAAAGCCATAGAGGTGCATCGGAACAAGCCGCATAGCGTCGGCAAAGAAATAGATGAATTTATATTGGCAGGTAAGGATGCCATTGAATCTTATGCGCTTATGCTGCTCGAAGCATATGTATCAGGGGCTCCAATAATAATAAGATTTCACAATGACGGGGATGGATCGACCGGGGCCATTGCCCTGTATAGGGCGTTCAATTCCGTAAGGGGGAAATTTTTTGAAAATGAAAATGCAAACGTGTATTGGACCATGAATAAAAGCATAGCCTACAGCGAAGATTCGCTTTTCGTAGATGAATCCATATTCAATTCTTACAAGTCTGTTAGGAAACCGCTTATACTCATTACGGATTTTGGAACGACTTATGAAAGCGAGAGTGCAATCAAAAAGGCATCCAAAAGGTATTCAATCATCTGGATTGACCATCATCCAATCTATGATGGCTTCCCGTATGCAGGGTTTGATTTTTACATAAATCCATGGACGTTGGGAATGAATTCGAACATCTGTGCAGGTGTGATTACGGCATCTATAGCGGAAAAATTTGCACCGGAATTGGATTTTACATTACTCAAAAAGGCCGCATTGGATAGTGACCATAGCAAATATTACGTTTATGCCGAAAATGCGCACGCCCTTGCGCTCGTGCTGGATTCTTTGACCGCCAATGACAGGATAGGGTACCAGGAAAAAAGGATAACGCCAAAATATTTGGAGGCAACGATTGCAGATCCAGAAAGTTTTGCGCACGTGCTAAACAGCGCATCGGCGCAGATAGCCGAATCCTTAGATATAGGAGTAAAAAACGCAAAGAGGCATGTCACGAAAAGCGGCATAGCTGCGTATGTTTTAGATTACAAAGCAGTGGCTGACAGGCGATTTGAATACATAAAGCAGGGCAGGTATACGACAAAACTTCAGGACAAACTTGAGGAGACCAATGGATTTAGGACTATCACCATAGTATATTATAAGAATTACATATCCGTGCGGGTCAATAAGGGCATATCTAATTCCATAAACCTGCTTGGTATCATAGCAAAACTCAAGGAAAACACCGCATACATACAAAACGGGGGAGGGCACAGTGAGGCTGCAAGCATAAAGGTGGACTATGATGAAACCAGCAGCGTGATGCATTTGCTTTTGGACGAGCTTATTGCGATTTGAAGCACCCGGTTCAGGAAACTATAGATAGCCAGCGCTTCGGCATACTTAGAAATGTCTTTTAAGGCAGTGCATCAGATGTGGCAGAGTGAAACTGCCTGCCAAAACATGTTATGAAATCGCCAATGCCAGATGCATTCACTTGCTGAATGATGCCAGCCAATCGACCTCCTTTGCATCCATATCGAATGTCTTTGCAAAGAAGTCGTACACCTCTGATTTTTCTACCCCTTTCGCAGAAGAATCGCGTATTATGGCGGATACCATCGGCAGATCTTCAGACACTATGCGCGATATGCTTGATTTTAAATGCTTCTGCAATTTTTTGGCTATCTGCACCGCAGAGCCACGCTCTGCTTTAGAGCCGCTAAGCTCCTTTATGTTCTTCGGGAATTCGTAACGCTTGAAGGTATTAGGATATGTAGATTTGGATAGCGCTACACCGCTCGACATCAGCACATTCATGTACCTCCAATACGTGTAGTACTGTGCCTTCTGGGCGCGGTTGAAATAGAACGATGCACGCGAAAGCATGGCAAATGCCTTTTCAAGGTCGGCTAGTTCGCTGTACCTATTCGTTATGTTCTCATTAATCCACTGCATTAGCATATCGTTGGGAAGGTCGCTGCTGGATACTGCTCTCATTGGCGCAGTAAGCGTGTTTGACATGAATATGCCGTCAAGTACGCTGAATATGTCCTTTTTCCTGTCTCTAAAACCTATAACTTCGAGCGAATCATTCTGTGTGTCAGCCAGCACCATCATGTCATTTATTGCGCTCCTGGCATCTCCGTTTGACCTTCCGGATATTGCCAATATCATGTCCTTATCTGCGTTGAGCCCCATTTTAGATGAGATATCAGATAGTATGGACGTTATCGTAAGTTGATTGAGCTTCTTGAATTGCACAGGCGTGGTTTTATTCCTTAGGAAGGATATGCTTTGGTCCCACATATCGTTCGCTATGAATATGATTGGATTCATCGACTTTGAGATCACTTCGGCTATTGCACTTCCTGCTCCACTATCGAACCTTTTGTTCATGTCGTCTATTTCATCCAAAAGTATCAGCGTCCTGCCTGCAAACAGCGAACGCGATGTGGCTGCAGACAGCAGTGTTTTCTTTATTGTATCCCTGTCCCTGTAATCACTTGCATTCATCTCCACCACATTCCAGCCCTCCTTGTTGGCCAATGCCTTGGCTGCGGATGTTTTTCCTGTACCTGGTGGCCCATAAAGGAGTAGCGGTTTCGGATTCGCACCGTTGGAAACAGATCTTGCAAAGTCGAGCATTGCAGATACAGCAGTATCGTTGCCTTTTATCAACCCTATTTCATTTACTCTATAAAAATAGTTTAACATTCGATGCGCCTGCAAAACCTTTATAAAATATATCCATTTGAATATATAAGTAGCTTTAATATATTAAATGTTTACTATATGCTTGAAGTTTGTGGTGCTGCAATGGAAAAATTTGAAACTCCCAAAAATTTGGCGCTTATACCTGATGGGAACAGGAGATGGGCTAATAACCATAAGGTAAGTATAATTAAAGGTTATGATTTAGGCATCAAAAAGTTCATAGACTTTAGCATCTGGCTAAAGGATTTTGGCGGCGAGACACTTACGGTGTGGGCACTGTCTACTGAAAACATAAGCAACAGAAGCAGGACGGAGCTTAACATCTTGTATAAGCTTTACATAAAAGCAGCAAACGACAAAAAGCTGCTTAAAACGCTGAAGGACAACGGCGTGCGCATAAATGCTATCGGAAACCTTAATCTTATCCCAGCTGAAGTCAGAAGGGCATTGGGCAGCATTGAGAGGAAGACGAAGGCATACAAAAAGTTCACCATAAACATATTGATAGCTTATGGAGGCAGGGAGGAGATTTTGCATGCTGCACGGAAAATGATTTCGCAAAAGATACACAATAAAATAAAGAGGATTGACGAGGCTGCGCTTCGGGTTTGCCTTAGAACAGGCATGTTGCCTACCCCTGATCTTATAATAAGGACATCCGGTGAGCTAAGGCTCTCTGGATTCATGCCATGGCAGGCAGGATATTCTGAATTGTATTTTGCTGAAAAATACTGGCCTGACTTCAAAAAGGAAGATCTCATGTTGGCACTTGAAGACTTTTCTAAACGCAATAGGAGGTACGGGAGATAAATTTTAGGTTTGCTAAGTGCTCGTATGGCTTACAAAAGTTATGAGGGACCCTTAAAGCACGTCAGTTTATTCTCCAAAAGCTTGCCGAGCAACAGGATGCTCTTGCTGATACTCATAGTCTTGGGCCTTATTACCGGCATGGCAAGTGCAGCATTGATGGATTATAGCCACCTAGTTCAGGATCTTTCATATGTAATCAGCAACGGCATATTGACAGGCGTGTTCGGAATACTTATACCTGCAGCATTGGCCGTAGTTACCATCAAGATGCTTAGGAGGTATGTAACAGCCAGGTATATACTTTTCAGCACTATAATAGCTACGGTATCTTATGCCATCTTTTTCATGCTCGCCGCTGCAGTGTACGCCATAACCCGCAATTATTCTTTCCCTGCCATGATAATACTGCTCGGAGATGCCAGCACTTTCGGATGGTGGCTCTTCATAAGCAAGATATTGCTCAATGAAAAGCTTAGGGCGGTGCCATTCGCACTTATACAGCCTACGCTGAACATACTCTTCCTCATACCTGGGGGAAGGTTTATATTCGCAAAGACATTCCCGTTGAACATATTGCTTATAAAGCTTTACGCAGGCATATTCGTATTTCTTGTGGTGGTGTACTTTATATTGTACATAATGGACACGCCACTCAGGAAGAGCCTTGGGTTCAGCGGCATAGACGCTTTCACCCAGATGCTCCAGAACTGGCTTTTCGATGTCAACATAACTATAAATTCTGGAAGTCTTGGATTGATAGGGACGTCGCGCGATATAGAAGCGCAGATGCTGGTATTCAAAAGCCCAAAAGGCGCAGTCAAATCAATATTTTTTATACCTGAAATACATTACGGGCCTATGGGCACGATAGGCAGCAGCAATTTCCCATACATGCTTGAGTATCATGGCATTGCAAAGCATAACGCAAATACTTTCATAATGCACCCTGCAGTGAGCGAGGATAATACTGCGCCGTCTAGTTCCCAATACGCAAAGGTCGTAAAGGCTTTTGACGAATGCTTCGCCAACCTCAAGCGCGTAGATTGCAGGCAATTTACTTTTACCAAAACAGCCCATAATGATGCAGCGATAAATATCCTTGGATTCGGACCAGTCGGCTTGGTGACGCTTAGCCGCGCGCCTAGGGTCACTGAAGACATAACGTCAGAAGCCTCTGCACTCTTCAAAAAAGCTTTGGAAGCAAACATACAGACGCCGATATTGATAGATGCGCACAATTCGCGCTACGAGACGGCTCCGCTTTCAGAATTGGCAGCAGTAAAATTTGATTCGCCCATAGCAAAAGACTATCTGCATGCAATAAAGTACACCAATAAGGTATTGCACTCAAGCAAAAGTATACGCTTTGGTGCATCGAGCATGGACCTTTACAGCAGCCTGCATGCGCCAAAGGACCTTGCGCCAGGAAATTTGAACGTGGCTATTTTCAAATTCAACGGCTTTAGTTACTGCATCATACATGTAAATGCGAATAACCTCCTACCAGGGTTCAGGTCCACGGTATTGAACAGGGTGAAGGAGAGGTATGGGATAGACGCAGAAATGTACACTACGGATACCCATTATGTAAATTCATTTAGGGACACTGCAAGCAATGTATTCGGAAGCGTGACGAAGGAAAACGCTTTCCTTAAGGTATTGTACGGATGCATTGACGATGCGCTTGCAAAAACGGAAAATGTCAACCTTTACTACAGCAGGGCAATAATCAAGAATTTCAGAGTATGGGGTACGAATGAGAGGGATAGGATAATAACCGCAGTAAACTCGATGCTAGCTATCGCAAAATTGCTAGTGCCGATAACAATAATAATCGGTTTCTTTATAGCTGCCTTGGCCATATCGTTAATATGATGGGATTTGATACGTGTTGATTGGATGATGAACCTGTTTTCTATTTACGCTTCTGCATTTCTGATTTCTGCCATTGCAATTGTCTTTTATGTTTTTGAATATGTATTGAAATCAAGGTATTCAAACATTGCATGGAATGCAGGGATTTTGTCAGCAGGGGTGCTCTTATTCTATCTGTTTGCTTCAAAACCAGAATACGCTGTTGCATTTGCTTTGGTATTAGTTCTATCAATGCTCCAGGTGCACTTCTATGGTTTACGCACCAGACGGTTCATTCCGTCTCTAATCATACTTGAAGCAGTTTTGGCAGGCTTGATAATCTTTGGATTGATTCCACTGCAGTACTGCCTTGTTGCACTCGCATTTGGAATTTTAGGGCCATTTCTTTATAGGACTATATGGCAGCACAGGATAGGCAGTAAAAAAATTTACAGCAGCATAGAGATATCACGGGATTTGGTGCAGATCGCAGTTGGAGCGCTCTTGATTATTATATTACTATCAGTAAAATTTGAATATGCAATCGCAATCATACTTATACTTGTTATGACGTCGTATTCAATTAACGGAACGCTCTCTACGCTCAAAGGATCAAATATGCTTAGGATATTTTCTAAAATAGAAAAACCTGGAGTAATATATGGACAGGGGGCTCTTTTCATAAGCATGGGACTTATATTATTTTTAGGTGCATTCAAGTCCGTTAATCTGAGCATATTCTTCATAATAACTCTATATTTCGCGGATGCAATTGCAACAATAGTCGGCTTATCGATAAGGTGGCCTAGATTGCCTTATAATAAAAAGAAATCGGTTGCAGGAACGCTGGGGTTTTTTGCATGCGCTTCACTCGGCTATTTTTTCATAGGCCCATACGCCTTCGCATTTGCGGCATTACTTGCAGTTTTAGAGAGCCTGCCGCTTGGCAACAGGCTGGATGACAATATCATACTATCCATCGCATTTATCCTGCTTTCATACATTTTTATAGCCGGCTGATTGCATGATCTTCAGAAGTTCCCGCTCGTTGCTGCTATCATCTCCCTCGCCGTTTTCAGGCGTCTCCATTATAATGCATTTGTCATCTAGATAACCGCTTTTAAAAAGATTGATGAACCCAGCCTCGCCTATGAAACCCTTTCCGATATGCCAATGCCTGTCCAAGCCGCTGCCCAGGCCGAATTTTGCATCATTTAGGTGTATCAGGCATACCTTGTTCAAGCCCATGCTGTGCTCTATCTCTTCGAACATGCTTTTTACGCCCTTTTCTGTGCGCATATCGTAGCCTGCAGCGAACGCGTGGCATGTATCTATGCAAATCCCTATATTTTTGGAGTTTATACCAGATATTATCTCTGCCATTTCGTTGAAGCTCGATCCCATGCTATTAGTATACCCAGAGGAATTTTCGAAGAGCATTTTGACCGATCCTGCCATGCGCATGGCCCTTTTTGAGAATTCAACTATGCGCTCAATGCCTGCATCTCTTCCGGAACCTACATTAGACCCCATATGCACGACGATGCTTTTTATCCCAAGAGCCTTGCAATTTTCCATGTTGCTGATTAGCAGCTCTATGCTCTTTTCCCATATATCCTGCTTCGGCGAAGCCGGATTACAAAGATATGGTGCATGCGCAAAGGGTATGGAATTGAATTCCTTTGAATATTTGAAAAACTTTTTTCCTTCAGATTCGTCTACGCGGTTTGCTTTCCATGACCTGGCATTTGCCGTGAATATTTGGAATGCTCCATATCCTTTTTCGCCGGCGTGCATGGCTGCATTTGATATCGAACCAGATATGGACATATGGAAGCCGTATCTTATTGCCATTGTTTATTGCACCTATGCTTTATAACCATATAATGTGCGCAAGAATACCGCTATTCAAGGAACTTAAATTCATTTAAAAACCTTTTCATTTAATTATTATCTACTTTTAAATGTGGGGTGCTTTTTTGGTCAAACAACGCGGTTTCAGTTTATATGATATAGAGGATTATTTAAAAGAAGCAGGTGCAGAAAGGATAAACGAGGGCGCAGTTCTGACGTTCGAACAGGACTTGGAGGATACTGTGAAAAATTTGGTAAGCGAAGCGAAACTGTATGCAGATTATGCAGGTAGAAAAAGCCTGATAACCCATTCCGACATAACTCTTATAAACCACAAACCAATAAGCGGACTGCATGGCAATGCGTTCTATGGAAGCCATAAGATTAAGAGGGTGCGAAGGAAGACAACCACGCGCCTTAATGCCAAAAAGATAAGGATTAGATCGCGTTATTAAAGCAGCGCCATGGCCTTTAACCCGAATGCTAAGGCTACGAATCCTATTTCAATTATCCACATGTAAAGCGATACCTCCCATTCCTTGCATCTCTTTATGTTCATTATTATGTGCGTCCAGCTGTATATCTTTTTGCCGTATGGAGGCAGGAACGTACCATCCTTCTGGATTTTTCCAAGATCAGTAACCTTGAATTTTTTTCTTGCATGCAGTATGAACTCTATTATCCATGGCATGAATATTATTAGCCCGAACGATTCCATGTTGCCTATTACCATTGCACCTACAATGGCAGCACCCACCCCGTATGTAAAACTATCCCCTGGGAGCACCTTTGCAGGATATAAGTTGAAAAGGAAAAACCCGAAAATCGATGCGGACAATACTGCGGATATCAGTGCGCCGGCATATGTGCCGACGGGCATGGATATGCTGTATAGCAGCATCGCAAGGCTAGCTATTAATCCGGTGCCAGTGGCTATGCCATCGAATCCGCCCAGTAGATTGAATGCGTTAGCGGCAAATATTACCGCAAGCGGCAGTATGATTAATGGATATAGTATGCCGAACGACACATTGCCTATGAATGGCAGGCGTATCACAGAAACGCCAGCGTTGACGGCAACGAGAGGTATTGCACCTATCAGCGTAAGCAGCGGCTTTTGCCATTGCTTTAGGCCCTTCCTGGTGTCCATCATATCGGTAGACTTTACCATTTTTGCCTTGACATTTATATCATCAAGAAATCCGACAAGCGATATTAGCACTACTGCCAATATGGTAGCGAAAAGGTATACAAGCGAGGCATTTGGGAGGTAGAATGGATGCGCAGGGGATGGAAATCTTGTCCCGAATATGTATGTAAATATCCCTATGGCAAAACCGAATGCCACAGCAAGCCCTCCGCTGCTCGGCAATGTCGGCTTATTCTTTTTGTTGTGGTCAGGAGATGTAACCCCTGACTCAAGCATGTAGCTTTTTATGAAAAGCGTCGCTATTATAGTTATTGCAAATGCAGCCAATGATGGTATTATTATAGTAAGGTAGGTGTGATACATGGGACCAACCCATAATGTATTAAATTAGTATATCTTAAACAATAATCTATTATAAATAGTGTTTATATGAAAAGGTGCATAGTCGCTGGAAGCATAATATTCAACGCGCCGAAAGACGAGGTATTGCTGATAAAGCACAAGAAGCTGGGCGTATGGCTGCCGCCGGGAGGTCATGTAGAAGCGGGCGAATTCCCCTACGAAGCAGCAGTAAGGGAGGCAAAGGAAGAAACTGGATTGGACATAGAGCTTCTCGGAAGCAGGGCTTTTGACTATTCGAACGACGAAGCCGCAACGTTGGTAAAGCCTTTCGCCACAATATATGAAAATGTACCTTATAAAGATGAAAGACACATTCATTTTGACATGGTTTACCTTGCAACTTCAAAATCTGGAGAGATATCGTTGAATCGCGACGAGTCAGACGGAATAAGATGGTTTAGTTACAATGATGTAAAAAACATAAACACATTTGAAAACGTAAGGGTGTGCCTTATGTCGGCAATGAAAGAACAAACAGTATAAGCGGGTAAAGCCCTTGTAGTATAACTTGGACAGAACGCGGGCTTGCGGAGCCTGTGATCCGGGTTCAAATCCCGGCAAGGGCGCTTCTTATTTTCCTTGATGCCTGACAAATTAGGATTTGGTCTTCCAAACCATTCAAAACTGTACATTTGTACTTTTTATATCATGCATTTTGCGTTTATATAGTGTCGTAGGATGCGAAAAGCTTTAAAAAGCTTCTCTTGGCTTTATAATCAGTGATATAAAATGGCAAAGAAAAAAATCAATGGTGCAGCATTTGCACTAGAATTCATTGGAAGCCTTTTCTTCCTTTTCTTAGTGTATGCGATGTCTGCAAACTTTTTTTCAGGCAGTAGCATATTTAGTGGATTTGGAGGGTTCTGGTTGCCGATATTCGTAGGAATAGGAACTATATCAGCCATAGCCTTGTTCTTGTTCAGCTTTACATACCTGACTGATCACCCATTGATGCATGAGCAGAAATGCAAAATGGGGGGCATGGGACTTTCAGTAGCCGCAGGAATCTCTTTCGTGGCATTGACCCTTGGTTCTACAGGATACTTCCTTGTAGCAATAATAGGTTTTGTGATTGCTGCAATAGGGGCATTTGTAGGGTATAGCTGATTCCTTTTTGGCGCCCGATTGGCGGGCGCCTATTTTTACTATGATTATACCTTTTAATGGCATTTTTTTAAACCTGCGATAGGTTTAAATATTTGGCAAACACCTAATTATTTTATGACTGGAATAAATATTCAAAAGGGAAGCAATAACCAAATTAGCCAGAAAAGCAACAGCTTTCTTTTTGATGGCGAAAAGGTTATAACGACCATGGATGAAGTCGTATTTTATAATAGGGCAGCTCGCATGGGCAAAAGTATGCATAATGCGCATGAGCGGGGTAAGGCACATTATGAAAATAAATATAATCCTAGTCAAAGCAGCGGGAGTGAATATAACCCTAAAATCTTAGCTTATGTCGGAAACGAAGTGAAGCGTGAGGGCACCTTAATAATCACAGATAAAAGGCTCATAATGAGCAAATCGGGAACTGATTTTAGCAGCCAAAATTTGATCATGAGCATGAGCTATGACCCAGAAACGATTAAAAAAGAAATAGAATATATCAGCATAAACAACAGGGAGGCCTTGAGGCAACTTAAGGAGAATAGCGACTTAAAATCGTTCTTGAAAGGAAAAAACCTTCCGTTTGCTACAAAATTTGGATTTATACCAAGCGTATCAGCTATAAACGAAATAGAAATTGGTAAGGTTTTCAAAAGTATGAACGTTAAATATTCGGTCGTAGACCTTTATACAATAGAAAGAAAACACCATTTAAGATTGGAACCCGATGAGTATTACTTGCCGAATACTAAGCCATTGCCGCCATTACCTCCGAATGCAACAAAAGAGCAGATTAAGGATAGGAAAAGGGAGGAAAAAAAGCAGAAGAAAGACGTAAAGTCGTTAGAGAAATACAAAAAATTGCTCAGAAAAAATCAGGGAGATACTATAGCAAGGAAGGGCGCTTCTATTATGATAGACAAGAATAAGATTATTGTCCCAAAACAGGTATTAAATTTTATACTGCCTGAAAAAAACCAGAAATCGGCAATAGTAGAGGAAGTAGCTAAAAGGATAAACTCTGGAAAGGAGTACCTGAATAACAATAAGCAGGTAGAGCAGGATTATATATCTCTAAGGATGATGCGCAAGTAAACTGCTATACAGTGTATGTGGATTTGATAATCCTGCATGTTTGGCTGAAGACCCCAATTCCAGATAGATGTCTTCTTATTTTGGGGTTTCTTCTCCCATTTTTTCTTTAATTTTATCAGTATGAATTCTTCATCCTTTAGTTACCCCCAGAGGGACCAGCCTTGCAACGATGTTGGAAATCTTTGCGCCTGCTATGCTCTTGACCACTTCGTCGACATCCTTGTATGCCCATTCAGCTTCCTCGCTTATGAGCTTTGTACTCCTTACCCTTACCTCTATTTTTTTTGTCTTTAGGTCTCCGAGCGTCTTCGACGCAGGTATGTCCCGTATAGCTTGATGCCTTGACATGAGCCTTCCAGATCCGTGGCAGGAAGAACCGAAGGTTTCATCCATTGCTTCAGTCCTGCCTGCAAGGACATAGCTTGCTGTGCCCATGCTCCCAGGTATTATCACAGGCTGCCCAAAATCGCGGTATATCTTTGGAAGCTCTGGACTTCCAGGACCGAATGCCCTGGTGGCGCCCTTCCTATGGACGTAGAGCTTCATCCTCTTGCCATTTACGTTGTGCTCCTCCAATTTAGCTATATTGTGCGCAACATCGTATACGATTTCCATGCCCAGCGAATCTGCGCTCTTACCAAACGCCTCTTCGAAGCTTTTCCTTATCGAATTCGTCATTATCTGCCTGTTTACGAACGCGAAATTGACCGCGGAGCGCATCGCAGCCAGATAGTCATCAGCCTCCTTGCTGCCGATGTCGGCATAGCTCAATTCCGGGTCTGCAAGCTTTATGTTGTGCGATACCTGATATTCGCCCAATACCCTAAGATAATCGCTGCATACCTGGTGGCCGTAGCCTCGAGAGCCGCTGTGAACCATTACTACAATCTGATTTTCCTGCAACCCGAATGCAGAGGCAAGCTTTTCATCCAATACCTTATTTACTTTTTGGACTTCTAGAAAATGATTGCCCGCGCCTAATGTGCCAAGCTGCTGCACGCCCCTGCTCTTTGCCATCTTGCTGACCTTGTCAGGATCGGCGCCCTTTATGCACCCATATTCCTCTATCCGTTCTGCATCGTCATTGAAACCGAAACCTTTGCCTATTATGTAGCCGACGCCTTCAGTCGCAACCTTTTCAAGATCTGCATTTGTAAACCCAAGTTTTATCTTGCTGCCCACGCCACTTGGGACATTATTGAAGAGCCTGTCCATGAGTATCTTTAGTTTCGGGGCAAGTTCCGTAGCGTCTAGATTTGTTTTAATTAGCCTTACCCCGCAATTAATATCGAAGCCTATTGCACCTGGTGATATTATGCCATTGTTTGCATCAAAAGCAGCAACCCCTCCCACTGGGAATCCATATCCCTCATGGCCATCTGGCATCACAAGCATCGCATTTACTATCGATGGCAGGGTTGTTGCATTGACTGCCTGCATGAGTGTCCTGTCCTTCTTCATGTTGTTTGCTATGTTCTCGTTTGCATAAACATGAACAGGCACGTTCATGCCCTTAGATTCGTCCTTTTCCACTTCCCACAGAAATTCACTGAGCTTTTTTAGATTAACATTATTTGAATCCATCATAATCAGCCATTGCGTATTAAAAGCAAACGCTCAAATATAAATATTTAATAGGGAAGATAGATTAAATATCTAATGGTGAATTCTTGGCTATAATAAAGCTTGCAGGCTTGGGCAAAGCAGCATTGGAAAGCAATTTCAAAAAGCTTGACAAGCCGTATAAATTGAACTTCGCCATCACGTACTGGTGCCAGTCCAGATGCCTGACATGCAATATATGGCAGTTCAAGCCAAAGGGCGAGCTTACCATTGACGAAATAAGGACATTTGCAAAGAAAAACACTTCTTTTAAATGGATAGAGCTTACAGGTGGCGAGCCTTTCCTCAGGCCTGACATAGTTGAGATAGCAAAAACATTTTACGAAAACTCTAGGGGATTATACATATTGACAATGCCCACTAATTCGCTATGCAGCCACGATCTTATAATAAGGCGCATAAAGGAGATGCTCGATATCGGCATACCTAGAATAGCAATTACGATAAGCCTTGATGGATATAGGGAGCTGCACGACAAGATACGCGGCATACCTGGGAATTATGACAGGGCGATAACCACATTCAAGAGGCTGCATGACTTGCAGAAGGATTACAAGAATCTTTACTTCGTGTTCGGCTACACAATGAGCGGCTATAACGAAGGGCAGTTTCAGAGGACGTTCGATGCAGTCAAGAACGATATACCTTATATAAAATATAAAGATTTTCATATGAACCTTGGGCAGATATCTTCTAATTATTACGGCAATTCAAACCTTGACATGCTGGCAAAAAGGAAGAGCGTTGCGGATGAGCTTGAGAATATTATTGGTAAGAGGGAGCGAGACTTTGGGGTTATACCCAGAATAGAGCATACCTTCCTTAAGAAACTGGTTGAATATGTTAGGACGGACAGCATGCCCATGAAAAGCAAGAGCCTTGATGCATCGCTATTTTTGGACAGCTTTGGCAACATATTTCCATCCATAATGTGGGATCAAAAGGTAGGCAACGTGCGGGATATTGACTATGATTTAGGAAGGGTGTGGCACAGCGAACTCGCCAATAGCATAAGGGATGCCATAGACAGCGGCAAGGAGCCAAAACAGTGGACCTCGTGCGAGGCTTATCAGTCTATAACAGGCAATATGACCAGCTTGATAAAATAGGAGGTCAGTCGAGCCCGAATCTCCTGAATAGGCGTGTCTTCACCATATCTATCAAGAACATGAATGCTATAGCTACGCCTATTATCGATATTATTGCATAGCCGCTTATGCTCTTCATGAGCAATCCCGACGCTGCAAACGCTATGCCTATGCCCATGCCCAAAACTGATGATAATAAAAGCGGTGTGCTGGGTCTTGAATCCCAGAACCTTACTTTAGATCGTATGTTGTAAACCGTCAGGTTATCGCCAATGTTGAACATTAGGAATGCGGCTGTTTGGAATTCAGGGACTGTAAATTTGAATATGCCGAGCCCTAATGGCACCAGCACCAACGCTTCTACCATCAATATAATTCCCATTATTGCCGAGCTTATTATTATGGGGCGAATCTTCCAGGCGTTGGGTTTCTTAGAATACATTTCATTATCGGTTGAGAGGGCTATGTTAACTATATCGTTGGTAAATATCAGCAGTATAAGCAGGAAGGGCGTTATCGGTATAAACTTGAAAAGCACGAATACTATAGCTATAAAGCCTATAATTTGAAAAACCTTGACTACTTTTACCATAGCATATGTAGCCATGCGCTGGAATATCCTTCTGCTTTCCTTTACTGCATCGACTATAACTTCTATGCCGTTTTTTGTAAGGACCAGTGATGCTGCGCTCTTCGCTACGTCCGTAGCACTTGACACAGCTATCCCAACCTCTGCCTGCTTCAATGCAGGGGCGTCGTTAACGCCGTCGCCAGTCATGCCCACTATGTGCCCGCTTTTCTGCAGCGCTTTTACTATAGTATACTTGTCTTCAGGGTATACATCTGCAAACCCGCCTGCTTTTATTATGCGCTTTGAGAGCATGCTCTCGTTTTTGTTATCCTTTGCGCGTATGTCTATTATATCGCCGTGAAGATCCACTTCACGTGCTATCTCATTGGCAACGGCAATATTATCGCCGGTAATCATCTTGGCCGATACCCCAAGTGCATTTAATTCATCTATAAGCTGCTTCGCGTCCTGGCGAGGTATGTCGTAAAGGGCCAAAAGCCCGATAAACGTCCATTTGCTTTGTGGAGATTTCCTAATTGCTATTGCAAGAGTCCTAAAGCCTTCAGAAGCAAATTTCTCGACCTTCGCCTGCAATTTGGAGTGCAGTCCCTTGTCCATCGCACACATGCCCATAATCACATGTGCAGCTCCTTTAGTTACATAATAGCGCTTTTTACCAGAGATTACAAGGGCTTCAGTCCTTTTTGATGAAGGGTCGAATGGCATGAAATTAAGCTGTCTTCCGGTTTTTATCCCTATCGGCTTAACGTAATTTATTATCGCATTGTCTATCGGATCGTTGTCATCGGCCCTTGACGCCTCGGATGCAAATTCCAATACTTCGTTGTTCTTGTATTTCAACGAGAATATCTCCTTTACAGATATCTCATTCTTCGTTATGGTTCCGGTCTTATCCATGCATATGACGTTCATGTTAGAGGTATCTTCTATTGCCTCAAGCTTAGTTACCAGCACCGACTTCTTTGCAAGCTTTTCCGTCCCAAGTGCCATGGAAACGGTAAACGCAGCTGAAAGGGCAACTGGCACAGATGCAATGAACATAACAAGCAGGAACGGGAGCAGTATAGCAATGCTCTCATGAACCTCTAGGATGCCATAGGCAAACATTATGGCTATTACAATGATATCACCAATTACTAGGTATTTGACTATGTCCATTATTGCAGCTTCTAGATGCGATTTAGGCTTGGCGTTCTCAACGAGCCTTGCTGTCCTTCCGTAGAATGTATTATATCCTGTGCCTATCACTATCCCTATACCTTCCCCTTTTTTAACCGTTGACCCGCTGTACGCCAATTCGCCTTGCTGCTTCTGTACTGGAAGTGCCTCTCCGGTAAGTATTGATTCGTCTACCTGCAGCATATCCGCATCAATCAGCTTCAAGTCGGCCGGCATTATCTCGCCAAGCTTGAAGTGCACAATGTCCCCGGGCACGATTAAGCGCGACTGCAGCTGCATCATCTTCCCCGCGCGCTTTACTGTTGATATCTTCGCAAGCATCTCCTTTAGTGCATCTACAGAGCGGTCTGCACGGTATTCCTCAAAAAATCCGATCAGTGCATTGAATACAAGCAATATCAATATGATATAAAAATCATCATAGTGCTTTAGTACAAGCGATATGGCAATTATTGCCCAAAGGAGGAGTTGAACTGAACCATAGAACTTTTTTATGAAAAGCAGGTAGTAATTTCTTTGTTTTCCGATTATCTCGTTGTATCCATACTTTTCAAGCCTTTTTGATGCTTCCTGTTCTGACAGCCCATTTTTTCCAGAAGAAAGCTTTTCTATCGTTTCATCGATACTGTAGTCCTTGAATGTGTCGTCCATATACTTCAATTACTTAATCAACATATAAAAAGACAAACCCATCATGCAGACCGGCTCTTTCCGAATGTTCTTACCTTGCTGCGCTTAGGTATTCTTATACTGACCCTAGAGAACATCTCTTTGTATAGCGAATGCCTCATTACATAATATATTGAACTGGCTGCAATTATGCCGAATGCTATGGCGAGGCCATACAGCCTTATGTATGCCAATATAAGCAATATGCTTGCTACGCCCAGTACAGGTATGGCGCCAAAGTATCTTCTTCTCCTTAAAGGAGCAGGTGCACTTCCGGCGCCTTCTTGCACCTCTTTTGGAAGATTGCGCCATAGATTGAATGCAGCTATGTTTATTATCAGGTATGATACCAGTATAGAGGCATTAGCAGCTTCAACTATGTTCCCAAAAGAGACAAAAAGTATAAACACTATGCCCAAAAGCGATGATATGATTATTGAATTTATAGGTGTGGAAAACCGGTCTAATCTTGAAAGCATTTTAGGAAGCTCTAAGTCCCTACCCATTGCATAGAAGACGCGAGACGTCCCCAATATGCCGGTAAGCATGACTCCTGCAGTTGCCACGATGCCACCTATAGCTATTATCAAATCAAGTATATTGTTGTGTATCGATGCTATTGCAGTAGATAATGGAGCCGCAGATGTGGCAAGACTGGCATATGGAACAAGACCCAGAGCCACTATTGCTACCGCTATGTACAATACTGTCGATATAATTATTGATATTATTATTGCCTTAGGTATTGTCTTCTCTGGATCGACCACCTCATCGCTTATGGTAGTTACCCTTGAGAATCCAGTAAAAGCAAAAAATATTAACGCCGCCCCGGTAAGCAGACCACTTGTACCGTATGGGAGCACATATGCAAAATTTGATGGCTTGAAATAAAACATACCTATGATAACAAATGTTATAAGGATGAATATATTTATTATGACCAGCCCAGTTATGGTCTTTGCAGAGTTCTTTACCCCGAATATGTTGATTAGCATGAATATAAGTATGGAAGTTATGGCGAAATATGGCAAAGGTATCGATGCATGGGTTAAGACGTTTATATAGCTTCCCAGGCTGAGCGAGACTGCAGCTATTGCTATTATGTTGCCGAACGTCCATGCCAATCCAGCTATTACGCCGGCAGATGGCATCAATGCCACCCTGGCGTATTCGTATGTGCCTCCCTCTTTTGCCACATGACTGGCAATTTCTGAGAAGCTCAGACCAGTGAAAATCGCCACTATAGCCGATATAATAATCGAAATTATTATAGCAGGACCTGCAGCACCTATTGCGATGCCTATTATTACAAATATGCCTGCACCTATGATGGCGCCGAGGTTTATCATTATAGCATCGGTCAACGTTATTGCGCGCTTGAGTTCATACATTTTTACAACTACCCTATTTTAGCGCCCTTGACTTGCTCTGCACTGCCATCAACCGACAGCAGCTGCACGCCATTTTCGGTCAATGCACCCATGACCAAAACCTCTGATATGAAATTGGCAATCTGCATAGGCTTCAGATTCACCACCGCGATGACCTTTCTACCGATTAGTTCGTCTACGCCGTAATTCAATATCTGCGCAGAAGAATTTTTAATGCCTATCGGCTCGCCGAAATCTATGCTTAGCTTGTATGCAGGTTTTCTGGCTTCATGAAATTCGTTTGCCTCCACTATCATGCCTACGCGCATATCGAGTTTCTGAAAATCTTCTATTGAAATGTACAATGGCTCACCGGTATATAAATTTGAAAAGAAACCTTTTATATATTATAACATAATGATTTACTTGCACTGACCAACGCATTCTGCGTTTTTAATCGAGGAAATACCATGCAAGAACTTTACATACCAATGGAAAGGCTCGCCATATTGAAAGAGAGAACGAATATGTTGGCAGGGCTGGAAAAATCGCTTAGATGCAAGATCAACATAGACATACATGGAGGGATAGGCATAGAAGGCGAAGCATTTGAAGAATACCTGGCGCGAAACGTGCTTTACGCGTTCGGGCGCGGCTTCGACATTAAATCAGCAGAGCTTCTGCTGGACGAAAATTATTACTTTTCCCATATTAACATAACGGATTACGCCAACAGCAAAAACAGGATAAAGATTATCAAGGCTAGACTCATAGGCAGCGAGGGGAGGGCAAAAAAGTACATAGAAACGGTTAGCTCTGCCAAGGTTAGCATTTATGGCGATACGGTAAGTTTCATAGGCAGTATGGAGCAGATTAAGGAGGCTACAGCCGCAGTAAAAACCATAATAGAGGGCGGCTCGCACAAACTCGCATACAGGAGAATGGAGGCAACCCACAGAAAAAATAAAACAGATATTTTTGCGTGATCCTATGGCAGAGGCGAAAAAAGCGGACGAGATGTTCAAGGAGTTCAAGGAACATTCTATCTCCGAATTTTTCAAAAAGAACAAGCAGATGCTGGGATATGCAGGGATGGTCAGATCGCTTGTTACAGTGATTCACGAATACGTGACGAATTCCCTTGATGCATGCGAAGAGGCAGGAATACTCCCGTTTATAAACATACGCATAAGCAATATAGGCGAAAATAAATACAGCGTTGCTGTTTCGGATAATGGACCTGGGATACCGAAAAAATATATAGGCAAAGCCCTGGCTACCATCCTTGCCGGAACAAAATTCCACAGATATATGCAGCAAAGGGGCCAGCAGGGCATTGGGGCATCTGGATGCACGTTATTCTCACAGATGACCACAGGAAAGCAGATAAAGGTCAAATCGGTAACAGGGAATGCGGAGAGGTATTCGTGCAGCATATCGATAGACACGGTGCAGAACAAGCCGGTAATCTCGGATTATAAGGATATCGAAGAGAGCAGCACAGGGCTTAGCATAGAAGCAGAGTTTGCAACTGTAAAATATGAGAATAGCGACCATGGTGTATATGAATACCTTAAAAGGACCGCGCTAGCCAATCCGCACACGGAGATAAGGTTTGTTGATCCTGATAATAAGGAGTACACGTTTATACGCGCGGTTGATGAAATCCCAAAAAGGCCAAAGCCTACAAAGCCTCATCCGCTCGGAATATCCGTTAACGATCTTATAGAATTCGCACACAAATCCGAAAGCAGGAAGATTTCTGGATTTCTCGAAGATACTTTTGCAAGGGTAAGCAGTGCAAAGGTGAATGAGCTGGGTGCACTTACTGGATTGGACATGAAAAAAGACCCGCGAAAACTCGAATGGGACGATGCAGAACGAATGGTCAAAGGTTTCAAGCAGGTCAAATGGGTAGCTCCAGAGACCAGCATCATAAGCCCGATCGGCGAGGACCAGATTAGGGTTGCCATGAAGAACATATTGAATCCAGATTTCATAAATGTTGTAGAGAGGAAGCCGTCGGTTTTCTACGGGGGGATACCGTTTGTAGTAGAAGCGGCAATATCATTCGGGGGCAATTCTGGCAAGAAACTAGGCGATGAAGAGTATTCTGGCAGCATTCTAAGGTTTGCAAACCGGGTGCCGCTGCTTTTTGACAGCGGAAGCTGTGCCATAACGCAGGCTGTACGCAGCATACAGTGGAAAAGGTATGGGATAGACATAGAAAACCAGCCAGTCAGCGTATTCGTCAATGTCTCTTCAGTATACATTCCATATTCGGGGGTGGGCAAGGAGGCGATTGCAAGCACAGATGAGATAATAGATGAAATAAAGCTTGCCCTCATGGATGCAGCTAGGGGAATGCAGCGATACATACGCGGGAAACAGCAATTCAACGTAGAGACCAATAAATACAAGACAATAATGCGTTATGCTAAAAGGCTTTCAAAGGACCTTAATGAACTGACCAGTGAAGAAGAAACATCGATAGAGAAAAGCATCTCAACGCTGGTGGCAAGGCATTATCCGAAAGCCACGGAAAAGGGCGAAACAGACGGACAGCCAGAGGAGGAGGCAGACCAATCAGGCAAATAGGCATTGCGGCTTTGTACTTTGCATGGCGCTACTGCATTTTACGCTCATTATACCCTTATGTCATCAGGGTTGTCTACGTTTATGAGCCTTATCATTCCAGCAGATATATAGAGTTTCAACTGCTCCACATCTGGGGAGACATTGCTGTAAAGCGAATCCTTGAATTCTTCCAATCGGTCTTCGTTAATGAATGCGATGTAGGTTATGGAATTTGAATATACCGGTATGTTCTTGAATCGGCTCGTAGGCGAGAATATAACGATGTATATCTTTTCCCCATGCGACGCTATAGTCATGTCTGCCACGGTGCTCGAATCAAGATCGCTGAATATCAGTGCATGCGAAACGAAATAAAGCCTCAGTTTCTTGAAAACAGCGAGGTACTCTATATCATGCTTGCTCGCGTCTATCCATGCCTTAGGCGCGTATAGGTCATCTATCGATGCCAATTCATTTTTTTCAACCAGCTGGCTCAGTATGACATCCACATTATTATATGTAAGGTTAATCGGCATATTGTTCTTCCTAAGATTCGTTGCAATCGCCATCCTCACCTCGTTTTTTGAGAGGGGCATATACTTCCAATGATAATATGAGTTGAGCTTGTCAAAGACGCCTATTACTTCGTTGGGCTTTAGCTTTATCGGTATCTTATCCTGCCTTGGCAGATTAGGCACGTCTATATAAAATTCGTCCCTGTTCGGCGCCCTCACCAGCGTAACCATCATCAATACTATTATTGCAACTACCGCAAGCTCTATGTATTGGCTGCTTATTTTTATGGCGGTCGATGGGCGCACAAATACGTATGTAAAGTTCTTTGAAAGCATTGATATTGAGAATGTAGCATTGCCGTTTATCTTTGGCGATCCCGATGGCAGCGCATAATACAGCGTACCGTTGCTTATCACGCCCGAACTTTTGTATAGCCCATTTACTGATATTGAATAGTTCACGCCAGATATGGGCATGCCACCAGATGAGACGGCTATCCTATATACGTTTGACGAAAAGTTTGCATTTGACATGGAAAGTTTTACGCTAGGCACTTGAAAAAGCGCCGCCGCATACTGCATATTTGAGAAGCTTTCCAGCCTTGCAATGTATTTCCCAGGGGGAAGCTGCAGTGTCAGGTATTTTAAAAAGGTGAAGTTGCCATATGCTGAAAAGAATTGCAGAGGCAGTGTCTCAATCATGCTCATGTTGGCAGTATATATACTGAGATGCGGCTGTATGCTTATAGGTATAGACGACCTTGTAAATACTTCAAGCGTAGCCGGAGTAGACTGGCCAGGAATGATATCCGAAGGAATCGATATTGACCCGTTTATGGAATAATCAGGAACATACAGATAATACTTGTATATGCTAGCATTGGTAAGATTATACGTCATATTGTTGTATAATGCAACACGCAGGTAACCTGAATTGAGCTTAGGCAACGACGTTGAATTGTACGCAAATTCTGTTTTATTCAATATTATGCCTATGTTTCCTGATCTTTTTTGGTAATAGCCAACAGGTATTAACTGAGTGTCAGAAGCATATTTAGGTATCCAAAATTCCTGGGCGGCTGCCTTCGCTATGTCGCTGCCAGCTTCTGCCGGGCTTCTCCATGAATTAAGATAGTTTGAAAATGCTATTATTGAACCGTTGAAAATGTTTGCGTAAGAAGCAGTGCCGTATGTTCCCCCTGAAGTGAAACCAAATGTGGCATTGCTAAAATAAAACGTGCTTGTTTTAGGAAGCGATGTTGAAAAGGTAGAGAGGAATGGAAGGTTGTTCGAATTTGGTACAACAACACCGCCCGGAAGAACAAGTCTTGAAAAGCTCTGTCCGACATAGATTATGCTTGTGCCGCGATTCAGCAAGTACTGCAGTATTGTTTCATTTGTGCCGTTTATGTACTCAAACATGTAAGATGGCATTAGTCCGTTGATTATTATGAGCAGCGAGTCATTATTTATTGATTGCAGGTCAGACTTTGAGAGTACTCCTATCGATGACTCTGAATTTACTACGCCGTAAGATACTAGATCGTTTTCTATTGCGCTGGCTGCGGCAAACGAATTACCACAGTTGAAGCAGTCATTTGAATAATTCAGCATATACACATTAGAGGGCGGCAGGGACGCTAGCAGCGATACGTTTAAAATCGCATATGGGACATTTGCAGCGTCGTAGAAGAGCAGCGAATACGGGAATACTGAGCTGTTCTGGTTATAGAATAGCATGTTCTGGGATATCATAGATGAATATAGGGCAGTAGTCACATTATGCTCGGCAGGAATAGGTGAAGGGCTTGATGATATATGGCGCAGCATAACTGCAAGATATCCGAATATTCCGATTAGCACTATGACCATTATCAGTGCCAATGCCAATATTTTTTTGAAGTTGACCACTTACAGTGCACCGCATCAATCTTTGTTTTTCCCGGCAAATACCCTGGCAAATAGCTTGGTCAGCATGTTCTGCCCGCCTCTGACATGCTTTAGCACGGTATATATGCGGATGTATTTTACTCTCTTGTTTATTCTCACATTGTATATCATGCAGCTAACCCTTAAGCTCTATATAACTCATGGAAACCATCTTGTTCAGCATCTGCTCGACTCTAGGTATGGTTATTCTGTAGGTCTTTGCGAACTCAGCCAGGTCTATTGTATTGTTATGGGAATCTATCCATTCCTCAATCATGACCATAAGGGATTCGTCGGAATACGTCTCAAGCTGCTTTAGCCTCTCTGTAAGTTCGTTATTCTGCGCACTGAGCTCCGTAGCTTGGGCAGTAAGGTTCTTGTTTGACGATGCAAGCTCTATGTTCAGCCTCTTGAGCTCCCTGTATTCATTGAATAATGAATCATAATTATTGAATAGCGCACTGTAGCTTTGCGATAGCGAGCCCATCAATTCATCTATCGATGAGTCTACATATTGGTATAATGACACGGGGTCAGGGGAGTAAAGGTCAGCCACAAGCGACAATACAGATAGTAGGTTCTTGACAACGTAGATGCGCCTCATCTTTTCGCTCGTGTCCAACGCTATTGAGTATTTGACTTCTATTGAGCCTGCATTAAATGTTATTATAAAGAATAGGAATGGATTCTTTTGTATGTCCCTGCTTTCCACAGTAAGCAATACGAGGCTGTCGGGATTTATTTTTATGGAGAACATCTGCAGCGTGGAGAACCTGTTTGCCATTGCGGAAAAATCCCCCAGCAACGTCCCTTTTATGGAAAATTCTGAAATCTTTGGTTCTACAGTTCCTACATTTTCAACCATTTTATCACAATTGCAGACATGCGCGTTCCAATGCGCATAGCATATTTATTAGGGCAGTTAATTATAAAAGCGTTGAACTGTGCTACTTGGCCGCAGCATCGTATTCATGGGGCAGAGCAAGTGGGGGCATATAGCTCAGCAAAGACATGAAATACAAGAACAGCGTTATTATGACGCCTACGAATATGCCCGTCAGGTTTCCCCGCGAGGTTATGGCCAGCATTACAGTAAATATTATTCCAAGCGCGACATACCCGACCTGCTTTCTGATGAAAGATGAGCGCGCCTTGTAGTATTTTTTATAATCGTCTTTGCAAACCACTAGGGTATAATGCTTCTCGTTTTTGGTCACGTTGCGCTTGAACCATCTTATGCTGTTTATGATATAATCTGCCTTAACAGGTATGCCATTCTTCTCCTGCCCGCATAGGATGCACCTATAATCTTTGTTCATGTATGCCACTCTCAATCGAAGTCTATGATCGCTTCGTATATGCGCCCTGATTCCGATGCCAGTTTCTGCTCGTCCGCCATGTTGAGAGAGTTGTTTATACTTACATCATCCATCCCGAGCCTCCTTAATATGTTTGATATTGTAGACTTTTGTATGTCTGATTTCTCAAGCAGGGATATAAACGTGACTATATTTATGTGCCTGTGCGCCTTCTCCATGTCGGAGAACAGCCTTTCCACGTTCTTCTCGTCGACCTTGTATGCTATCAGTATGCGCCTTAATTCAGGCCTCGTTATTGAATATGATCCGATGTTTTTAGCTGCCATTTCAACTACCTGACGCGGATATTATCCTGGCTATCAGTGTGTCCTCTATGCTTATGCTTTTCAGGAACGTTACCAGGTCATTGTTGTTCACTCCGTTCTCTTTCATCAACCTTATAAAATCAAGCATTTTCATCGAGCGCTTCTGTGCATCGAGCTGGGCGAATATTGCATTTATTACCTCTGAGGTCACGTTATATTCTATGAACTTGTTCTTTAGTTCATCGCCTTCGAATTGGTAGTCGCGCTGCATTATGCCTGCTGAAAGCTCGCTCTGAGTCAGTATATCAGCCATATCCAACGTATATACATAAAGCGGCTCCTCACCTTTGATGCGCCCGAGTATGAATATCTCTGGAAAATGCTGCGCAGTCTGGAACGCCATATTCACAGCTGCCTGGCCTACCCCGAACTTGCTTATCTCAGACCTTATGAACTCGGAGAAGTTCATAGACCCCTGCAGGTAATTCATGAATTTCTCGAACTTTATCCTGAGCATGAACGTGGTGCCCACGTTAGAGAATATAGCCTCGTTTATATCAGTGGGGTTCTGCGATGCGACTATCAGGCCGAATTGGTATTTTCTTCCTTCCCTGACTATCATTATGGCGTCGCTCTTCTCGTCGCTTGCCACCTTCCACGCCTCATCCAGCACTACCATCGTCTTTATGCCTTTCGATTCGCTCCAACCCTCTACGCGCATCCTCTCCTTTAGGGTCTGCAATATGAAAAGGGCTGCAAGGGCGCGGAACCTTTCGTCAGGCAATCCTGACAGGTCTATGTCCACCATTCCTGATTCTGCAATCTTTGACAGGTTCAGTGTGCTTTTCCTGGCAAAATAGTCCTCGCCTTCGCGCGCAAACTGCCTCAGCCTGTATATTGCATTTTCCAGTTCTGCAGGATATTCATATGTGCCTTCCTGGAGATGCTCCTCGAGAAGAGATATGGCGTCTTTTATGGTAGGCGCATCTACGTTGTCCGGGGCGCGCTCGGAAAGATTGAACCCCCCGTTGACATACGCCTGTTCAAGTGCTTCTTCCGTCAGCCTTTTCTGCTCCGGATACATACCTATGTCGGTCAGTATGTCAAATGCAGTGAGTATCTGCTTGACCCTGTCCAATGGCTTCATGCCTGAAAGGTCCATGATGTTTATGTAGTCTCCCTTGCCGAGCGATACTATGGTGCCACCGCTCTGCTTTACCCATGCCTTGTATTCAGCAGCCCAATCTATTATAACCGCATTGGTGCCCCAGACGTAGTTGGCTCGTATCAGAAACGTTTTTACGAAATAGCTTTTGCCTGCGCCTGTTATTCCGACAACAGCTATGTGCGGGTTTGTGACATTGGCGAATGTCCAGCTGAAAGGCACCTTGAATATCTTCGTATTGCCTATGTATATGCCTTGGAAAGGATCGTTTATCAGCACATTTGACGGAGGCTCGGGAGGCCTAGAAAGGAAGGCCCTCTTTGCGATCTCGTTGCTCATTATGTGCTGTAATTTCAACAATGTCATATTCAAACCCTAATTCATTAATTCATTAATATAATCGATCATCAACTCTGCTGATTGAACTGCGAAGCTTCTTCTGCAAACGATACTGGCAATGCGAAATTAAACTGGAACAGCGTGTAAAGTTCCCTGCCTACTATCCTTCGCAACTCAAGGTCAAATGCGCTGAATGATACCTGCAGCCGCTTCACCTGCTCTTCCAATGCATCAAACGCAGCTTTCTCGCTGACACCTATTGCCGTGGTTTCTATATACATAAGCGTAGCTATTGGCTTTTCGCCTTTTGAGATGCGATCTATCTTTGCCTGCACAACATTCATCTTCCTCTGTATGTCGGTTATAGTGACCTCGTTGGCATTGCCCTGCAGCGCGCGGGACATCTCGAATTCCTGGTAGGAACGCTTGCCTTCGAGTTCATCCCTTACGGTCTGTATGTCCATGCCTGACGATATCACATGAAACTTGTATGGGAAGTCGATGTTCATCACAAGACGCTCATATGATTCAGGGGCGAGAATCAGGCGCTCCTCATCCTCTTCCGGGGCGCTCTCCTCCTTGAATAGGTAGCCAAATATGTTTGCCGTTATATATCCGGTGGCATAGAAGAGCCCGCTTACATTTTTCACCACTGCATCCTGCTTCTTAGTTATATAATAATTATTGGCTGGCTGGAATGTGATGCCAAGCATCGATGTAATCCCTGGTATTATGATGGAATCTGCCCAGTTTAAGGCAAGTATCATCACTACGCCGAAAACCAGTATAAGCACGGCAATGATGGAGTAGAACCCTTTGCCGAATGACGACAGCATGGAAAACGCTATGAGCATTAGCATAAGCGAAAATATCAGAAATATTGCTCCTTCTTCATCCATTATATGACCTCTTCCTCAAGATTCTTATTTATCTGCTCCGTAACTGTAGAGAAGGGTATTAGCGAATCCGGCTCTATGAACTTTTTAAGCTGCATGCCGGTTATTATGCTAGGTGTAATCCCGAATATAGAGCCTATGCCTGACATCAGCTCCCTTGCCTTTTGCTGGGCTACGCTGACAGCCTCGTATTCCTTGCTGCCTATGCCTGACACCGATGCATAGCTTATAAGCTCAAATGAGAGATCCTTGCTTATGCTATCCAGAAGGTTCCTCCACATTGCAGTCTTGCCCTTCACCCTTTCAATGGCATCCTTCGATGCATCGGGTTTCTGCTCCAGTTCGGCTTCCTCATTTTCTGATAAATTTATAGCATCACGCAATTGCTGTATGTATGAATCCTTGTTCATGACATACATCTGGCTTGTAAACCTGACAGGATCGCGCGCTATCCCTACAAGCCTGCTCACCTGCCTTGAAAATTCGAGCTTCTGCTCGTCTGGCATCTCAGTAGCTGATAGATACAGAGGTATAGATATGTAGACCGTTGCAATGTAATCCTCCTTGCTCCTGTGCAGTATCGAATCGGCAGAAGTAGCCATCCAATATGCGTCCTCCTTGCTTAGTATTATGTGCCTGCTCCTCTGCTTGAATATAGGCACCAGCAGATAAGCATAGTATCGCGATGAGAATGCAAGTATGTCTACCATCACCGCCAGGAGAAGCAGTATGAGCTTTCCGAAATATGGCATTATAGATACAGGAAGTGCGATGCTTATGATGAGAAGTATTGCAGATATCATAAGGAGCCCAAGGAAATTAATGATTTTATTAGCCATCCAAATCTCTCATATAACTGCATTCATACTTATTGGTATAAAACCTTTTATTTGTTTCCTATATGAATCCTCCCCTTATCCTTCCGCCCATCTGCGCAGCTCCGCCGATAAAGTTGGCAACTTGCACTACGAATGCGTATGTGACAGAAATTATCAATGCAGGATAGAACAATATCAGGAGCCAAAAGCTCTGCATCGACGTATTTATTTCGCTAAGGACCCCTATGGCAGGGTTTGACGGATTGATTGAGCTGAGCTGCACGCTGGATGTATTGAACCTGTTTAGCAGCAGCGATTCCGCGCTGAGCTGCGACATCAATTGAGGTGCAGTGAAGTAATACGCCACTGAAAACATTATAGGCATGACGAAGTAGAACCCCAATGCAAGCGCTATCATCATCCCTCCCAATGCCCTTGTTGGTATCATCACCCTGAAGATGACCCCAGGTATCAGGAATACAGGGATAGCTGCCACAGCAAAAAACAGTATCAGGTAGTATTCCGCATAGAGCGCGAAAATGCCGTCGGCAATGTAGGATGCCAGCACCTGCGCAGGCTCCATGAATAAGAGGAATATTATTTCCTGGGCGCTTTCAATCAGGCTCGTAAGGACCTTAGTATTTGTGACTGGCGTCGTTATTGATACGCTTATGCTTTTTATGAACGCGTCTGTCATGTAGACGTTGAAGAGCGATGTATAAATATTTTCAGCGGAGCTTATCGTGCTCGTTATGAGGTGCAGGGATGTCGCAAATGGATTTATAGGACCCACGAATACGGCAGGCACAATGCCGAACATGACCGCGCTTATGTACACAAAAAGGCCTATTATCAGCGCGCTTGCAAGGACTTCGTATATTTCGCCGATTCCGAAATTCCTCATCTTTTGGTTTCTCAATGCTGTGCCCACCATGAATATCATGGATGCGATGAAGAAAGCCAGCAGCAGCACTATAAGAGCCAGGGGCAGATAGTTTAACCACGCGCTGTATACCTGCTCGTTTATGGGGCAGTACCATGATTCATTCTTCTCTATGCTATTGGACAGGGCTGACGGCACCAGCGCACATTGCGAGGAGACTGTCGGCGGTGTTGAAGCGCCTCCACCTCCGCCAGGAATCCTCAATAATACCGGAGTTATAGCGTGCGCTGCAGTTGAAGCATTAGCCGCATGCACCAGCACAATCACCAGCATGGCTGCAGCTGCAAATAAAAGCACGTTCCTCGCTATTTTTTTTATGCGGATCATGCGAACACTATATCATTCCGCCCATCATGGACATGAAGTTTATCCTTTCTCCTATTGCTTTTGAAAAGTCAGCTATAAAAGCGTCTAATATTATGAAATTTATAAAAGGCACGAATGTGAGCCCTGCGACCAGGTAGCCTATGCCCTCTATCATAGGCAGCAGCAACGAATAAATTACCTCGCCTGTTGCTGCCCCTGGCGTTATGGATCCCATCAGTAGCGTCGTTAAATTGCCTGATGAGAGCAGGGATAGAAAACCTTGGGACTGCATCTGGACATTTATAAAGCCGTATGTTATGCTTGTAAGCAGTGGAAACACTATGCCGAGCCCTAGACCCAATGCTATCAGAATGCCCCCGAACGACCTTGTAAATCCCAATACCCTTATCAGCAATCCTATGCTGATAAATACCACTAGGAAAAAGAATGACCCCGATATCAGTATCAGTTGTATGTTGTTTAGCATGAGCATGAACAGTATCGCGGAAAATGCTACTGAAAGCCCAGCTTCCAGGCTTTTCGGGAATATGGATTCTATGCCTGCGCTGACCGAGATGCCCATCTGTCCTGGAACGTGTGCAACGACCTTGATGCCTGGAAGGAATCCGATCACGTATCCCAAATAAAATAAACTGCCAAAATAGCTGAATGCAGTGTTGCTGAATGTGCCAACATCGCAAGCCGACATGTTGAAAAGTGTATTTATATCTGTAGCGGAGCAGGTGCTGGGCACCAAGCCTGCGCTGCTGTATGCTGCCTGCGGGTTCATGAAGAACACGCCTATTACAGATATGAATGCTATGAACAGCACCACTGAAAAGACCGCTTCGTATATCTGGATGCGCGCCCAGTTCTTTGCATTAGAGCTGCTTATGACGCTCGCAAGCATATATACTATGGCTGCTATCAGTATCACTATAAGCGTGAATATGAATGCAATGGAGAGCCATGTCTCCGGAGCCCCCAAAAGGCTCTGGTATGCTTTAGGGAGCACGTTTATTGACGCCTCTGCAGATGTGGCAGAGAGCGGAGGGGATGCGCTGTCGGTCACCTTTACGCTATAATAGTACAGCCCGAAGGATGTGGAAGACGAAGTGACAAATATGTATTCCGAAGATTCCGCTCCAGTTATGGGAATTTGCGACCCGGAGGTATCGTTGTACCATTGGTATGTGTATGGCGGCGTGCCTCCAGTTGCCGATGCTTTGAGCGTTACGCTGCTCCCTTGTGAAATCGCGGTTCCAGATGGCGCTATCGTAGGTGTTGGAAGTCCATTGACTGTTATAGATATAGGTTTTGAAGTTGATGTAACCGGCGATGATGCAGAATCGGCTACGACTACGTAATAACTGAAGGTGCCCTTACCGTTTGCAGTTTCGGTGTATGTCGAAGATGACGATATTTGAATGGGTATATCAGTACCGCTTGTAGAATTATACCATTCATATGTGTATGGCGGCGTGCCTCCAGATACTGAAGCCGCAAGCGTTATTGTCTGTCCATCATCATATGCCGTGCTTGAAGAGGATATGCTTGGAGAGGATAGGACAGGATTTACGGTTATGTGCGACGGCCCGATATCCGTTGTCTGGCCCAAGCTGTCAGTCACACTGGCGCAATAGTATGCCGATGCTGCCGGCGATACATATATTGAATTTGCAGTAGTTGATATGCCCGAATAGGATGCAATAACATTTGTATCGGATGAGCAGCTGGATGATGTACCTGAATAATATGTTATTTCATAATCTGGGATTCCGCCGCCCCACGATGCCTGCAGTTCTGCGTTTTGGCCTGCATCCAACGTAGCTTTAGACGGCGAAAGAGTTCCAGATATGCTGCTGGCTACGGTATACTGACCTGTGGAAGACTGTGCGGTTTTGCCTGAGCCGTCTGTCGCTTTAACGTAATAGGAGAACGTGCCTGTAGCAGACGCAGTTGCAGAATATGTTGATGCGGTCTGCCCAGAAATGGCTGCCGGCGTTCCGGTTGTGTCGTTGTACCATTGATAACTATATGGCGGATTGCCGTTAGAGACGGATGCAGCTATCGATATAGTTTGGCCTATGCTATATGTATCGGATGTCGGGGATATAGATACGGAAAATGAAGGAGGTGGAGGTGGTGGAGGGGTTGATGTGCAGAACGATTTACCTCCTTTTTGAATTCTTCCATTGCTGCCTACGCTACATATCACTATAGTGGAAGCTTCAGGGCAACTGGATGGACATGAACCTACGCATTCGGTAGTGCCGCATTCTGAAACAACGCTTCCGCAGCCGCATGTAGGAAGAAACGCAACATCACTTAGATTGCGCATCGCGCTGCCTGTATCATAATTTGAATAGCTTGCCGATACAGATGATCTGGCGAAATTAGGAAGGGCGAAGGCGGGATGATAGGTTAATGGAGTTGAGCCTGCCTGAATGGGTGCATGCGAAAGATATGACATATGCAGTATGGAGAATAGCATAAACAGTAGGAACAGCGCCGCACTGGCAGACTTTTTCATATTCTTTGCGTTCTTTCTTGTTAACATGTTTTCACACGACCTTGTTCAGCATCCTACTCGACGTAAGGCTCGACGCGCCAAGGAAGCTGCCTATAGTTTCACTGAAGTCGAATGCGATTATAAGCGATATCGCCACAGCAACCAATGTGAATATGGCTGGCGTTATTATATACTCTATGAAATTACTAAGTATCTGCGCCGGAAGTATATCGACAATACTTGCAAAAGTGGATAGGGAGTTCAAAGGATTCAATGAAAACGCGGCGCTGCCACCTGACATGATTGCACTTAAAGAGCTAGTGACGCCTGCCGATGTAGATGTTGGGATTGCAACCATATTGGCAGCCAGCAAGAAGTGCAGGAGCAATGGAAATAGTATGTAGAAGCTTATGAATAGCCCAAGGAACGAGCCGCCCGCCGCCCTCGTCCACGGCATTGTCCTAAGTACTATGCCTATGAAGAAGAATAGCGGAAAGACCCCATATATTACATAAAGCACGACAATCATCCCAACCATCAGGCCTATGAATCCAGTGCCTACGTTAATTACGAATGTTAACACTCTTGATATCACACTAAGGCCGGAGAAGGGGCTTACGCCGAAACCGAAAAAGTTTGGCTCTATTTTTATGTTTATAGATGCAACTAGAGAAATGACCTCCTGCTGTACGCCGAAAATTATCAGTGGGCCTACCAGATTCAATGAACTTGCATAAAGCCCTTCACATGCCGAAGAGAACGTCTGCGAGCTTATTGGATGATTTGCAGCAGGGAAGAACGCGCTTGGCCCTGATATAGTATTGGAAACAGAAAACGTGCCCAGGAATATGAGCACTATAAGCAATGTTACTGCTATCTCGCCTATCTCTACTCGGCTGAACCTTGCAAGCTTGTCCAGTTTGAAGGCGTATGACAACGCATATGTTATGCCGGTTATTATGAACATTGTCAGTATTATCAGCAGCGCTATGCTTATCATTGCGCCTCCGCCGTCAAAATTTGCAGATACTTGAGAATTGAACGTGCATACAGGCACTGTAGATGCCCCTGCAGGCGCTGCAAGCTGCAAGAACACCAGTGCTGCAGCTATCAACAAGATGGCCTTGCCTCTTATGATTCTAGCATGCATCATACCAACCTCGAAAGACCTGCTAATTGCGTGTCACCGCCCAGCAGTCCGGAAAGTCCTATTATGCCCGTAAGGACTATCAGTATATTAATTATGGGCAGAAAGTATGCCGATACCGATATAACGCCGTATTCATCCATGAGAGTGTAAAGGGTATCTGCTGCCGCAGCTGGCGAACAGTATGACGGCAGATAGAATGATTTTATTGGATCGGTTGATATCACAGATGATGCAGCGACATTAATCATTGAGGCTATGCTGCTGAACGGTATGAACAGGTAGGCTATGTCCTCAGCTTCAGCCTGTATTAAATTTCCACCTGCAGGCCAGCATCCGTACGCCTTGCCTGCATATTTTATTTGAGGCATGTCGTAGAAATTGACCACATAGGGATCATAGCTCGATGATATCGAATTGTAAACAGATGAAGGGATATATGTTGTGTTCTCGCTTAGCAGCGAATTAAAGCCGTATGCTGACGCTATGCTTATGGTAGAGCTCGAGCTTGCGGTAAGCGCGGAACCTATGCCGTTGCCTAACGATAGGTATTCTATTGCAAAAACGGACGGATAAAACAGTATAACGCCTATGGCTATAGCTATGAAAAGCCCCCCTATCTTGCGCGTGAATACAGTCGCCCTGAATATGATGCCTATGAACAGCAGGTATGGCCATACGTAAATGAACATGGCAATGAAATTGAGCTGGACTATGAATGATTCAAACGCAAGGTTGAGCACTGAGCCCAATGCTGCAAGCGTCTTGTATATCATGCTTATTCCGCTGTATGGGGTGAAAGAAACGGTGAGAAAGAATAGATTAGGCAATGGAATAGGACCCAAGCACTGCACAAAATCAGGGTTGCCGCAGTACCTTATCGTTGGAGACACTGTTTCCAGGAATCCGAGGAATGCATCGTATACGAAGAAGCTGTTCATGTTGTTTGCGGTCTGGTTAGTCATGTTTGCTACTATTACTCCTGACGCCGCCAGGGGATAGTCGACCATCTCCGTCAAAGATGAAGGGGAGTTTACAAGGCTGCACAGTCCAGGGAAAGCAGCTGAAGATGAACTGCTCTGGACCAACAGCGATGCGGAATGCGAAGTCACCGAATGCGAAGGATTCAGTATGCCCAGCTGCGAATGTGCAGCTATGCTGTTGCACAGCGAGTATATGGATGAGCTGCTCATGAGCGACGTTGAATTCAGCCCGTTGTAGAATATGACGCCGAAGGTTGTTATGACGAATATGATTATGCTTATCAGGACTATAGTGCCGACGAACTGGTAGAATTCGTTCTTTGCCGCTTCCCTTGCACCTGGGTTCTGCAGCAGTGTGGCAGCCATATACCAAACACCTATTATCACAGAATCGAAAAGCAGGGCCATGAATGCCAAAGGTATCAGGTCTGACTTCACGTTGCTGAAGGACGGCAACTGAAGTATTATTCTCCCAATGCTCAATATGTCAAACATCATACCAACCTCATATGCTGCCCCAGAATGACCCTGCGCCTTCCACGCCTGAATTGAGCCCTTTCGCCAGACCCATTGCGAACCCAATCGTTACCGTTATGTCTATGCCGAACATGAATATTGCAGTGAATATGAATTGCGATATCTCAGTTATCGAAGATTGTGCGCTGCTTATCACGTATGATGGGTCGAACTGCGCGCCCAAATCGCTGAAATACGTACTGCCTATGAGTGAGCTTATTGCCGGAGTAGTAATGCCATCGAACGTTACGCCTTGGCTCGATACCGAATTGAAGAAGGATGATGGCAGATTGTTCAGCGAATATGCAGTGCTTATACAGCCTGTACATCCGTACAGAGGATTGTTTCCGCTGAATATCCAGTGTATCGCATATGCATTGAAGGCTATCATCAGCGGATATACAAGATATGCTGCAATGGCTATCGCCAGGAATGCATTGGCGGTCGTGCGCAGTCCAGAACCGGTAAGCGATATCGAGCGCAGGACTAGCGCTATGGGCAATACGACTACAAAAGCTGTAAATTCTATGAGCGGCAGCGATATGTACTGCAGGAATAATGCACCGATAGCCATTATGGTGAATGGCGCAAATAGATCAAAATATACATCCGAAAGGCTGCCATACGCGGCACCGAAATCCTGCCCGATGACAATGTCTACGCCCACGACCGATGCATTGCCAAGATGGGCCAATGGAGATACTTCTCCGATGTCAGTAAGCACCCTGGCGTCTATAGCATACGTCACTGATGTGCTGTATATGTTACCGAGGAGCTTAAGCCCTGTATTCATTGCCAGATTCCCTATGTAGAAATCAGCATACTGGAATGGCGACAGGGACGTACCAACAAGCGTTTGGCTTAGCGAAGATGTTATATTGCACGTAAGCTGCGACATCCCCAAGAGTATCAGTATTATGACTATGCTGAGCATCAGCTGGGTCATGTCCACCTTCAATAGGCTAGACACCTTCGATTTTGTTGCGCCAGGGAAGAACCTGCTGAGCATGTACAGGAATGCAAGGATAGAAAATGATGCAGCTATGACCAGGTAGTTTATGCTGAGCCAGCTATTTACGTATGTCGACCCGCCAAACAATGCGCACCCGTTTATGATCAAAACAAACACCAATCATTTGCTATATTATTCATGCAACTTTAAATTTACCTATTCCAAGGCG
>JAJYUR010000001.1:61694-83028 GCA_021792395.1 Microcaldota archaeon
TTTACGTATGTCGACCCGCCAAACAATGCGCACCCGTTTATGATCAAAACAAACACCAATCATTTGCTATATTATTCATGCAACTTTAAATTTACCTATTCCAAGGCGCACGTTGCCGCCCAGCATCTTTGCTATTGAATTGCCGACAGTAATTGTTATTATTATATCTAGTATGAGCAGTATGAACTGCAGTATGACCTGTTCTATCTCTCCAGTTATGTAATTAAGCGCCGGAAATATGCTCGGAGGCGCTGCGAAAAACGTTGCCAGCCCGTATTCTGCCCCGGTAAACGAGTATCCCATAGCCTTTATAGAATTGAGTATGGTACTTGTAGTCGCATGAACAAATGACATAATCAGGCAGTAGATGTAAGGGCTGCTGCACGAATATGACGCAGATGCAGGCGTAGAAGGGCCCACTATGAAACTGGATACAGGGATGTTGAGAAGCAACAGAAGTGAGGGAAATATCAATGATATCATTATCCCTATGCCTATCATGGTACCCCCTATCCCCCGTAGGAACGGGATTGCTCTTAAGACTATGCCTATCGGAAGAAAGACCGATAAGCCTATGGCGACTATATCTATGAAATACGTATTCATAAGCGAGAATAGTATTTCTATAGGTATTATAATTAGAGATATTACATCAACCACAAATGACAGGTTAGGTGCTGCAGTAGTAGATTCTATTACGCTGCTCTTGTATAAGATTCCTGACGCACCAAAATCCAGCGACCCGACAAACGGTATAGGTATTGGAAAGTATAGGCTATATGTAAAACTCTTGAGCGCACCGACGGCAAGCGACAGGCCTATCATACCATTGAGCGCATTGTTGACCGTAGTATATTGGGGTATGACGTAGTCGTTCATTGTGCTCGTATATACTCCAACAAGGTTGTTGAGCACTATGCCTGACGCGCTAACTTGGTTTCCAGTCAGGGATGTGCTGTACGACAGCCCATAAAGCGTGGCAGCTATACCGCTCATTATGATGAGCACCGCGAATATTATTATTATTATTGCGACGCTTTTTGTTACCTCCCAAAGTTCGCCCTTGTACCACCCTTTCAGATTGCTTATGTCGAATACCTCGCCCAACATATATGCAACAGCTATAAGCATTATCGAAAGCAGTATGCCTATCATCGCAATAGGTACGGCGCTCATTATGCACGCCCCTATTGACGTGGTGGATTGGGTTATTATGCAGTATGAATTCTGCAATGAACTTGAAACGCTTGAAGAAGTAATTGAGGATTCGGCAATAGCATTGGCTGGAAGCGCTGCAAGCAATGCCATGGCCAACAACATGCCAATGTGCTTATTCGGCATATTCTCAATTTAGCAATAAAGATTTTTATTACCTCTTGAGCATGGCAAACCTGCGCATATACATCTCAGCCTGAAGTACAACAAGGAATGGGAGTATGAATAGGGAGTCCACCACGAGCACGAGATACCTTGATGCCATCGTCCCGCTTACCGCTATGGATACAAAATCCACGATGCTAAGCAGTATTATTGCAGTTAAGAGCCATATCAAAAAGTAGTCGAAGCGCTTGAAGAAGAATCTTGCGCTCGCCTTTATTGACCTGCCCACCCTGTTTTCATCGATGACTATTGAATATGGCGCGTATATCAGGAACGGCGTAAGCGCAAGCCCGATTATGGCCGTCAGCAGCCCAGAATAATGGGTAGGGTATGAAAGCACATCTACTGCCATCAATGCAAAAGTGAAGATGAGCACTACAGCAAACACCCTGCCCGTATATGCCTCCAATCCGCCTATTATCTCTTTCGTTATCCTTGTGCTTGTGCGCTTGTGCTTTATTATGGTAGTTATCGCAACTACTGCAAAGCTTAGGAACAGAAGCGAAAACAGCGTTGATATCACTATTACAGCTATGTCCAAAAGGTTAAAATTTGAGTATACGCTTGCAGTCCTTATGAATATTGCACCTGCATCGTTGTATGTTGGGAATGAGGCGAACACAGGTATGATGAATGCTATAACGAAGGATAGCGAAAACAGCAGTATGTATTTTATGTTCTGCAGGTACGTCTCATATGCATAAGCTAATATGTTCTTCAAGGCCATCACAGATATAATAAGAATGGCAGCCAAGATTTAAAAAACGTGGGATTGCAAATCCCACAAAAGCGGCCTTATCGTTTTGCTCAAGGGCAGACAGCGGTTATATTGTTATTGCTTGTCAGCAACCCCAGTATGTAAGGAGATGCAATCGCTATTATAACACCTATAACGCCACCTAGTATCATGCCCATGCCGTATCCCTGGACAGTGCCTTTGCTTGATCCAGGCATCATGTGCGAGCCTGCGTATAGCGCGCCGCCCAGTATCATTAGTGTAAGGCCCAGTATGAATATTGCAGTATGCACCGCATTGTATACTGTGCAGATAGGTGCTATTACGTTGCTTGTAAGGCTGGCACTGCTGATTATAGTAGCAAATGAGCCTATCGCAGCCAATAGCATCAGCATCCTAAAATATTTATGGGTTGCAGTCATAGCCATACCCATCAAAACGCCATCGAAAAATTTCATATTAACACTCTTCTCAGTTTTCAATATTTATGAATATGCCACATATAAATACTTTTCTATGTTTCTGACTTTGGTACAAAAGTCAAGAATAACCTATTCTGAAAAGATTGTGCAGCAGGGTAATATAAACTATTGCAGTACCTATTCTTTTGTCCTTCTTTTGCCATACTTTCCATCCAAATATTTTTTTGTCTGTGGAGAATCCGTAGTGCCTATCTGGGCTTTTGCTACCTACAATTATCTTTGCCTCTCTTTCCGTTTGCTGAACTGTAAAATCCCGCAAAAGCGCGGTCAATTATGTTTTATTTAAAAGTGATAATTTATGTGTATATGGGTCGAGCCTAAAGTATTATTGGCAATAACCAAATGTCAGATTAATTTTGTTTTTTTTTGTTTTATATCATGTGCAGCTGTAACGACGTAATACTATACCTCCTGGTCCACGCCCACATATTTCAAAGCCTGCTGTGCAAATTTCTCCGGGTGGGCATGTACCACCTGATTTACCACATACGTTCCCACATGTATAGGTAGTTCCGGTAATAGAGGTTGTAGAAGTTGAAGTAGAGGTCGTAGTAGAGGTCGTAGTAGGAGTTGTAGTAGAAGTTGTAGAAGGAACCGAACCACATGCCGAAATTATGTTCGTATTGCCAGTCATCAATCCCAATAAATAAGGTGCTGCAATCGCTATTATAACACCTATAACGCCGCCCAGTATCATACCCATGCCATATCCTTGGATTGACCCTTTAGATGATCCTGGCATTACATGCGAACCTGCATACAATGCACCTCCCAATATCATGAGTGTAAGACCCAATATGAATATTGCAGTATGCACTGCAAAATATATGCTGCATATTGGTGCAATTACGTTTGAGGTAAGACTTTGTGCATTAGCCAGCGTAATGGTAAATGCACCAAACACAGAAATAATTATCAGTAGTTTAATTGCAGTTAATATTGTATTACTAACCGAAATCCCATTAAAAAATTTCATATTGACACTATCAGTGGTTTTCAATATTTATGAATATATCACATATAAATACTTTTTATGTTTCATAGATTGTAACAGGCGTATGCGATTTAGATATATTTATAAACTGTTTATCGCATAATCATTTACTGTTTTGATTTGGCGGATATTATGTACATTTTGGGCATTTGGGACGGCCACGACGCAGGAGCCGCCCTTGTTGAAGATAACAGGGTAGTTTACGCTGCAAACGAGGAGAGGTTCACCAAACGGAAACTGGAGGTGAAATTCCCATATAATGCCATAACTGCAGCATTGTCATATGCCAAGCTCAAGCCCACTGAGATAAAACACATAGCGTATAGCACCACTGAATTTACTAAAACCCTGGAAAGGATATACCCAGGCATGAAGGAAAGATACTATCTTTTCAGGCGCAGGAAGATACCTAAGCCACGATTCGACAACTTCAGGCATGAGCTGAAGTATGGGATGACATCCATAGGCATATTGCCGCTATGCAGAGAGATAAGCAGCAGCATAATAGCAAGGCAATTGAGGCACATGGGGTTCAAGGATTTTAGGCTGCACGTGGTAGAGCACCACACAGCCCATGCAGCCACTGCCGCCTTCACATCGCCGTTCAGCAAGGCGCTCGTAATAACTGTAGATGGATTGGGCGACGGGCTGTCTGGATCTGTAAGCATATTAGATAATGGGAAGCTCGAAAGGCACGTCAAGATAAATGCAAGAGATTCGATAGGCATATTCTACGAGCAGGTAACGAACATACTGGGCATGCGCGAACTTGAGGACGAAGGGAAGATAATGGCAATGGCCGACTACTCATACCCGTTCGCACTTGAAGAGAATAGGTTTAGGGAATATTTCAACGTCCATGGCACGAGCATGAATGCCAAATACAGCCCGGGCAGGCAGTTCGACATGCTGCAGAGGATCGCATGGCAGCTGCCGCGCGAACAGACTGCCTATATGGCCCAGCAGCTCTTCGAAAACGTGCTGATGAAATTCGTTAGCAATGCGATAGACAGGTTCAACATAGGGGATGTAGCATTCGCCGGAGGCACGTTCTCCAACATCAAATCCAACATGAAGATCAGGAAGCTTGAAGCCCTGAAGCACTGGTATGTATTCCCGCATATGGGTGACGGTGGCATAGCGCTGGGAAGCGCACTATACACCCACCACATGCTTACAGGGAATGCCAAATACAAGTTTAACGCATACCTGGGCGATGCGTACACGGAAGCGCAGACGGAGAGCGTAATAAAATCAGATAAGCAGTTCCAATATGAGCGGGAGAATCCTGAAGATCAGGCGAAGCATGCTGCAGAGCTCATAGCAAAGGACAATTACGTATTTTGGTTCCAAGGCCGCATGGAATACGGGCCCAGGGCACTTGGGGACAGGAGCATTATCGCATCGAGCAGTTCGGACTCCGTCAAGGACAGGCTGAATCTCTATGTTAAAAGGAGGGAATGGTTTCAGCCGTTTGCGCCGTCCATACTCGAATCCGATATCGGTTCTATAGTCGAGTACGATTCGAAGGGCGTCGATAGGTACATGACTATGGCGTACCCGATTAAGGCTGACGCCAGGCGCATTGCAAAATCTACTGTAAACGTCGACTGGACTGCAAGGCCGCAGGTAGTGGGAAGCGAAAATCCGTTGTATGAAAAGGTCTTGGAGGAGGTGAAAAAAAGCCAGGGTCTGGGCGTGGTGCTGAACACCAGTTTCAACATACACGGCATGCCCATAGTGCTCAACCCTGAGGATGCGCTGCTTACCATGAAGAAGACCAATACCAAATACATGTTCATAAACGGCATAACCGTAACTAACAAGAGAGGAGTGTGATGGCTGCTATACCTTTAGGCATGCAGGAGTACCTGTTCACGCTCGGCATATTGGCGTCTCTGGCAGGCATGGTCATAGCTGCGGCGAAATCGCGGAAGGATATACGCGCAGTGCTTTCTGGCTACGGACTGAACAGGATGCACATTCTGCTCATGTTAGGCGTTGTTCTCGCCTTCGTGGTGCTCGAGCTCGTAATAGTCAAACCTACGCAGCAGCTCTTCTTCGATGATGCAATATATCAGGCCATGGCTCTCGACCTGCTGCATACCGGGCAGGCATGGATGTGCAACTATGGAACTACGGCGTCATGCTTTTCCGGGGAGATATTCCATGAGCCCATCGGCGAGTCATTCAACCTTGCCATTGGCTTCTTAATCCTGGGCGTGCACAGGTATTCAGCATATTACACAAATTTTGCGCAGGGTGCAATTGCAGTCGCATTCACATATCTCTCGGCGCTTGTGCTTTTCGGCAAACGCAGGATAGCGCTGCTCTCGGCGCTTTTTATCGCTATGTCGCCGGTTATGCTCGTATGGGCCATGCCTACTGCATCCGACATGCCCATGCTGGCATACTCGCTCATAGCTATATTTTGCATGCTGATTTTCTTAAGGAAGAAAACCCTTTGGACGTTTGGGATGGCGCTTTTTTCGCTGTCGTTGCTCACGTATATGAAGGTTGATGCAGTCGTGTATCTCGTTGCCATACCTTTGATGTATGTGGTTTTAGATGATAAAAGCATAATGGCATCGATAAAGGCCAACGTATTGATGGTGAAGGAAAACCTCTTTAATACAAGGGCGCTCGTAATGTTCCTTGTCTTTGCAATGGCGATATCCCCTGAACTGGGATTTGCGCACAGCGAGCTGGTAGGCGGCTCCTTCGGATTCCAGGGAGCATACGTACAGGAGAGCTGCGACACGCAGTACACCATAATAGCGAAGAGCGCGATAAACCTGCAGAACTTCGGCGCGAACATATGCAGCAATCTCTTCTTCTGGTTCGACGCCTACAAATCCGATTACGTGATGCAGCCCATAATATTTACTGCATTTGGAATATTCGGAGCCATATCGATGTTCATACTTGGAAGGCGAAGGGAGCTTTTGGCGCTTGGGATTTGGTTCCTTGCATTCTTCCTGCTTTATACGGCATTCTACGCAGGCAGCGTTACATACGGGGTTGATTGGAGGTTCATGCTAAGCCTAATTGCACAGGCAAGCATATTCGCAGGGTTCGGAGCGGCGGCATTGATGTCGCTTGGAAGCCCAAGGCGCAAAAAGACGGATGATAGACATGCATTATAATGAAACATACGTTCAGGTTGCCATAGCTGCTGTGGTGCTGCTGCTTGTAGCGTATGCATTCTCATCTTTTATTGCACCGCTTGGCGTCAGCCCTTCGAACATACCGCAGGCAGGAGGGGCGAGGTTCTACGAGAACTTTATATACAACTCAAGCTATCTTATACCAAACTCATGCCTTGTTTTTACTGCGGATCCTACGCTCTTTAATGTCAACGGCAAATCAGCCACGCAGATAGACAATTTCCTGAACGGCAGGCTTTATTCAGAATACACACACAGATATCCATGCTTTGTGCTCGATGTAGGCTATTGGTGCAGCGTCCCTGGGCCGATAGAATCTACATGCAGCTACATCCAGAACCATACAGCCCTGAAAGCCATAAGGACCGATGTTTACCCTCCTTCAGGGGCAGGATACGGGCTCTACTATATAGAGGCGCAAAATGCAACAGGCGGATGATTATATGTTTGGCTATCTAATGTTGCCGAATATGGTCTTAAGTATGGCATAGCCATCGCTGAATGAACGCAGCTTCCCTACGCCGTATGTCCTTTTCTTCTCATAGCTGGGCACCTCTATTATCTTAAGGCCTGCCTTCTTCGCCTTTATGCTTATCTCTGTTTCTATCCCGAAGCCGTTAGATGTGAGATGCACCTTCTTAAACGCCTCACGGTTCATGCTCCTGTACCCGTAGCATAGGTCGGTATAGTTCGCCCGGTATATGGCATTTACGAGAAGCACGAACGCCTTATTGCCCAGCTTCCTGAACAGGGGCATGTCATCCGAGCCTCCCCCTATAAGGAATCTCGATCCCATGCATATGTCGTACCCTGCTTCTATTGCAGCTATCAGCAGCTTCAATTCGTTTGGCCGGTGAGAAAGGTCTGCATCCATCGATATTATTATTTTCCCTTTTGCTTCCTTGAAGCCCTTTATAAGGGCAAAACCCTTGCCCTTATCTTCATACAACGTGCGTGCGCCTAGGGCTTTTGACACGCTTACAGTATTATCAGTAGAATGCTTGTCGACCACAAGTATCTCGTACCTGTAGTCCTTAAGCATGAGCTTGACGCCGGATATCGCCTTGCCTATGTTCTTGCCTTCGTTTAGCGTAGGTATGACAACGCTTATGTATGGATGTCTATTGTCAAGCATCTTTACCAGCTGCTTCTTCGTGCACGTCGCGCTTGCGCCCCTTGCCCTTGAGCAAGGACAGCACTATCAGCGCTATTACAGCTATGAATATTACAATTACCCCTATCAGGAATATAGGCAGGGGATGCGAAACTGGCGCATTCTGTGTTATAGACATTACCCCAAGAGATGAGTAATGAAGATTGCTCCAGATATATGAGATGAATACAGAAAACGTGAATGACGCGTTTGAAAGCAGTCCTGAATTAGTTATATTCCTTGAGGTAATATTGAATGTGGCGTTGTATTCGCTGTTAGGCTGCATCAGCACAGTGATATTGGAGGATGAAACCCTGATGTTCGGAGGCGCTACAGTCGACAGGGTAACGTTAAGAGGCTTGGATGAGAGGCTGTATATGTTTGCGGTTATCTTGCTGCCTTTCCTTGACATGCCTATTATGCTGACCAGGCTCGTGGTATTTGCCTTTATGTTGCCCAGGCACGGGAAGACCTCAAACACTGACGCGGACCCCTGGGCATATTCTATTGTAAAGTATTCTGGATAAAGCCCCGGAGTCGAAGCGTTGTACAGCATGAAGCTGAATGTATGGTTCGCAAATGGAGCCAGCAGGCCGTACGTCTCAGATAAGTTGCTGGTGGATGCGCCAGCGATGTGCGGCACCACTACCATGCCAGTCGCAGTGCCATTCCCGAAATTGGAAAGCGTGAACCTTATGGTGCCGTTGGCAGCCCCTGCGTTGAATGATGTATGGCACGACCCGATTAATGTAACGGTAGACGCATGGCCCGCACCTATGTAGAGCAGCATGGCGAACGAGAGCACGATTAATAGCATTCGCATTGTAACACTGGAATCCCTATCGGATTGAAAGGCTAAAAACCTTTTTCTACTTATTGCAATAATGCCCTGATTTTTGCGCAAGGTATAAAAAGTTTGACAGCCATTAACCCTTGATTAAAATGGCATCTTTATCCTCGCCGCAATCGCAGGCAGGAGTATTGAGTTTCTACGACGCACCCAGCAAAGGCCCGAAGGTAAGCCCGAAGATGGTCATAGGATTCGTCATTGCGTTCGCTTTCATAATACTTATCGTAGACCATTTCATATACGCGTGAACGTTTCACTCGGCAGACTTGAATATGTCCTTCCTAAGCTCTGTAGCTTCTCCGTTCTCCGCTAATATGTACAGTATCGCGCGTGCTCCGTCCTCGTCAAGGTTGGTCTCCTTCGCTATGTCCTTGACGTTCATGCTCTTCTGCTTTATTATATTGAGTATGGCTGACGTGTTCTTGGTTATGTATCCCCTTGTGACAACGTAGAATTTCTTGTTGAATGCCCGCGTTCCGAGGATTAGCCCGTGATGTATGCTGTCTTCCAATGCTGCAGATACATTTGCCGCTTCGGTCTCGCTGGACAGCACTATGAATCCCTGCTTCTGAAGCAGCTCTATAGCTCCGCTGTCTGCTGCACTGCCGGCCGGGGCGCCAGATGCATAATCGAACTTTGCGCGGCTGACCTGATTTGCTTGTGGCATGGGCTTAGCCTTCTGCACCTGGACATTCTTGCGCATCAGGAATGCGTCATATATCTCCTTCTCTATGCCGTATAAAGGCTCCGGGTCGCTGCCCTTCTTGAACAGCGAGATATACCTTTTCTTGAGCAGCGCCTGCAGTGTAGCCTTCTCGTTAGTATCGAGCATGTCGTTGACCCTGCTCTTCGTGCGCTGGTTGTACCTAAGGGTGTCCAGTTTCTTTAGTATTGCAAGCTCTGCTGGCGATATCTGCTTCCCTTCTGTGGCTTTGGCAGGCTGCCCCGTAGGCTCCTGTTTTGACAGTATAGAATCGGCTATGTCGCTCTTCTTCGCAAATATGAAGTACTTGCCCTTGTACTTGAGGAAATCCACCTCCTCCCCGTCGGTTATGCCCAGTTCGGAGATTACTTCATTAGGAAGATAGATTGCAAGCTTATTGTTGACCTTGTATACTTTCGGCATTATTACTCCCTGCAAAGGTTTTATATTTTAGGTTAATAGAATATACCATGCAAAGCTTAAAAGAGTTTACAATTTATACCAAAAAAACTCTCAGCGCCACGGATGCGTATTCCATATTGGACAACGGCAACGCCATGGGCTTCGACGAGCAGCTGATGGTCGAGAACGCGGGCTTCGAAATAACCAGCGAACTCAGGCACAAGCACAAGGGAGACAGGATGCTCTTTGTAGTGGGCACCGGAGGCAAAGGCGCCATAGGCCTTGCGGCAGCAAGGAGGATGCTCAAGTATGCAGATGTCGAAGTTGCACTCGTTGGCAGCCATAATGATATATTGAATAAGGCAACGCGCTTCAACTACCGCATACTCAGCGACATAGTTGACATACACGATACTGATATGGATAGCATAGACGAATTCTCAAAGATGCTTAAACGGTCTGAAGATGTAATCGATTCGATAGCAGGCATAGGGATCAGGGGCAGGCTCTCAAGCACCCTCTACCACGTAATAGCGCACATGAACGCGTCTAAGAAATATATAATCTCCATCGACATGCCTTCCGGGATGAACGCTGACACGGGCATCGCAAACAGGATAAGCGTAAAAGCTGACAGGGTGCTGGCGATACACAAGATCAAGAATGGGCTGCTGAGCAGCCATTACAGCGGCGGCACGGCGATAATAGACATAGGCATACCGCCGACTCTCGAGCTTTTCGCCGGGCCAGGGGACGTAAAGTCGATCACAAGGCCGAAGCCAATGGACTCGGACAAGAATACCAACGGCAGGGTGCTTATATTAGGAGGCAGCGGCGAGTACCATGGGGCGCCGATATTGTCATCGTTTGCAGCCAATGCGACTATGGCCGCGCTGCGCTCCAATTCCGGATACGTTTATACGGCTGTTCCAAGCAGCATAGCAGGCGACATCTCAAGGATGTCCCCGTCGATGGTCGTAAGAAGCCTTCCGGGCGATGTCATTGATGCAGATGCAATAAAAGCGATAGATATGATGAGGCACAACGTGCTGGCGATAGGGCCGGGGCTCTCGCAGAAGGCCATTTCAAACAAAAACGCTGCTTTGCTGCTGTCCATGGAAAGGGAGAAGGGCAATATAGTGGTCATCGACGCATCCGCCATAAGGAGCATCGCGCTGTACAAGAGTTATATAGGAAAGAATTCTATAATAACGCCGCATGACGGGGAGTTTAAAACGCTTACCGGGATAGACCTGGCAAAGGTGGATATCGGAAGGAAGCTCCATAGTGCCATAGAATTCGCAGACACATATGGCTGCACGATTGTATTAAAAGGCAATGAAACAATAATAACCGATGGCAAGACGCTGAAGATAAACAAGTCTTCGACTCCTGCCCTGGCCACCATGGGCACAGGGGATGTACTAACCGGGATGATAGCCAGCTATGCAGGCATGAGCATGAAGCCGTTCGAGAGTGCTGTCGCTGCCGTATACATGCACTCGAAGATAGGCGATATGCTTTTCGAAAAGAAAGGGCTGCACATAACTGCGGAGGACGTCATAGGCATGATACCCGAGCAGTTGAAGGGCTTTGACAGCATAATGTAGGATATAGTGGTTTTATGGATGATTCACCTTATAGAGCATTGAAAGACGACATAGCCAAAGCGCTTGCCGAGGCTATAAAGAGAGCAGGTTATGATTCAGGCGGGGACGATGTTGCAAGATCGCTGGATTTCTCAAAAGGCAGCGGCGATATGGCATCTACTATATCCCTTAGGATAGCGAAGTCATTGGGCAGAGATCCAAACGAAGTGTCATCAGGCATATCCAATAGCTTAGAAGCTATAGTTGGCGTATCAAAGGTAGACACCTCTAACGGATTCATAAACTTCCACATAGACAGGAAACGCTTTTCCTCTTTTGTTCTCAAGGCAGTGCTAAAAAACGGGGCGTACTGCGCATCGGGCAAAGGCGGCGGGAATAAGGTTATCATAGAATCCCCAAGCGTCAACCCCGTGCATCCATGGCATGTAGGGCAGGTTAGAAGCGCGCTGCTCGGAGATACGCTCTCCAAGATATTTGAGGCGTGCGGATATGCCGTAGAGCGGCAGGACTACATAGACGATCTTGGGTTTCAGGCGGCGCAGGCTATATGGGGGCTTTTGCACTTGGAAAGATTGGGCATCGCATTGGACACCTCGAAGAAGTACGACCACGCTTTAGGAGAGGTGTATGTAAAGGTTAATGCATTCATGGAGAATAACGACATAAAAGACGAGATTAACGAGACGCTGAAGAACATGGAGATTGACGGTACTTACGAATCCAAGATATCAAGGGAGTCTTCGGAAAGCTACGTAAATGCCGAATACATGACGGCTTTCGCATTCAACATATTCCACGACGTGCTCGTCTGGGAGAGCGATATCGTAAGGGAAAACCTGCTGGAAAAGTCGCTGCAGATATTGAAAAGCAAGGGCATTGCCAAGGAGCTTAAGGAGGGCAAGTACGCCAACTGCCTCGTAATAGATTTCAACGACATAAAGGACCTTCCTGATGAATTCAAGGGCCTGAAGGAAAGCATAAAGGTATTGGTAAGGAGCAACGGCGCACCGAACTACCTGGCGAAGGACATAGCATTCCACATGTGGAAGTTCGGCCTGCTTGACAATACATTCAAATATTCCAGGTTCATGGACCAGCCCAATGGAAAGACGCTCTATTCGACTTCCAGGGAAGGCAGCATCATGAATTTCGGAAATGGGTCGATATCGATAAATACGATAGACGCGAGGCAGAGCTACGAGCAGAACCTAATAAAGATGGTATTGGAGGCGATAGGCGAAAAGGCAAAGGCATCTGGATTCAGGCACATCGCATATGGCGTCGTAGAATTGGAGAACGCAAAGCTCGCGGGAAGGAAGGGCACTTGGGTTGGATATACGGCAGACGACCTCCTTAAGGAGACATACGAGAGGGCTGTCTCGCTCATAGGCACGCGATTCAATCTTGCAGAAGGCGCAAAGGAAAAAATAGCGCGCGATATATCCGTAGCTGCGATAAGGTTCGAGTTCCTGAAGCTGTCGCAGGAGAAGAAGCTTACATTCTCGTGGGAGAGCGCACTTAATTTTGAGGGGAATTCTGGACCATACTGCCAGTACATGTACGCCAGGGCCACAAGGATAATAGAGAATTCCGGAATCGGGGTCGAAGACATAATAGGCGCAGATACGGGCATGCTCGACAGCGATCATGAATTCGCGCTGATAAAGCAGTTTTCCATTGCAAAGGATATCGTCGAAAAGGCCGCCTCCGAATACAAGACCAATGTCATTATAGATTACATAAGCGGGACTGCGCTCGCATTCAGCAAGTTCTACGAGCATGATTCCGTACTCAAGGCCGATTCAAAGGAGAGGATGCTTGCCAGGCTTGCGCTAGTGCTTGCATTCAAGAAGGTAATGGGGGAGATGCTTGCCATTGCTGGCATAAACGCGGTAGAAAGGATGTGATGCAGCTTCTGCATTACCCCGTAGCCATTTTGCCCAGGTCGTCCATGAGCCAGTTATACGCTTTTTTGTATTCTATGCTTATGCCTTCTATCTTCTCCTTGCCAGAATATTCATAGGTTATTATAATGCACTTTTTGACATTTAATTCCTTTGCGCATTTTATCAGCGCGCTTATCTCGCGCTCTTTCGCCTTTGGATCCCTTATCGAATAGCTTACTTGTATAGGATATAGGGCATTGCCGCGTTTAATGACAAAATCCACTGCCTTCCCTTTTGATCCCTGCCCTTTTTCGCGCCAATAATACATGCTTGAATTCCTATCTTTTTTGCAGTGCACATATATGTGCTGCGCCACGATGTTCTCAAGCATCCTCCCTCTTATCTCCATGAAGTTCGTACCTATGGCACTAGCGATACCGTTGTCTATGGAATAGACCTTCCTTGGGCTGTTTTCTTTTTCTTTTGGAGAGAAGGATAGCCTATCGACAAAGAAGATGACACTTGAGCTGGCAATATATTCGGAGAAGCGTTGTGCTGTTTTTACCGGAATGTTCAGGAATCTTGATACGCTGTTGTACGTAATCTCGGATGCTATGTTGGTAAGGTAGAACTTTGCCAACGATCTAAGTTTAGCCTCATTTCTCAATTTGTACCTGGAAATGACATCCTTCACCATTATTGTATCGAAATAGCTCAGCAAAAGTTCGTTCTTTTCGCTGTTTAATGCAACTACGGGGAATCCTCCAAAATGCAGATATTCATCAAAATGCCGCCTTATCTTCTCAGCATTCGTTACCATGTTTAGTTGATCGGTTTTCATGCCCTTAAATGCCAGAAATTCAGGGAAACTTAACGGAGCAACGTATAACGTTATTTGCCTTCCGGAAAGCAAGGTCGAGTATTCAGAGCTGAGCAACTTTGAAGATGATCCAGTAATTATGAATTTTGCCTCGTTCCGTTCTGTAAGGCCTCTGACGAATTTTTCCCAACCTTCGACCTCTTGGGCTTCATCTATGACAATGAGCGGCTTCCGGTCTGGCTTCAATATACTCTTATACGATTCATAAGCCTGCAGCAGCAGCCCGTAATCCCTGCTTATGAACCTCTCATCCTCCAGGTTTATTATAAGCACGTTCTTTCCATCTGCCCCTTTGATCAATCGTTTTACGGCTTGCCTTGCAATAAACGACTTCCCGCATCGCCTGATTCCGGTTTCAGCGATGACATTATTCTCCCTCAATAAATTCAAAATTTTATCGACGTAAAGCGGTCTTTCCAAACCTGTATCTATCTGCTTGCCGCCCCAAAAATTCCATGACGACAGCACGGATATAAGTTCGTCGTTTTCCATATTATGTTTTATATGACACAAAATATATATATATTATGTTTTATATGACACAAATTATACAATGACACAAATTATATGCTGGCTTTTCTCGAGGATGCAAGCAATATGATGCCAGCAGCGAACGCCACCGCAGTTGCATATGCGTATGAATAAAACGGGCTTACAGTATATAGAAGCCCCATTATTATGTTTCCGGCGAACAGACCTATGCTCCTTGATGTTGAGAGCATACCCATGCCGCTGCCCTGCCTCTTTACCGACGATATAAGCGATACTATTGTAGGCTCGAAAGTCTCTATCGACCCTATAGATATGCCAATCACGAACGCTGCCACATAAAAAGCATATACGCCATAGCCCAAAAGGTATGATAGCCCAAACATCAGCGAGCCCATGCCCGCTGCCATATACCCAAGGATTGCAAGTGACTTGACCTTGCTGAGCCTTCTTTTTGCCAGGTAGAATCCACTGAATGCCGATACTGCCATCATTATGGCGTAGCCCAAAACGCCTAAAATGCTGCTTGACCTTTCAGCTATTGTTATTATTGGGAAGCCTAGGCTGTATGATGTAAAGCCGTAAAGTGCAGTTGCGATGAGAACGCCGTAAAATATGTCAAGGTTCTTCTTTTCTTTTATTACTGAATCCTTCTTTCCACGCACTGCGGCGTTTGCGCGCTTTCTTACGTTAACGAGAGCAAGGCAGAACGTCGATGCGGCCAGCGGTATTATCGAGAATAGGAATATGCCGCTGAACTGCATACGCATGTATAGGAATATTATCAGCAGTGCAGATGCGGTCATGCCTCCACCTATGTCCAGTGCGTTTAGGAATCCGAATGCCTTCGCCCTGTTCTTCTTGCTCGACGCGTCGGATTGCATAGCCCTCCTCGCCGGCGTCCTGAAGTTTCTGGCCCACCATCCTGCATTGAATACTGCCATTGCAGATACAGGGTTTGAAAAGAATCCGGTAAACGATAGTATTGGTATTAGGCTGTTTCCCAATATGGCCATCTTCTTTCTGCCGTACCTATCCGCCAGTCTGCCTCCAGCGTATGCAAATATGGCCCCTATCCCGTATGCCAACCCCATTGCTATGCCGAATATGTATGCTGGCGCCTTCAGCGAAAGCACTAGGAATATTGGCAGTCCTGCTATCACAATCTGATAACCAGAATCTGCGAAGAACGCGGATAAAGATATGAAAAGTATGTTTCTGTTGAGCCACGCATTGCTCCTGCTTGTACTCATGATTCATATTTTGGCGTGAGGTTTAAATTTCTTTCACACTTTTGACTGGCAATCAAAGCACATTTAGGCAAAGCTTAAAAGGATTAGGATTCAATAACGAGTGATGGGCCCGTAGCTCAGCTTGGACAGAGCGGCATCCTCCTAAGGTGATGGCCGCGGGTTCAAAGTGCGGTTCTTGATTAATTTCATGCCCGTATGGCAATCCCGCCGGGCCCGTCTGTCAGTGTTTGATATTGGTGGTTCCATGGATAGAAAAAAGGTAAGCGGCGTAAAGCAGCATGGACGTGCTAAAGAAAGTGCAAACGAGCCGGTATTCATAGTCAAGCGAGCTTCAAGGCTCGGAGGACTGGATTACCTGCATATATCGCTTATTGTGCTGATAGTAATACTTGTGGCATTCGCATTCGAGCTCTCCACTTTCAAAACCACCGTGCAGTGCAACTACGGGGCACACCTTAACGGCACCTGCATAACGCCCGAATATAACAGCACGCAGGCGCTTGGTGCTGCAGAGCAGATAATCGCAAGCTATTCTGCAATTAACAGCTCGCTTGCTTTGCTGCCGTATTATGTGCTGCCCAACGAATCTAACGTGTCGTACATGGGTAATCAAAACGAATGGCTTGTAACGATGCCATACAAGGACCCGTTCACCGGCCAGAAGCTTATATTTTCAATGACATTGTACGGGCAGAACCTAAGCCTTGCGCATCCTTTCATGCAGACCCTGAGCCCCATATCGCATACGCAGAACAAAGCGATAGGCGAAGGAGCCATAAGCCTTAGCGGCAAGGTGCTATGCACGACAGCCCCCCCGTATCCCGTGTACATGATAACAGACCCTTATGCACCAGGAGCGTTCTCGGCCATACGCAATGCAATAAACGCCAGCGAGAAATACAATTCAACAATAAACATGACTTACAAGTTCATATTCGAGGGCAACTCAGTAGAGAAGTATTCCAAGTACGGAATCAACGGAACGCAATTGCTGGGCATGTACCTCGCATGCGCTTCGGCGCAGCCGAAGTTCAACGATTTCATGAGCAACCTCAGCACCGTGTTCAACGGAAATCCGCTTTCGGAAGGCATACTTTCCTCGATCGTTAACGGCTCCGACCTTAACGTGTCCGAATTCAACACGTGCATGGAGAGCGTACCTACAGTAATGGAGCATCAGGCGCAGCTTGCGGTTTTCTATAACATAACCGAAACCCCGACATTTATAGTAGACTGCAAGTACCAGGCAATACCGCAGACGCTCGACAGTGCGATAAACTACACGCTGGAACATGCCAATGCGACCGCTTCAACAGGGTAGCTTATTTGACGCATATAATAGTCGGCATAGACACGGGAAAGACATCAGCAGTGGCGTGCATAGACCTAGACGGGAATCTGCTGCACATTGCGCATAAGCGCAACGGAGGCATAAAATGGATCGTCGACTCCATAAGGAATGCAGGCACACCAATAATAATAGCGAACGACAAGCATGCAAGGACCAGCAGCTTAATAAAGAAGGTGAATGCATCATTCTGCGCGATGCTCTACACCCCTGAGCGCGACATATCCATGTATGCAAAGAGGCATTTTGCAAGGAGGATGAGCATAGGCAATCCTCATGAACGCGATGCATACATATCAGCGAGGAAAGCTTACAATGCGCATGCAAACAAGCTCAACCAGGTAGAGAGGATAGCCAGAAAAAACAATTTCGCAGACATAGACGCGATGAAGGCGAAGGTCATAGGCCGCCATTCGGCAAGAGAAGTTCTTGAGAACAGGAATGCCAACAGGAGATAGCTTAACGGCAGCATGGCAACGAACTTAAAGCTTTATTCACATATACTAGAAGGCACATAGGCGACCATGGAGTGATATAGTGCAGAAGACATCATCAAGACACGCGGGGATATCGAGGACTTCAGAGGGCAGGATACGCACGCTGCGCTGCAGGATAAACATAATACCAATAAAATCCCTTCTTCTGGCAATGTCGTTCCTGATAAATGCAAACGTGGAAAAATTCTACAGCAACGACGACATATATCCGGCGATGAAGAGGATAACAAGGCATATGCAGGCGCTCAAGGAAACTGCAAACGCCTTTTACAACAACGAAGAAGCAGACCCTAACGCATTCTACAACGAACTGAAGCTCGGGGTAACATCGTATGTCAATTTCTTCTATGGCGTAAGCAGGAAGAGCAGGGATACATACCTTGAAACGCTCCATGCTGATGCTTCCATTTCAGGCAGGCATGCTGAAATGAATATGCTTTCTGCCCCTGTGATCATGGCAAACGCAGGCAGGAAAAAGAGCGAGGCGATATCAGCTATGCTTTCCGAGGTATACTCTAAGCCACTTAAATTCTGCCACTCTTCCGGAAAGGCTGCTATGCAGATAGAGTTCTTCAAGAAGTCGATAGCGGTGAAGGCAATGCCCGAGGAAGCCTTCGGGAAGCTTTCCGCGGCGCTTGAACGCCTTGAGGAAACGATAAAAGCAATAAATAACTATTCGTTGGAACCTATTAATGCTGAAAAGGAGAAGAGCGAGTTCTTCGAAAGGATAATAAAACTCGACAATGCATCTGGATTCGGCGTGGCTAACTTTATAGAAGACAGGCTCATGCCGTACGAGATCCCAAATCGCAAGATAATGCGAAGATAGGCAAAAGGGCATAAATTATGAGCTCCCTTCATCTAGTCCGGTCAAGGATGCGGCCCTCTCACGGCCGAAACTCGGGTTCAAATCCCGAAGGGAGCAAATCAAGTTTGGGGACTTGAAGACTAACAAGTATTAAAAACCTGAACGCACACAATACAGTTATGGAAAGAATGAAGTACCGTGTAATGATAGAGCGGGACGAGGACGGCACTTACATAGCTAGGATGCCAGATCTGCCGGGCTGCGCCACTGAAGGCAAGACCCGCAAGGAGCTAATGAAGAATGTAAAGGAGGCTATCCAAGCATACCTAGAAGCACTCAAGAAACACGGCGACCCAGTACCAGTGGAGATGGTGCAGGTAAGTGTCTAGGTTAGTACCTCTAAACTACGACAAGGTAATCAAAGCCCTAACCAAGCTAGGCTACATAGCAATACACCAGAAAGGCAGCCACATAGTTATGCAGCTTGCAGACAAGAGGAAGTATACATCTATTTTTGGAGAAAGAAATCCTGAAAGCATGATAGTAGTTCCAGCCCACATGCCGATAGGCAAGGGCATGGTGCGTACAATAATGCGGGAGGCGGACTTAAGCATGTACGAGTTCAATAGCTTAGTTAACTAAACCTTACTAAAGCTGAACGCTACAACATGAGTTTGTGGGAAGAAATTTAAGAGCATAAAATCCAGGTCCACATTAAAAGTAGTTTAAACATAAATTTATTATTCCTTCATTTTTCCTGCAAAGAGCATATTACATATTCATACCAATTCTCAAATCACAATGGAACTCTTTTTAAAGCGAAATAAAAAGCGAAATATCACAGAAAGCATATAAATATAAAGAAAAGCAATATAGCACTATGTCAAAGTACGGAAAGACCAAGTCTGATGTGTTGAAGTTAATCAGCGAGAATAAAGACACGCTTAGTATTATAAGTTCAGAGCTCGGGCTTGCCCCATCAACAGTAAGCAAGCACCTAAATGAGCTTCAGGATTTGGGAGCCATAAGGCTCGTAAAAAGCGAATATGCGAAGAAATGGAAGCCCACGAATTTATTCATTGGAGGATGTCACAAATGCAGCATAATCTGTGTGCGAATGCAGATGCTCGCGCTTGAGAAAAATAAACTATGTTGCTTGGATGGCTGAAAAACGAAGGCAAAAGCTTGGAGCGTACGCCTTGCAGGCTGGAGGTTGCAGGTTCAAATCCCGAAGGTGCATGAAATGATGGAAAAATTTACTTTGGATCATAATGAACTGAAGGAGAAAGGCGAGAGAATAAAAGATTCCCTTATGGAAATTGGAGCTTATAAGGAGATTAGTTATGACCTGCCTGAAACTGAGGATATGAAGACAACAACTTCTACTTCCTACCCAATTAAAGCTTTTGAAAAATTTTTGGGATTTTATGATAATAATGAAAAAATTGCTTTCAATCCCTCGATCTCCTTCAACACGGATTTTTCCTACTGCATCTCATCCTGCAGATACCTAAAGGAGGAGGGTAAAGACTTTGTAAGGCTCGATGGGGAGACTTCAAGCACATATAAAGCAAAAGCCGACAGAGCATTAAGCTACTTTAAAAAAAGGTTTAACCTGCATGGCAGTTTTCAGTTCAATGTCAGGCGGTTCAGGCGTTATGAAAATGCCAAGGGGATGAGTGAATCTTCAGCGGTCGCAGCAGCTGTTTCTTTATCGCTCGTTGAAAATGTGTTTCCCAGTTCCGCAAATAAAGAATCCATCGCTTCAAGGTTTGCCAGGCTTGTATCTGGATCTGGCACGAGAGCATGCATTAATGGGCTTTCGATCTGGTTGTCTTATCCGGGGATTGACCCAGATCAAAGCTTTGCAGTAAGATTAAAGAATAATCCAATGAAGTTTTATTATGGGATATTCCCAAACAGCCAGAACATTGCAACAGATAAAGCGCATGAAACTGCCGTGAAGTCAATTTTTTATGGAAGCTGGATAATGGATAAATATGATGCGCTGAATGCAGCAGTAGAAAACAACTTTGATGAAGGATATCTCCTTAAGAGAGGGCAAAAGGATTCGCTTAGCCTTCATTCCGTACTTTTATCCGGAGGCCTCATCGTCCAGACCCCGGAAAGCATTTCCCTAATAAGGAAGATCCTTGATTTCCAGAATAAAAATGAGGGCATTTACCTTAACGCCGATACCGGCCCATCCATAATGATAGCATCTACGGAAAAGAGCCTACTGAAGGAGTTTTATGAAAATGAGGGAAGCCGCTATCTTGAGGGCTCATTTCGGTTTGAGGGCCATTTAGCCAATGAGGCCGAATTCAAAAAGGAGTCTGAAGAATTTTTCTCAGGGCTTTGACCTCGTTATGCTCATAAATCTTCATGCAGCGCATGCCTTTCAATACGCAAGCAGCCTTTTGAATGCGTCGTTGACCCCTTTAACATCAAACCTCTCCAGCTTTTTCCCTTCTACCTTGTACTTGATCCTTCCAGATGCAACATCCGCTATTGCTTGAGGCATATATTCAACGTCCTTGACTATCGAAAGCTCTTTCACCTCCTCAGGAATAGGAGTATAGCTAGGAAGCACAGGAGCAGTGCCAAGGGCTGCACCCCATATAAATTACGCGCGCCGGCTATTTGAGCGCCTTTTCAATATCTTCAAGGTCGAACAGCATAACCTTTTCCTCTTC
>JAJYUR010000034.1 GCA_021792395.1 Microcaldota archaeon
TGCTATTGTAGTAAGGAAGAGGTTGCCACGCCATTCTATGGGCTCAAATTGGTAAACCAGCAAGGGGAATGCGAAAGCGAGCATAAGCCCAAAGTATTCCAGGGTTTGTGGCAGCAACATAGCTTCATAGAACTTATGCACGAACTTATAAACAAGAAGCATGTTGCATGCGATAAGGATAAACATAAGCAGGCGGAAGGCCCATACCAAAGGGATATGTAATACGATGGTTAATATGGCAGGCACTTGGTAAAGCCCAGGATGCTCAAAGAACGGTAGAGCGCCCAAGCCTATGAGCTGTGTATTGATCTGTGGCAGGCCTTCAACCATATCCAATGCATACTTGTAATACATGTAGTTGTCAGGCTCATAGAAAGGCCCATACGCTACTGTATGCAGCACCCACGCTACATTATAGTATACTACTACCACAACCACGCACAGCAATCCAATCAGCAGTAGCTTGCTTTTGATTTTGTCATACAAGGAGATGCGGAACATAGTATTACAAACTTATTTTATCAGCGAAGTTTTTATACCTTCCTCTATTTGCCTCCTCTTTATCTATTGTATTACAATCCTTATACACAATCTATAGAGTGTGGAAAGAGGAAAAAGGTTTTTATACTTTAGCGAACAGCAACTAACTAAGACAAACGGGTTGCTTTTATATGCCTCCAACTTTTCCAGCTCAAATCAATATCGGTGGGGAGAATAGGGAAGGTATTACAAATACCATCTTCCAAGTTGATACCAAGCTCATAGACTCGATAGCCAGGATCTTCTACGATTCGCATATTGAGATGGAAGGCACCGAGATAACCATAAAGCCAAACTCCCGCTTCTACGAATGTCCTATATGTAATGCTGTGTATGACAAAGAGCTCTATGCTGGCTATAACTTCTGTGATGGCCCCGCAGACAAGCCTCATCCGAAAACCATTACCGCTCCTAAAGACTGGCATCCACGCTGTACTGATGCTGGCTTCAACTTTTTGCTCGGCTCAATAGAAAGGGATTTGAGCAGCAACCTTGCAACAGGAAACTACGGCGAAACAACTCCAAGAGATGTCAGCGGGGCTAAAAATAAAATGAAGCTGGAGAATCAGCTCATGAGCAACGCACACAAAATGGCCTGCTTCAAAATCAACACGCTACTCGGAAATCCAAAGCTCTATCTCAATAAAGAAGTTTATGAAGCACCGAACAGAATATCAACCTTCTTCTCGTATTCTTTTGTCTATGAATTTATAATGGGCTTCACAAGGAATATTTATTCAGTGCTGACAAAAGGCAAGAGCCTCGCAGCTGTAAACGCAATAGCAACGAACAAGCTCGTCTACGAAGAGCACAATGAGCACGAGATGGGCTATTCCTCAAGGAGAGGGAACGAGGGAGAAAGCCAGGATCTGTTCAGCAAGATATTCAACAAATCTCATAATCTTTGAAGGGTAATAAAATGGTGGACATAATAGACTGGATGCAGACGAACGGGGTTGGTCTTGGGATAATACTGCTAGTTCCATTGCTCATACTGCTCGGCTACATAGGGCTTTCCCTTGCTTCAACATACATAAGCAGCCCAATATCGCATGTCAGCCCGCAGACCTATTGTGCAACGATACCGCATGGAATCTATACAATATTCCCTGGCTACCTGACGCTGTTTAGCTTGGGTGGAAATGCGGCATACAGCTCATTGTTCATCCTTAGCGCATGCATCGGGAACAGCGTCGCACTTATAAGCATGGTTCTGTGGTATCTTGAAATAATGCCGATCGCTTTGATAGCGGAAGTCATAAGACAGAGGGTAAGTGCATGATAGAAAAAGTAGAAGTCCATAAATATGCAAATCCTACGACTTACATAGGGAAAGACCACGGCAGGATAGTCGGAGGCAGGGTAATGTTCAAGTCGGCTGACTCAATGCACCCAGTAATATTCCTCAACCAATCTGGGTATTCCGTCCAAAACCAAAAAACAAAGCGTCGCATGCTTTTTTATGACACTACAAGAAAAATCCTCGTAAAGCCGAGCTCGCTTGGCGGAGAGGCAGGAACCGTTGACGACATGTCCGTAGCCGTCCAAGCAGTCCTAGCTGCTGAAGGCGACACTTCAAAGGAGCTCGGCATCGCTGATAATAACAAATATTGGTCATTGCTTGGCTTTGCCGCATTCGTAATAGGAATGTTTCTTGGAATGATTGGCGCATACTTGATGGTGCCACACACTGCTGCTTCGACAACCTCAACAGGCTCAACAAGTGTCTTGGGCTTAGGGGTAATACCTAACAGCACAGTCCATATAAGCTCAGGCAGCGGCACAGGCACTACAACTCCGACAATCAAGACAACATAGGCGATATGAATGGAAAACAAGGGTAAGAATATGGAAACAAAAATAGATCTGGATAAGCTGAATGAGCAGGATTGGGGAAAGTACAGAAATATGCGTAAAGTAGCATTCCGCACAAAAACTATCGGGAATACTGCTCTTGCTGGCTTGGCATTAGCAGTTATATTGATTGGTTTAATAGTGGGGGGTCTACTCATATTCTTGGCAGCCGCAGGGCATGCAAACGTTTTAGCCTATTACTCAAACAATCAGACAGTTGCACTTCTGCATAATTCGAATACCAGCTTCAACAATTCTAACTACACACATTGGACAAATGCAACGCTCAGTACTCTAATTTCAGCAATGAAAAACAATCCTAAAGCCTTGAGTGCATTTGCAGTAAACACATATACCACTATGCAATCCTATTACTACCTAAATATGTTTCTCATCGTTGCAGTATTCATACTAATTATCACGGTATTTTTTTCCATTCCCTACTTATGGTCGATTCCAAGAACATATAAGTATTTCAGAAAGGAGCTAAACAGGCTAGCTGAGAGAGACGAGAATCTAAGAGTATATGGCTATACAGAGCATGAAATAGCATGGTATCATGCAGTAAGGTCAGAGCTGATTAAGCTTGAATTAGAGTATCAAATGTGATAAATATGCCCGACATTGAAACCGAAGGATATGAGGAACAGAGCCAGCTGGTCCAGACAGAGACTACTGGCATGCATGAGATGAAGATCTACAACGAGCTCCGTGACCAGATATGGAGCTATCTGGATGTATTGAAGCAGACAAGCGACGTGGCAAGGATTAGCAGCAACATAATCCAGATACAGAACCTGCTCAGCAGAGCTGACAGCCTCTGGACTGAAATCAACGCAGCGTTCGTAGCTAAATACGCAAAGCTCAAGGCAACTGGAGAGCCAGTATATTCTGGAGAGCTCGGGTTGAAGGCACAAGAGCTTACTACATACCTGAAATACCTGCAATATATGGACAGCCACTCCTTGCCGCTAGAGCTGCTCAATGATAAAAGGTTCATGGAACTTAAATCTATGCAGAAAGGAGAGGCGATATTCGGCATACAGAATAAAGTAAGCGAAATAGTAGAAAGTGCAGACATGAAATGGGGCGAGAGCGCAGTAAAAGCGGGCATTAACCTCCCGATCAGGGCGAAAGAGGAACAAAGCATGTTTTTTCGTGCTCGCAAAACGTCTTCAAATCCATATAAAAGATGGTGATTACGAAAGGTTCAAGAATGCCACACAAGACAACAGGGCAAAACAATTGGCATATATCAATGCATTGTTCAAGATACGCACAGAGAACCACATACAATGCGTAATAATAGGGGATGTCGGGCAGGGCAAAAGCACAACCGCAACGATGCTGGCATTATACGACACGAGGTTCACGAGAGAATTGCTCAAGGTGGAGAATTGGAGGGAATATCTAAAATATGGTGATAAAATAAAATTCAATTTGATAAACCACGTGATAATAAGCCCAAAGGATCCAGCCAAGAAGTTCGTTGATGCTCCTAAGGCATACAACGGCTACGAGCTCGATGAGGGCTATCTCTGGGCTACGACCAGCGAAGCGAGCACCAGAGCTACCAAGCAGTTCATAGAAAACATAATACAGAACAGGAAGCTTCACCCAAGCTTCTATCACGTTTATCAAAACCTGTTCAAGATGCCGAGCAGGGTATTGGAATTAATGAATGAGGTATTGCTTAAGCTGTATGTGAATAAAGG
>JAJYUR010000002.1 GCA_021792395.1 Microcaldota archaeon
GCACATTATATCTTTCTGTTCCAAGTTCTGCAAAAGAGAATGAGTTGAATGAAATGGAATTTTTAATTAAGACAGCTCATGCTAATGTATAGGACTTCCTTCTGATAGTAGAACTTGGGGTCACCGGGATTTGAACCCGGATTCGCAGGTTACTTCATTAATCATTATTCCAGATCCTCATCATCGCTTTGCGCTCATCAAGAATAAACATCTGGAGCCTGCTGCACTGCCAAGTTATGCGATAACCCCATTAATGCAGATAGCTGATTTAACAATATACCTTTATAATAACATATTAATAAAATTTGTTGTAATTATCTACCAGCCTAATCTTTAATTAATCTAGGTTTGGACGGTGTGAGCATGTATATTGTTTCGTTTTTCATACAGGCATATAAGCTAGGTATAAACATATGGGCATTTGAATTCGCCAAAGACTTGGCAAGCCCAGCATTGACAAGCATAATGGCAATAATAGGAAAATCATTCCTAGTGGTAATACCTTTTCTTGTCTTGTATCTTTATTTCATAAAGAAGGATGCTAATGTATATACTTTCATAGTAGCTGGGGTATTGTTTTACGTTGTATCGGATGCAATAAAGCTGATTACCAAAGAACCAAGGCCGTGCAATGTAACTGAATTGTCATGGATAAACAACGTAGCATGTGAGAGCAGCTACTCCTTCCCAAGCAACCATGCAAGCGTCTTGACCGGATTGACGTTTTTCCTTGGCAAGTACAGGTATCTGCAAATAGCATATGTAATCTGGCTCGTTATGGTCCTCTTTGGAAGGGTATATTTAGGGCTGCACTATTTCACGGATGTGATAGCGGGCATAGCGCTTAGCTTGGCAATGTATTACGTTATATCCAAATATAAAAACAGAATAAACAAGCTATTAAATAATATTGTCAAAAGGGTATTGCCGAAGCTTGCTTTGAAAGTCTAGGTGGTAATTATGGATAAACGTCTGATTTACGTAGGTATCGGGATAATCATAGCCATAGTGGTTGTGGTAGTGCTGATATTAAATTCGAGCAATGGAGTAGGAAACGCATTGATAAGGCAGGATAACGTTGCGGTGCCTGTGCAGCAATTATTGCAGTTAAAGGATATAGCAATGAATACGTCCCTTGCAGATGCAGTAGGACTTGGAAGCGCTGCTAATCTTCCAGTTTTTACCAATACCAGCGCGGTGTTCATAACAAACGGCAAGCCAACAATGCTTTACATAGGCGCTGATTTCTGCCCATACTGCGCAATAACCAGATGGGGCATGGTTATAGCCATGTTGAGATTCGGCAATTTCACAACGCTCCATTACATGACGTCCAGTGCGACAGATGTATATCCGAATACCCCAACATTTACCTTTTATAACTCAAGCTACCAAAGCAATTTGATATCATTCATAGAATTGGAAGAGGAAACCAATACCTATAAAACTCTGCAGTCGCCTACTGTGCTTGAGAACAATGTTTTTACGAAATATGACCTCGATAATCCAAATGTACCAAGCCAGCTTAAGGGAGGAATACCGTTTATAGACTATGGCAATATATCTATTCAGGCTGCAGCAGAGGTAGACCCGCAGGTAGTCAAAGGTTATGATTGGGCGCAAATAATTGGCTTGCTTAACAATACGAACTCTCCGGTGACGCAGGCACTGGTTGGTGAGGCTAACGTATTTACCGCACAGATATGCAAGATGACAAACAACAGCGATCCTGCAGTGTGCAGCCAGCCATACATAAAGCAGATACTATCGTACCAAAGCTGACTGGCTTTTGCTGGTTGGGTTGATGCAGTTTCTAAGCATGGCATTTGCAATGCGCCTGTATGGCAGATTCTGTGATTTTAGCAGGTTTTCTGTTTCCCTTTCATCTTTGAAAAGGTCGTATAATTCGGCAGGCCTGCTGCCATTGAAGCGTATGAGCTTATAATTTTTATAGTATACGGCAGTAGATGGCATATTGAAATACTTTTTGGCTTCGTATATGCGTTTCGCGGACTTGGATCTGCTCATGAGTTTCCTCAGCAACGGCTCGTCCCACGTTTCGCTTATGCCAACGTGTTCGCTAAATACGTATTTCTGCCTTTCCATGTTGCCGTTAGGGATGTCTATTTTTGAATCTGCAAGGTCTAGCACGGCATCGTGTATCTCCATAGTGCTTATGTTTTCTTCGTGTACTTCCCTTGTTTTTACAGGTTTGCCGTTTTCGAAATTTACAGCGAAGAGAGGCACCTTGGCTATGCCCTCGTATGGAAATAATGAATGGTAAAGCATTTTATGCTCTCCAAATAACTGCCCATGATCCGATGCAAATATCAATGTTGCATTGTCCAGTATGCCTTTTGATTTCAGGATATTTATCATCTTGCCTATCTCTTTATCCAAGTGGCTTATCCTCTTCTTATAGCCCGACCTGAATGCGGCAATGTCTTTCTTGTCTAGCTCATTTATGCCGCTCATGTATAGCCATTTGTCCTGGACGATATCCCTATTCCTTCCGACCGGATAATTTTCATGAGCCTCTATGCAGTTTATGAACATAAACTGCTTGCTGTAGTCATAATCATAATCAAGATACCTGGACAGTTCTTTCCTAGTATCTGATGCTCCCCGATCAAGCTTGTATGTGCCATCAGTGTCTGCAACCTTTTGGTCTAGTTTTAATCTAAGATTTATGTACATGTTGTCGAATATGCTCTTAGGTATTATTTTAGAAAACATGCCGGTTACGAAATACATTGCATTCCTAGCTGCCTCCCCGTTTTTAATTATGAATGATACCTTTTTGACTAATTGCTTGTTGTACTTTATGTTTGAATCCATCCATAAATCGTATACCCTATCAAATCCCAATGCAAGATTAGTATAGCTAGTAAGGAAGGGGTTATTGGAAAATAATACAGACTTATAACCGCGGAGCGACAATTCCGATGCCAAGGTTCTTGCGTCGTTCGGAAGAAATTTTATCTTTACAAACCATGGATCCATCTTAGTCTTAGAATCAAAGAAGTTTTTTGAAACATTTTTTATTTCAGTAACGCGCTTGCCGGTAAATATAGACGCATGCGCTGGCGCAGTCCATGTTCCTGGTGATATTGCATTAGTGTATGAATTGCCTTCGCGGGCCAACCTAGTAAGATTTGGAGATACGTTGCCGTGGTAAAGGTCGTCCGCCCGGACCGTATCTAATAGGAAAAATATTATATTCTTATCGCCCATTTATATCCGCTTTATAATAGTGCAGAAACTGAATATATATCTTGATGTGAAACGGTTTCAATGGATAATTTATTATTAAAGCGTGCCCAACTTTATCTTGCGTGATAACCTATGGATATTTGTGCCCTGAACCCGTTCTTTTATCCTTATATGGGGGGAACAGAGAAAGTACTGATGGAGGTTTATAGCAGGCTTTCGAAAGACCATAATATAACTTTGATTAGCGGGATGCCCAGGCATATGCACTTAGCCAAACGCGAAGAGATAAACGGCATATCAGTAGTCAGACTAAAGACAGATTATATCGATCTGCCTGGGCTTCCAATACCTTTTCCACTAATGCATGGCATACGCGATGCAATCAAAAGTTCGGATGCGGATCTTTACCATATCAATAACCGTTATCTTTATTATTGGGATACTTTAAGTGCTATACTGCAAAAAAAGGAAAGGATGGCAATCACCATACACAATGCACTGCCCAAGGGCATAGATTTTTGGACTGATTCCATGGGCCTGCTGTATGATATAGCATGGGGCAGGAGGATAATGCATAAAGCCGACTTAATAACGGGTGTTTCGAAGAATACCGTAGCCACAACAGTGCCTGCGAAGGACATGCATAAAGCAAAGGCCATATACAATGGCATAAACATAGACATGTTCAAGCCGAGGGGAGGACGCGGACATGTATCGGACAGATATGCATCGACATATGGAGGGCATGCAATCAAGATACTCACCAATGGCAGATTGGTGCCCCAAAAGGGCCAAATTTACCTGATCAATGCGCTTAAAATGTTCATTGATGATGGTAACGATGCTTCTTTGACGATAATAGGCACTGGGCCTATGCATGATACGCTTATGAAGCTCTCAAAAAAATTAGGAATAGGCGACAGAATACGAATAATAAGCGGAATAGACGAGAATGAGCTTCCATATTATTACAACGCTGCAGACCTTTTTGTGCTGCCTTCAACCTACGAGCCCGGATCGATAGCCTTGATAGAGGCTATGGCTAGCGGGACACCTGCCATAGCTACGAGAATTGGAGGCATTCCTGAGCTCATGGGCAGGTGCGGGCTTTATGTAAAGCCTAAGGATTCTTATGATATATATAAAAAACTCAACTTCTTTATAGACAATAAAAGAGCAATGTCAAGACTGGCAAAGGATGCACATTCAAGGGCGATTGAAAACCACGACTGGGATAAGATAGCACTGAGATATGCTGAGACCTTTGAAAAGGCAGTGCGGAGGTAAATGTATGTTTGGAAAGGAAAATAAGAAATCTGTCTGGTACATAATAACACACAAGCAGAAGATGAGCAGGAGAGAGTATTTGAACCTTGTGCATAGGGTTTCAATCTTCATCGCATTGGGGTTTATCGCCAGCTTTGTAGTTTTCTTTATAATTGCATTGATAGGAGGATTGGGAAAGGTCGTTACCCTTCTTTTGTCTTCTAATCTTTACATATACGCGTTGGCGTTTGTTGCAGTATTCCTTGGGTATATGCTGAGATTTATAAAATGGAATTATTACCTTAAAAAATTGGACGTTAATGTCCCAATCAAGAAAAACCTTATTGTGTATATGTCAATGTACTCGATGAACATTACGCCTGGCAAACTGGGCAGGATATTAGTCGCTTATACACTAAATAGGATAACGAAAAAGAGCATGGTAAACCTTATACCTGTAGTAACCCTAGACATATTCACCGACTTCCTTGGTTTTGCAATACTGGCTTTGATAACTGCGGTCTACTTCAAGACATTCGTGATATATATATTAATAATAGATCTTGCGCTCATACTTCCTTTCCTTTTTATACTTAATGACTGGCTTTATAAATCACTGAAAAAGGCGTTCAGCAAAAGGAGCGGATTGCTCAAAATATTTTCCATGTATGGGGACGAATATTTCGCATCCCAGAGCAAGCTTAACACCAAGTGGGTATATATAGTGTCATTGCTCGTTACGGTGCCTGCGGCGTTCCTCAACAGCATGGCATTGTATTTTGCATTATATGCCATAGGCGTAATACCGCACATAGGCAGTACGGTGTTTGCATTCTCGTCCGCACAGCTCTTCGGGATGGTAACAGGCATTCCGGGCAACATAGGCATAACGGATGGCGCCCTTATAGCACTTTTGCATACCTCGCTCAACCTAAGCACAGGCATAAGCTCTGCGATAACGATAATGACAAGATTCGCAACGTTATGGTTCGGCCTTATATTAGGAGGCATATTGCTGATATATAGCTTCAGGTATTGGAAGGCGAAGGTTTAGATTTAGAAAAAGTTAGTGCTTGCCCAAAAACAGGCAAGCAGATGCATCATAATTAAAATTCGTCGCTCTCCCCTTCAGGCACATCGTCGGATGCTTCATCAGAAGCGTCATCCGAAGACTCTTTATCCGCTTCTTCTGTTTCTGAAAGCTCGTCAGAATTCCCGGATTTTTCCAGCACTTTTATCTTTCCGAATTTGCCTGTAGAAAGCTGCGGCGTTCCGCGAAATTCATTCACGTATCCGTTTGACACCTCTATTTCGTCTCCTACATTTACGGTGTTTATGTCACTGCCCCACAGCGACATCGCAATGGTACCTGTATTATCCTTAAGTGTGATATTAGCTACGCTCAGCCTTTTTCCGTATTTAGTCACAACTTCTCGCGGTTCGTCTTTTTGGGCAACCTTGGCCTTTATGGTTACGTTGCTTGCCCCTGCCTTTAGTTCATTTATCTTCATTTGATACACCTTAACAACTAGAATCAATAGGTTCAATACCTTTATATTTAGAAAAGTTATTAAATCTTGTTGATTTTCAGCAATAACAAAAATTATATCTGTTTGCCATACACTTTTTGGAAAAGAATAAAAATAAGGGTTACTAAAATTGCTTATGGAGGAGGAACATGCTGCTGGGATCCACCCTTCTTTTGCAAAGGTGATAGAGCAGAAGAAGAGGATTAAGGATAGATTAGGCAATATCAAAAACAAGATAGGCGTTTATAGCGCAAAGGGGGGAGTCGGCAAGACGACAATGGCAGTAAACCTGGCATTCACACTCGCCAAGAAGGGATTTAAAGTGGGCTTGCTCGACGCCGACATAGACTGCCCTAACGTGGCCTCATTTTTAGGCATAACCGAAAAAATGGACATATCGGGCTTTCCTTTGAAACCTTTGGTCAAGGATGGCGTCAAAGTCGCTTCAACTGCCATGATAGTGGATGATATAAAAAAACCAATAATATGGCGCGGCCCGATAATAGCAAAGATGCTGAGTGATTTTTTTGAGAATACAGATTGGGGAAACCTTGACTATCTCGTAATAGACCTTCCGCCAGGAACTTCTGATGCTCCGCTTACGATAATGCAGCTTCTAGACCTCAAAGGTTTCATATTAGTCACCACACCGCAACGCATATCGTCGATAAATTCGTTAAGGTCAGGACTCATGGCAAAACGGTTGAATGTAGGCATATTAGGGGTTATAGAGAATATGTCAACCGGTACGATAAGCGATAACACCAAGAGCATGATAGACGCTTTAGGCACTGAACTTTTAGGAACAGTTAAGTTTAGCAATTCATTCAATAGGTATAGCGATAATGGGATGGTAACTGTTTATAATGATGCAGGCATAGCTGATGAATTCGAAGCTATTTCGAAGAGGGTGTAACAGGCGCATATAGGTACAGCCATCGCCACCTTAAGGTATATATATCTTTTCTTCCATATATAATCAACGTATGCATATATGTATAGTAAAAATACATATTTCAACTATTTAATAACGACAAATCTTTTCATATTAAAAAACAAAATGTGATAAAATGGCAGAAAATCAATTAGGAGGACAACAGTATGTACTGTTGCCAGAAGGAGCATCGCGTCTAATCGGAAGAGATGCGCAGAGGACCAATATTGCAGTAGCTATTGCAGTATCCAATGCTGTGAAGACCACTCTTGGGCCTAAGGGAATGGACAAGATGATGGTAAGCGATTTAGGAGACATAGTAATAACGAACGACGGCGCAACCATACTTGATGAAATGAATGTAGAACACCCAGTAGCAAAGATAATGGTGGATGTTGCAAAGACGCAAGACAAAGAGGTAGGCGATGGCACCACTAGCGTAGTAGTAATGGCAGGAAACCTACTCAAAGGCGCAGAGGACCTGATAGAACAGGGCATCCATCCAACAATAATAATAAAGGGCTACAAGATGGCTGCAACAAAGGCAATAGAGTTGCTGAATAAATATTCAAATACCGTAAAACCGGATGATGAATCAGTATTGCAGAAGATAGCACAGGTCTCACTGGGATCAAAGAACATAGGCAGCGACGCTACCAAAGCACAGATAGGAAAGCTTGTGATAAAGGCAATAAAACAGGTAATGGTTAAAAACAACAATGCAATATCCATAGACCATGATTTCATAAAGATAGAGAAGAAGGCAGGAGGCAGCACTGCGGGCACTGAATTGATAAATGGCGTCTTGATAGACAAAGAGGTTACGCATCCTGGAATGCCTAAACTTGCTAACAACGCTAAGATCGCTTTGCTTGATGCAGCGCTTGAGATAGAGAAGACCGAAACCGACGCAAAGATAGAGATAACTTCGCCTGACCAGATGCAGGCATTCCTGCAGCAGGAGGAAAAGATGCTTAGGGATATGGTAGACAAGGTCAAAAAGAGCGGTGCAAAAGTAGTATTCACGCAAAAGGGCATAGACGACCTAGCACAGCATTATCTGGCAAAGGAAGGCATAATGGCAGCCAGGAGGATAAAGAAAAGTGATGTGGAAAAACTTTCCAGAGCAACAGGAGCAAAGATAGTTACAAGCCTCGAAGACCTGACAAGTGATGATTTAGGATTTGCAGGCACAGTAGAAGAAAGGAAGATTGGCGGAGAGGCCATGATCTTCGTAGAGAAGTGCAAGGACCCAAAGAGCGTGACGATATTCGTAAGAGGAAGCTCACAGCAAGTAATAGACGAAGTAGAGCGCTCAATACAGGATGTAATCGGAGCATTATCTGCGACCATGGAGAACGAAGGAAGGTACAACATCGGAGGAGGCGCAATAGAGATAGACGTTGCTGAAGGCATAAGGGCCTATTCGGGAGAGGTAGGCGGAAGGGAACAGTTGGCAATACAGAAGTTCGCAGACGCTGCAGAAGCGATACCTAAGACCCTTGCTGAAAACAGCGGAATGGATGCGATAGACACCCTAGTCCAATTAAGGAGCAAGCATAAATCCAAAGAAGGCAAGGCATTCGGAGTCAACGTTTATAAGAATGCCATCTCAGACATGGAGAGGGAAGGCGTATACGAACCTACCAAGATGAAGGAGCAGATAATAAACAGTGCAAACGAGGCAGCACAAATGATTCTTAGGATAGACGACGTAATAAGCTCCAGATCCAAGGGAGGAGGAATGCCACAGGGCGGAATGCCCGGAGGCATGGGAGGAGAGATGGACTGATTAATAGTCCATACCCTGCTTTCACACAGATGGGCAATCTTTTATTGCCCATGCTTTTTTTAATTTTGCTGATTGAAATGATTATGATATAATGCCGCAAAAGAATAGGATAATACTTGTTTTTGGTTCACCAGGAGCTGGAAAGACCACGGTTATAACAAAAAGTATAGGCAACAACGCCGCATACAGGATAATCAATATAGGTACGCTTATGAAGGACATAGCTATGAAGAAGGGATATGTCAGCGATAGGGATGCCGTGCGCTATTTACCGATAAAGGTTGCAACGGCGATCAGGAAAACAGCCATAGGACAGATCGAGAGGATGCCGGGCAACATAGTCATAGATACGCACGCTTCGGTTGAGCGCAGCAACAGATATTTCCCTGGCATGCCCCTAGATGCGATTTCCAGGCTCGACGGGATAGTAGGAATCATATACGTAGATGCTAAAACAGATGACATAATCAAAAGAAGAAAGAGCGACAAAAACAGAAAACGTGAAATGGAGAGTGCGGATACCATAGACCTGCAGCGGTCTATAAACATAGCAATGATTAGCGCGATAAGCGCACATTTAAATATTTCCATATATATAATAGAAAATAATGAAGGAATGCTTCAATCGGCAAAAAAAAGTTTTAAAGCCGCATTGGAGGATATTATGAAAGAGTATATGTGATTTTATGACAGTTATGCCGCTCTCTTTTGCATTGATAATAGTAGGATTAGGGATATTTGAGGTATCGCTATCCGTGCTAATGCAGAGGAAATTAGTGAACCCCAAAAGGATGCGCGAGCTGCAGGCGCGGCTTAAATCCATATCAAAGGAGATGAATGCGCTTATAAAAAGCAACGCCCCTAAGGAGCAGATATCTGCAAAGCAGAGTGAAATAATGCCTTTGATGAAAGAGAATATGACGATGTCGTTCAAACCCATGATAGTGATATTTCCGATATTCATAATCGTATATTATGTACTTTTGCCTGCGCTGGCGGGCAAAGCAGATTACATCCTTAATTTCATAGGCATACCGCTGACTTACAATCTTGTATTCATAGCCACTGTCTTCATATTAGGCCTGATAAGCTCAATTGCAATACTACTTTATGACAGGAAAAAGGCAAAGGAGGAGGCCAAAGAGAATAAAACATAATTATTTATAGTTTAAGCATTCTAAATAAATGCTAATTCAGTCAAAGGTGTTATATTTGCCAAAACCGATGTATAGATCGCATAGTTTCAAGAAGTCTAATAAGATTACAAAGACAGGAAGGAATGTAGTACACTACAAAAGAGGAAAGAATTCCATGCCGCATTGCGGCTTGTGCGGAGCGGAATTGAACGGCATCAGCACAAAAGGAGGGAAGAGCAGGAAGACTAACAGCAGACCGTTCGGCGGTGTCCTCTGCGCCAATTGCACAGCCAACATAATAAAATTTGGCAGCAGGATAGAGCGAGGGGATATGAAGCTAGATGATATAAGCATAAGGGAGCGCGCTTTCGTTTTGCAGTTAGTTGCCCATTAGAGGCGCTAAAATGAAGATATGCATATCTGGTCTTACGGCAAGCGGAAAATCGACCTTGGCGGAAGAGCTTTCTAAAGCCCTTGGCATAAAGCATATCCATAAGTCTTATAAGGAATATGTAGATAGTTATTCGAAACTTGCGGATTTCACAGCTTCTGCAGATAAGAAGTTTGCAAATTCGTTTGATGCAGAAATAAAGAAGCTTGCAAATGGGGACTGCGTAGTTTCCACATGGCTTTCGCCATGGATGATTGAGGATGCAACGCTTAGGATATGGCTAAATGCAAGCGAATCAACAAGGTCGAAACGGCGTGCCGCACAGCACAATGAGGTTGGTGGTAGCGATATATCAGCAATAGAAGGGATAGACAAAGCAGCCATAAACCAAGCTAAAAGGATATATGACATTGATATATTTGACCATAGCATATTTGACATTGAAATCAATACGGAAAAAATGAGCATTATGGAATGCGCGTCGGCCATATCCATAATAGCATTGGAGAGGGACAGGAAGAATTTTTGATATTTAGGTGAATTTCATGTTGCTTGAAACTGGAAGAGTGTGCATAAAGAAATACGGAAGAGATGCTGGCAGCAGGGCTGTCATAATGAGTATCGAAAAGGACGGATTTGTCAAGATAATGAGCTCAAAAAGGCAGAAGGAACGAAGGTGCAATCCAAACCACCTTGAATTCCTTAACGAAGTTGTAGATGTAAAAAGCAAGGACTTGGTAAACAAGACACTTGGAATAGAGTCTAATCAGAACGAGAAGCATCCAAAAAAGCAATAGGTTTACAGCGCGTTTAGGAATTTTAACGCGTCGTCAACAGTTTTCTGTTTTTTTGATTGTGACGGCTCGTCAAGAAGCTCAAATAACCCATGTACATCTATGGCGTTGTCAAAAGCGAGTTCCTTGAGCCTGGCGTTCATAAAGGATACCCCAAGATCTTTTATAGCAAGATCCCCTATCCTATTTTCATGTATTCCTTCTATGTTCTTTGCCAATTCAGGTATTGTGAGTTTTGACTGATCAATTTCTATAAAGGCGTCCTTCCCATATTTTGATGTTATGGGCTTTAAGTTCAACGAACCGAATTGCAAGCCAGCTTGCATGGTGCCTTCGAGATGGACCTTTATTATAGGCTTTGATGCACTCTTTGAAATCACCTGCTTTACCTCGGTTTCACATTTTTCCAGTATGTATTGAGTGCTTGAATCCTTGAACTCCAACCTTATTGAAAAAAACTTTCTTGAATTTATAGGTATGAATTCATGGCTTGAATCCTTGGTATCAAGCAATATGAATCCTTTAGACCCCTGCTCGGCATCCTTCATCTGCGTCAGCACTGTACTGCCGGGGATCAGGAAGGGCTTTCCATGGACTTTAGCCTCCAGTGCATTGTGTATGTGGCCGTCGACATAAAGGTCAAACCCTTCAGGTAGGTCAGCATATTTTATAAAATCAGTATTGAACGGTAATAATTCATATATTGACTGGTGGAACATGAATATGCTGTACATGCCGCCCATCGGTTTTGGATCCAGCTCCTTAAGCTTTTCCTTTACTCTTTCATCGGATATGCCGCCGAGCCCGAAAACAGCAACATTTTCACTTCCGCTGCTTATTACTGCAGTCGATTCGCTTATATCTATGAGCATGCCGGCCAATGCCAAAAGCTTTAAGGCATTCTCTCTGCCTGCAGATGTCCTTTCATGCGTGCCAGGTATTGCTAGTATGGGCACATTCGTAAATGCTGTGCCAGGGCCGCGTATTTCTGCTGAGGCTGTCCATTTCTTCCTTGAAAGTTCCCTGAATATGTTTAGAGCTTCTGCAATTGCATCCGGCTTCGGAGCTCTTTTATCAAATATATCGCCAGGTATTATTATTGCGTCGGCCATTGCTGCGGCAGCTTCAAGCGCTTCTGTTGCCTGCTTGAAGGCGTCTTCTGCAAATCGCTCGTAACCTATATGCAAATCAGACACTATAGCTATTTTCATACCATGACCACGTCATTTCTTGTTAGATTTCAGCGTGTTTAAAATTTCTTCAGTAAAGCCGTCAAAAAAGTTTTCATATTTATCCTTTTTTGGCCCATATGCGCCGCCTGCGCATGGATGTCCGCCGCCTGAACCCTCTATAATGGGTGCAAGTTTCCTCATTATCCTGCCAAAATGCAGCCCGTATTTAGTGTCCAATGTCGGCCTCAGCCTAGATGAAAAGGATACCTCATTGGATGATTCTGATTTAAAAAGCGCTATGTCTGCGCCTATTTTTATTGCATCATCTGCAGCTATCCCTGCATGCACATCGGTAATACCATATATGAATATAAGGTCATGCTTTATGAACGCATCGGCATGCATTATGCTGTGTATCGTTTGCAGCCGTGCTTCTATAGATGACTCATGTGAAAATTCTGCCAATATGCCCATGTAATCAGTCTTTGCTATGGAAAGCAGTTCACCTATTTGGATGAATGTTTGTGGAGTGGCATTTTTCAGTTCTGCAGAATCGGATATTATACCCATGCACAGCATTTTGGCAACCGGAACACTTATATCAAAGCGCAGGCGCTTGAGAAGCTCGTATATTATGCTTGCAGAGGAATTGAATGACTCATCGTTAAATACCAATGCGCCGGCATTTGACATGTCCGGATTGACATGATGATCTATTACAATTATGTCTTTTTTGAATTTTTCCATAGGCTGCTGAAAATTCCCGAGTTCCGAAGTGGAATTTGCATCAACGATTATTATGAGATCTGAATTTTCGTCAAATTTTGTTGATATGGCTTCTTTTTTATATCCGCACCTCTCAAGCACCCTCAAGGCGTTGGAGGTTATTATATCTGGCGTGGATATATGTGCATTAGGAAATATGGATAAAATTGCAGCAGCAGAAGATACCGAATCTGTATCGCCTATCGAATGAAATGTTATCATTACATTTGCATTGATGCGGCTTTTTACTTCTTCTACCAGCTGTTCTAGGCTTATTGCCTTCATGCTATCATTTTTCTTGAAAGCCCTTTATTGCCTCATTTATTTGGGCCCTCATTTCCGCTTCTTTCTTTGAAAGTTCGTCCCCTTGCTTTGATATCAGGTTAAGTCGCATTTCTACAAATTCTTTCTTCTCTTTTATGTTAGATAGTGCTTCTTCTTTAGTTGTCTCTATTATGACACCGCCTATTGTAGAGTACACCTTTCCCGATGCCTTGCCTATCTCTTCTTCGGCTTGTTTGTATTCCTGCTTTTGGGCTTCGTACTGCTGTTTTTGCATGGCTATGTTTTGCAGTTGCTCCTGCATTTTCTGGTAATTCATTGTAAGCTTTTCCAATTGGTCGCGTTCCATAAAATCACTATTAGGATATGATGTATATTACAATGCAAATTTTTATAATTTGCATCTAATGCTTTTACTTGTCTATTTCTGCCATCACTATATCCAGGCTGCCTAATATTGAAAATAAATCTGCCAATTTTATTTCCTTTGCTATGGAAGGAAGCACCTGCAGGTTGGTGTATGTTGGCGATCTTAGGTATATTCTGTACGGTCTTTGCTTATCCGGGACCATGTATATTAGGCCTTCACCCCTTGGCAGCTCCCTCCTATTCATTATTATATCGGATTTTGCCTGTGGGCCAATCAATTTTATAGGCAGACCCACCACATCAGAATTTTTGGGCATCATCTCAAGCGCCTGTCGTATTATGCTTATGCTCTCAAACATCTCCGAATACCTAACCTTATACCTGGCATATGCATCGCCTTGCATGCTTGTAGGTATATTAAACTTGGTTTTGCCGTAGAAATAGTATGGAAGATCTTTCCTTACGTCCTTTTCGATGCCTGATGCCCTGAGCACCGGACCAGATACACCCCAGTTTATGGCTTCTTCTTTTGACAGCTTTCCTATGCCTTTTGTCCTTTCCATGAATATGCCATTAGAGTCTAGCACATCCGGATACTCTTTTATGTGCGATTCCAGATAATCTGTCAGTGCGTATGCCCTAGATGCAAAATCCGGAGGCAGCTGCCGCACCAATCCCCCTATTCGCATATTCACATAAAACATCCTGCTCCCCGATACATCTTCTAGAAGCTTCAGGACCTTCGCCCGTTCCCTGAATGTCCACATGAACATCGTGAACATCTGACCGACGTCATTGCAAAAGGTGCCAAGCCATAGCAGGTGGCTCGCTATCCTTTGAAATTCAAGAAGGATCATGCGCGCATATTGGGCGCCTTCCTTGACTTCTGAATTTAATGCCATTTCTACAGAATTGACATAAAGTTCATCCCACCCCATAGGGGCGACATAGTCAAGTTTTTCAGTATATGATGGATTCTGCATATACATCCTTGTTTCCATCAGCTTCTCCACACCCCTGTGCAGGAAACCTATGTGCGGCTCTACATTTTTTACAGTATCGCCGTCCAAATCCACTACAAGGCGCAGCACTCCGTGTGTACTTGGATGTATTGGACCTATATTTATGCGCATGTATGACATTTTTTCACATTATGCTTTTTTCTTATAGTCTTTTCCCCAGATGAACGCTTTCCTTAGCGGGTAGTCTGCGCCATTCCATTCTTCTAGTAGGAGGCGCTCCTGATTTGCGCCGGTTATTTTTATCCCAAACATTTCCTGCATCTCGCGTTCATACCATGCTGCGCCTGCGTAGATATTGCTTATAGTACCTAGCTCCGGATCGGTTGTGGGCAACTTAACGGTTATGACGGATTCTGATTTCTTATCAGTATTGTAAAGTATATACACTGCTTCTAAATGGTCCACGTAGTCCACGGCAGTAATTGCATTTAGATAGTTATAGCCTTCCCGCTTCATTTCTGCGCATGTTTTCACTAAGGCTTCTTTCGTTGTCTCCATCGGTTTTTCCACCTACTTTTTTTTGTAATTTCATTAATGCAGCAAACAGGTTTTCCGGCTTCGGTGGGCAACCTGCAACATAAACATCTACGGGCAGCACCTGGTCTATGCCTTTTATTATATTGTAGCTTTCGTACCATGGGCCGCCTGCAGTAGCACATTCGCCATATGCAATCACATATTTTGGGGATGCCATCTGTTCATATAATCTTTTTATCCTGGGCACCATCGATTTTGTCACCCAGCCTGCAACAATCATGACATCACATTGCCGAGGCGTGCCTCGGAATAGTAGGTATCCCTTCCTTTCTGCATCTATTCTTGACGCTCCGAAATCCATGAGCTCCATTGCGCAACACGCTAAGCCAAACTGCAGAGGCCATAGCGAATTTGAATGAGACCATTTAAGCAGGCCGCTTGCGCTTTTTTGGGTTATATCGCTCATTTTGGTAAACAGCGCGTTTACCGGCATCTTATATTTTTTTAAGCTGTCGACTACAAGCTTTGACATTTCTTTTTCGGAATTTAAAAATTCGTCTTTATTTTCCTGCATGATTATCATTTATCAATTTGTATCCGAATATTGCAAAACATGTTGCAAGTGCTATTAGCGCTATTACATACAAACCTGAGAGTTTTCCTGCATAAGATGAATACGCAGACCATAATATGGCGAAAACTGCAATAAGTTCAAATGGCAGAAATATAATGAAGTATGGGAAGTACTCTGCATCTATATCCCTGCTCTTGCCTATAGTCTCCTCTCCGCTTTCATATGGTGAATTTTTTACAGGATTGCCTGCATACCTTTTACGCAACATCCTTGATGAAAATAAAAATGAGGCTGGAATAAATATAGAAAAGAGCGTGAAGAATATAAAAGCCATCGCTTCAAACTGCATAATCCCACACCATTACATAGTATTTAATTATTTTATAGGCTTCCTTATTGTTGGTTTAATTGTTTCCGCTTGCAAATTTGTAAACTACACACATGTATGTAGCGTTATTTAATGCACATATCGTTTAATCCTGGTTTTGTAGGGCTATCTTAGTGCTTGAAGCAACTCTAGGGCTTCTACCTTATCGTGCGGAGATGCCTTGACCTTCTTGATTTTTCCACATTTAGTGCATTTGTATGTTATTGTATAGGTTCCCCTTCTGTCAGCTATTGCAGAAACGGGCTTCATCGTCCCAAGGCACTCATTAGCGCGGTCGCCAGGGTTGATGTCTACATGCATGCTCCATAGGCATATTGGGCAATGGTCGGTATAGCCATTACCTTTGATTATTGCACCGCAGTTGCTACAACGGAAGTCTTCTGTTTTCCTGATAAACCGCGGACCTGCGTTTTTATCTCCTTTCATGCTCTCAACAGATTAGATTTTTAATGATGCAATTATATAACTATAAATATGCCGTTTATAGCATATTCCAAAATAGACCCCACGTCAATGGAAACAGCTGATTTTATACGCAATGAATTCGGATTTGAATATAAAGGAGAGCTTAACGGATTCGAACATTACAGATTTGAAAATATAGATATGGTAGGGATTGATTCTGCACTCATCGAAGCCGATTTTCTAGATGCACAACTCGATACTGATTTGATAATATTCCTGAGCATGCATAAGAGCAGCGCAGGTATAAAATCGTTAACAGTACATTCAGAGGGCAATTGGTCAAATGAGAGTAAATTAGGAGGGCATCCAAGAGAACTGAGTTTTGCAGCTCCGTTGGAAATGTCCTTTATATTGAAACACATGAGCCTGCTCCCACATGATGGCATAGATGTGGTGTATGAAGCCACGCACCATGGACCTTTTTTAAGGACGCCGTCGCTTTTTGCAGAATTTGGGGGGAGCGGATTGTTTGAAAAGGAGGGCTCTGCGACGGTGGCAAAAGCCGTAATGGGTTACCTTTTAGATAAAAATGGCAATAAAAATTTTGATAAGATAGCGATAGGTATAGGGGGCGGACATTATTCGCAAAGGTTCACAAAACTCGCGCTTGAAGGGAAATATGCATTTTCACATATAATGCCAAAATACTTCCTGGATGAATATGAGATGCTTGGACAGGCGTCGGTACGTTCGAACAGGGCGCCAGAAATTGCAGTAATGGAATGGAAGAGTATAAATAAGGAGGTTAGGGATAGGATAATTAGCAGGTTGAATGATATAGGTATGGATTATGCGAGAATATAGAATTGCCTTTAATACACTTTTCGCTGCAATTTTGATTTTTTACTTTGCGGCTAATATAGCTTCCGCACAGTACTGGTTCCAGACAGGGGTTAGAGGATCAGACAATGCATCGTTCAACTCAGGGGCAAGCGTACTTATACAGACAGTAAAACCGCAAAATATCAGTTACGGATCGTTCGGATATTGGATAGGGGAGAACCTTAATAACGGGGCATTCCTGCAGGTAGGATATATAATAAATAATCAGAGCGGGTATTATCCGACCAATTGCACAGTGTCGCTTGGGTGCACTGGCAACATATATATACAAAAGGGCCAACCTTCGTGGTTTTGGGAATATTTCCCTGCAAATTACAACGGCAATAAGTTTTATGGTATGCTCGGAGGTAATGATACTGCTGGCGCCAACGGTTCGTTCAATGATTACTCGTTCATAGCAGATGGAAACACATGGAATATATATATGAACGAAGTTCCCATAGGAAGCGTTAACCTTGGAACTTCATCTTCTGGTGCAAACCCGCCAACTGCATTTTCGGAATATGCAGATGGTGAAAACAATAGCGTATTCATGCCAACAGTCAGGTTCAGGAACCTGATGTTTTATAAGGGTGGAAAATTTTATTTGGTGCCAGAAGGGTATGCATACACGGGTTATGGAAAGGGAAGCGAGACCTCGCTTAGCAATAATTATGGTGTAAATGAGATAGGCAATTTTGTTGACTATTTTGAGACAGGCTCAGATGTGCCCTCTGTCCCGAGCCTTACACCTTTATGGCAGATAGGCTACAGCATTAAGGTCGTATCGGATTATGGAAATATAAGTCGTTATAGCAACTATTCAGCATACGCAACAACAGGCATAAGCGCTCCGGAATATGTAAACATATCTAACGGGGTTAGAGAAAAATTTGCTGGATGGAAGGGCATTGGCGATGGGTCGTACACAGGATATTCTAGGTCTGCATCTATCAGCATGGATAGCAATATAACAGAAACTGCATCTTGGACCAGACAGTATTATGTCAACGCAACTACACCATATGGAAGCGTGAATGGAAGCGGATGGTATGACGCAAATAGCACTGCATACTTGAGCTTAAAAAGCAGTTCAATATATGTGGGTTATGGTTCAAGGGAGGAATTTGTGAATTGGAGCAATGGCATGGATAGCCCAATATCCACTTTAGTTGTAGACGGCCCAAAGGCCATAGCCGCAAACTGGGCACTGCAGTATTATATCAATGCAACTACGCCGTATGGAAGCGTGAATGGAAGCGGATGGTATGATGATGGAGCCAATGCAATAGTTTCTTTGAGCAAAAGCTACATACAGGAGAACAGCACTTTTAGGACTGCGTTTTCGGAATGGAGCAATGGAAATTCCAGTGCAGCATTTAATTTTACCGTAAACAGAAGCATAGACCTTGAAGCAGAATTCGTGTTGGAGAGGCAGGTAGGCTTAATGTGGGAGGATGCTTATGGGAATCCAATAAACGTGAGTTATTTTTACATAAACGGGCATAAGTATGCAGGCGACTATGCATATCTCTACATTAATAACAGCAATATAGTATCTGGAGCAATGTACAAAGGAGCTTATTTAAGCTACAATAAAAGCGTTGAGATAACTTACAACACTGCGTCCGCGGCGATTAAACTGCCTGTATTCAATGCTGCAATATTAACACGAAGCTTTTTCGGTACCCCAGTGGATGCTAACTTGTCACTTTCATTTTATAACGGAACAACCTATAATACAACATCTGGAAGCAGTGGAACTTTTACTATGCATGACATCCCATATGGGGAGGTATACGGAAGCGCAAAATTCTTCGGAACCACGCAAAGCATAAATATTTCAGGCGGGCAGGATGTTTATCTTGATTTCTTCACTCCCAGCTTAATTGCAGTGATAATATTAGGCGTTATATTGATAATAGCTGCTGGAATTTTTGGGAAGGCCCGCAATTTCCAAAAAAAATAAGGCGATCCTATTGAATTTATATGAGTCATTCTTAAGCCGCTATAAAGTGTTCACAGAGATACAAAAGTTAGCCATTCCGATTATCGAAAATGGAAGCAACTGCATCATAATAGCACCTACAGGCAGTGGAAAGACTGAAGCGGCTGTTTTGCCTGCACTGAAAAAGGTTATAGACAGTGGAACCGTCAACGGGATTTCGTTATTATACATAACCCCGTTAAGGGCACTCAATAGGGATATGATAAAGAGGCTTGAAGAATTCTGCAACAGCATAGGCATAAGCATTGCAGTAAGGCACGGGGATACAAAACAGAGCGAAAGGTCAAGGCAGGCTAAAAAAGCACCGCAGATGCTTATAACAACACCAGAGACATTGCAAAGCATACTTCCAACAAAATATCTTGGCAGTGCACTGAAAAATGTTAAAGTCGTAATTATCGATGAGATACATGAACTTTACTTCAACAAAAGGGGCGCACAGCTCTCAATAGCACTGGAAAGGCTAGAGGAACTTGCACCTAATTTTCAAAGGATAGGTATAAGTGCGACTGTAGGCAACAGCAAGGTTGTAGGCGAATATCTATCTGGGGATAGGCGCTTTGAGGTTGCAGAAATAAAAAAAGTGAAGGACATAAAGCTCAGCATAAGGTTACCAATGCATTACGACAAGGCTTTAGCACACCTTGGCGAAAAATTCGGCTTGGATTCTGCATCCCTTTCGCGATTGGATGCGATTGCTGGAGAGATACGCGGGGCTAAATCCGTCCTTATATTCTGCAATACACGACAGATTGTAGAAGCTTTGGGAAGCAGGTTGATATACCTGAACAGTACTGTGCCGTTCGGAGGCATAGGCGTACACCACAGCTCACTAGATAAAAGCGAAAGGATACATATAGAGGATGCTTTCAAAGATGGTGCCCTGAAAAGTATAATAGCAACCAGCTCCCTCGAACTTGGCATAGATATAGGAAGCATAGATCTGGTTATACAATATGGATCGCCGAGGCAGGCGCTTAGGTTGGCGCAAAGAATAGGAAGAAGCGGGCATGCAGTCAGCAGGAGCGCTAATGGATCGGTTATAGCATTGAATGCTGTAGATGCTATAGAAACTGCTGCGGTATACCGCAATGTAATGCACGGCAGCATAGAAGTATTCAATATGCAGGTTGGCGCGCTTGACGTATTGGCAAACCAGATATGCGGCATTGCGCTGGACAAGGGTGCCATTGGATTGGACGAATTAGGCGCAATAATTGGCAGGTCAAAGGTATATTCAGGGTTGGAACGCAGCGTATTGAAATCGCTGGTAGAATTCATGGGAAAGCAGCATATGATAGGTTTTGATGGAAATGTGGTTTCTTCAGGAGGCAGGACTAGGATGTATTACTACGACCATTTGAGCGTATTGCCGGACTCCAAGCGATTCTTAGTGAAAAGCATCATAAACAATAAGATAATATCCACGCTGGACGACAGATTTGTAGCTAATAATATAGATGAAAATTCTGTTTTCATAACAAAAGGGCTGCCATGGAAGGTAGTGAGCATTGATTCGGATGCAATAATGGTAGAGCCTAGCACAGACCTTGAAGCGGCAGTTCCGGATTGGAGCGGAGAGGATATACCGGTAAGCCGCAGCGTTGCAAAGTCATTCATAGATATATTGAATGCCCCAGAAAGCATAGATACTGGGCTTTTTAGAAGTGAGGAATATCGTGCAATCATGGAATTTATAGATAAACAAAAACAGTTCAGCATGATGGGCGAAGGATTGCTGCCCATAGAGTCTTATCAGGAATACAAAGTCATGTACACTGGTTTAGGTACCTTGGCCAACGAAGCAATCTCAAGGATGTTAGGAAACCTTATTTCCCTAAAGATGGGCAGGAGCATCAACATAAAGGCATCTCCTTATATGGTCTTCATAGAGGTACCAAAGAGCATTGACCTTAAATCCATTATGCTTTCTATAAACCCTTCATTGTTTGAAGATTCGCTGAGGAATGCCGTACAGGACACGGAGCTTTTCGTTTACAAATTCATGGCTATAGCAAAAGTTTTCGGGATAGTAGACCGCGATGCGGTAGTATCTAAGTCAATGTCAAGGAGATTGATAAGGTTATTCAAGGATTCGCCCCCTTATGCCGAGACGCTAAGGGAGTTGATGAAAAATTATTTTGACGTAGATAGTGTAAAGGGATTCTTGCGTGACTTAAATTCGGGCAGGTCAAGATTGGTGCAGGTAGACCTTGACAAGATGTCTCCGCTAACATCAACCATACTTAATTCTGCATATTATACCAAGGAGCTTATAGTGCCCCTTACACCGAGCAATGAATTGCTCAATTCGTTTGTGGAATTCATGATGTCAAAGGAGATAAAATTAATATGCACGTATTGCGGCTTTAGATTTACCAGAAGCATAAAGGACCTTGGGGCTGATGGGCAGGTTTTGTGCCCCAGTTGCGGAAGCCCCATGATAGCGATAGAAAAGGCAGGTTACGAAAAGATAATAAAGAAGAGGGCCAAAGGCGCAAAGCTCGGTTCTAATGAGAAGGCGGAACTGGATAAGATGCTTAAAGAAGCCAATATGATAAAATCATACGGGCAGAGAGGCATAATAGCCCTCTCGACGTATGGCATTGGGCCAAAATCTGCAGCAAGGGCTCTTATGATGCTTAAACCAGATAATAGGCTCTTTTATATGGATATTATAGAAAGCCAAAAGCAGTTCATAAAAAATAAAAAATATTGGAGATTGTAGTGGTATTATGTTAAACTTGATAGGTGTTGGACTTTACAATGGTGACATATCTGTAAGAGCAGTAGATGCTGCAGCGGCAAGCGACTTTGTATTTGCAGATGCGTATACCAGCTTTATGGATAGTAATAGGATTGCATACCTATCAGCAACATTACATAAGAAGATAGAGGTTTTGAGCAGGCAGGATATGGAGGAGGAGTCGGCAAAGCTGATTGATCTTTCAAGGAAGAGCGATGTCTCAATACTTTTCGGCGGTGATCCACTCATCGCCACGACACACAAAATATTATTTTCCCAGGCAAAAAAAGCCGGCGTCGATATACGCATTTTCCACTCCTCTTCAGTATTTTCTGCCGCAATAGGTGAATCGGGACTGGATTTCTATCGCTTTGGGGGCGTATGCACCATACCACGCTGGTATGACAATTATAAGCCCGTATCTTTTTACGAGACAATCGCGCGGAATTTGAGGAATGAATTGCATAGCCTGGTACTTTTGGATTATGACCAAAAGTCAAACAGTTCAATAAGCATAGGAGAGGCAATGCACGTTCTTGATATGGCTGAAGCACATTATAGGCAAGGAGTAGTAAACAAGAACAAATATATTTTTATAATATCAGATATATCAATGGAGAGCCAGAAGGTAATATTTACGACGTTGGAAAAAGCAGCGACGCTAGATTTCAAGCCCAATGTATCTACAATTATAATACCTGCAAAAATGTCGGATATAGAAAACGAGGTTGCAGGCTTATTTAAGGAGCAGTGAATAACCATGACCTTAACAATAATTTATGACCGCAAGAGCCGATCACTTTTTGCGCAGGATCAGTCCACCATAGACATACTTAAAAATGGAAATTTTGGCGTCTACAAGGGTGGGGTTCTGATGCTTTCAAAAGAGGAGGCTTTATACTTGATGGATGTGAGGAAGGCAGTATGCAACAACTCCGATGGGGGAATTGCTATGTCGTTCAATGACATAGCCAGTGAATTCATGAAAAGCAGGAAATTGATGGCCAGATATTTTACATTCAAGGACTGGAGGGATAGGGGATTGGTAATAAAACCATTCAGTGAAAAAGAGCCTTCGAGTGGAAAAAGCCCGTTAAAAAAATATCCTTCTGGAGGGACTAAACTCGAGAAAATTATCATCGACGGCACTTTTTTTGAAGAGGATATGACAACTATAGTTGATGACCCGGAGAAGGGGATGAAGATTTACATGGATAATTGGTTCGGCCAGTATGGCACATATAAAGCCAGCGACAGAGGCACCTTGAACAAATTAGACGTATATGAAACGCTTTTCTTGGTTGACGAGGGCATATTGAAAGTAAAGAACATGACAAGGAAAGGCATAATGGATACTGCAATAAAACGCAGGTCCGATGCAGGGAAACTGTATGATGTTTACAAAGACTGGAGGAATAAAGGTTATGTTGTTAAAACCGGATTCAAGTTTGGTACACATTTCAGGATATATTTTCCAGGAGCAAGGCCTATAAAAAGCGATGCTAACTGGGTGCATTCAAAGCATGTGCTTCATGTATTCCCACGGGATGTCAAACTTTTAATATCCGAATGGGCTAGAGCTATAAGAGTAGCACATTCCGTTAGAAAAACATTCATATTAGCTATACCTGGAAAGAGCAGAAAGAAAAAAATCGGTATAGATTTTGTGTTATATCATAGGAATGGGGGCGCAATAGAAGTACCTGATAGCAATCCCGCAAGATACGGCATGCTTTCCTTAAGCGAGAACGAATATATTGGAGGAAGCGAGCTTTCCGCAGTAATAAACGAGGCTAAATCGCAAGGGCTTGAACTCGTTCTTGCGATAGCAGACCGGGAAACGTCGGTTACATATTATAAGATAAGGCGTGTGGATTTGCCGCGAAGCGAATATGAATATTACGAGATCGACTGGATGCAGCCATAATTTTTCGCACCATTAAAGGCGTACAAAAAAGATAAATAGATTGGTTTGCAAATAAGAGTGTGACCATGTTTATAAAAACGGCAACGCTATTGCCCTTATATGCAAACTTGGGGAGCGCCGTACTTGATATATCTAAACCCACTGATAGTGAACAAACCTTAGAGCTGCTGAGGGGCAATGAAGAACTTGTAGATATACCCATCGCATCGGGAATAAAAATGTTAGATGTCGTAAATAAATTTTTTACTTCAGACATTAAGATTCAGGATGCTTTTTTTAATGTAAGGATAATTGACGGCAATATAAGTTTGGGCTATTTCAAAGCAGCTTATCCAGAGGATATGAGGAAATGCGCGGCAAACATGCTTCCTGACTTCCACTACGACCTAGTGGAACGGTCAATACGTTATTTGCGGCAGAATGCCGACGTAGTAGGTTTGTTGAGAGATTTTAAGACAGATTATAATTTGGACCGTTTCACGGTTACGTTATTCGGCAATCCTGTTCTGAAAAAACATACTTGATTTTATGCGGGTCCAGGGGGAATTTCATGCTGTTGAGCATTTTGAACCCCCGACCTACTGGTTAAGAGCCAGCCGCTCTGACCAAACTGAGCTATGGACCCCGCAGAGATATTATTAGTAACACATTATAAAACCTTTTTGATTGCAGTGTTGATTTTATCTTTGAATTTTGGATTACATGCAACCATAAGTATGCGGCGGCTGTTGAGCATTTTGCCAAGTGTATTGAACAGCTCTGATTTTTCGCTAAGCATGCATATACGCTTTCCAGTGTTATCAATAAGCTGTACGTCGTCGTTGCCGCCCTTGAAGTTTATAACCCTTATTACGTAGTCGTTATATTTTACTCCTGCCATTTCTATTGCATCTCTTACTTCTTGCACATTTATTTGTTTTTTACCTATTTCTTCGTAATAAGCACGCTTGAATAGGTTTCTTGAAAGTACCATTTCAATAATATGCTTGGATGCATTTGACTTAAGAAGTTCAGCTACGGCTTTATCGTCAGTAAAATATATAAATTCTTTTGGTATTATGCTTCCTTCTTCTATCGCATTTTCCAATGCCAGGTTATACATTGCTTCTGAAATAACAGCAGTATGGTGCAGGTATACTGATGAAAACATGTAGTATCTTGCTATCAGCATGGATTCTGCACCGCCTATGCCGTTTTCATATATTGCAACGTTGCCGTCCTTGGAGAAGGCAAGTTTGTTCATCAGTCTTATATAATCGATTACACCGTATGCGACCCCAGTATTGTATGCATCACGCATAAGGTAATCTATCCTGTCAGAACCTAAAGGCCCGGTTATCAGTTTTCCTCTACTCTCGCCCTTGAAATAGCTTAAAACTTTTTTTAGCGAGAGTGTCGATTCGCTTATTACATCATGGATACTGCTTTCAGATATTATGGACGCACCTATCTCTTCGTGAGTCTTCTTTAAATACTTTGTAGCTATATCTTCAGATTGGTGTGAAAACGGAGTATGACCTATATCGTGCATCAGTCCTGCGATTGACAATTCAGGGTCATCTTCGGAAAATATTTTTGAGGCCATATCAGAAGTTACTTTCATCGTTCCAAGCGAATGCTCAAATCTTGAATGGTTTGCTGCAGGATATACCAGATAGTCAAATCCTAACTGCTTTATGTACCTTAGCCTTTGCATCCATTCGTTATCTATTAAACGCTGCGCCACATCATTGATGTGTATATCGCCAAACAATGGATCTCTTATGTACATGCCAGGCATTCATACCACAAATAATGCAACAGTTAATGCTATTATTGTATCAATGGAGAGGCAGTATATGCATACTTTCCCCAAGAGAAATTGAGCAGTTATAGAGTAGGCTATGCCACCCAATCCAAGCATAAGCCATATAGGTGCAATTGCTAGGGAGGTTTTATTTTTTGACTGAAACAGCAACAGCATGGTTATGAACCATGCAGATGCCAGCAATGCAAGAGGTATGCCGAATATTGTAGAGTATGCGCTCTTCAGGACAAGCGCACAATCTATCACACCGTTACTTGGGCAATAAAGGAGGGAAGGCTGAAAATGGACAAGCAGCGTGTATAACGCTATTGCAAGACCCAATACCAAAAGACCATTTACATATGTTTTTTTTGCCTTCGTTAACATGGTACTTATTTGCTTGGCAAAGAATTTATTGTTATCTTAGTTATATGATGACATCTATAGCATTGACATGCTTATTTTCGCTTTTTAGCTTGCCGTCTATCTTTATTTGGTATCTGCAATATCTGCATTTTTTATCATTTGTAATATGCATTTTAGATATGTAAAATCCATCACGTTTTATGATTTTTTTGCCGCACCCTGGGCAAGATGTGTCATTGTGTTCGTTGCCTGGCACATTCCCTATATATACGTACCTTAAGCCATTTTTTACTGCAACGTTATAGTGCTTCTCCAGTGTCTGAATCGGGGTTATTGGATAATCAAGCATCTTATAATCAGGATAAAAACGGGTAAAATGGATTGGTATATCTTTGGATATTCCGGCAAGCCAGCTAGTCAGCTTATCGCATGCGCTTAGGGAGTCACCCACGTTGGGCACTATCAAGTCTGTTATTTCTACATGGAACCCTAATTTTACAAGGTATTCTACAGACTCTTTTACCGGATCGTTTGATACTACAGCTTCAAATTTATTGGAAAAAATCCTTTCGCCATTTCCTTTAAAATCTACAACTACGGCATCTATCGCGCCGACCATCAAATCTATAGCTTCCTTGGTCATGTACCCGTTGCTGACGAAAAGAGTGAATAGCCCTTTCCTGTGCGCTTGCTCAGCCACATCTAGCGCGTATTCGATGAATATTGTCGGTTCGTTGTATGTAAATGCTATGCCTTGCGCACCTTTTGAGATAGCCAAGTTTATTAATTCATCAGGCATGATTTCTATGCCTGATATTTCATGTTCCTTTGATATGTTGTGGTTTTGGCAGAAGAGGCATCCAAGATTACATGACGACGTCCCAACTCCAAGCACATATGCACCAGGATTGAAATTGTAGAATGGTTTCTTTTCTATAGGATCCAATTGTAGCGCAGAAACCATGGCATATGATAATAGATAGAGGCTGCCCCCTATATTTTTGCGCACAAAGCAAAAACCATTTGACCCTTCAGGAATTACGCATTTCCTTGAGCACGCTATGCATCGCACTTTTTTGTTTTCAAGGGATTCGTATAAACCTGCCTTCTTTAGCATACTTGGAATTATGCTATCAAGATATTTATCGTTTTCTTGTGTTGGTCGATGAAGCAACACTATACCAAAAGGGCTTTAAATATGAAATCATAATATGTATTAAAGGCGATTTACTGTTTATAAGCTGGTAGAATGAGTGATGATAATTATAGTGCAAAGGATATAGTTGTGCTTTCAGGACCGTTAGGCATACGTAAAAGGCCTGCTATGTATATAGGCTCTACTGGAAGCAGCGGTTTTTTGCACCTGCTTAACGAGATAATAGATAATGCAGTAGATGAAGCGCTCGCAGGGTATTGCAATAGGATAGTTATAACTCTTTCCAGGGAGGATGGCGTTGACGTAGGCGAAGTAAGCGACAATGGCAGGGGCATACCCGTAGATGCTATGCAGAAAGAGGGTAAATCTGCATTGGAAGTCATAATGACTTCGCTTCATTCTGGCGCGAAATTCAACAATAAGATTTATAAGATTTCTGGAGGGCTGCATGGAGTTGGAATGACGGTAGTAAATGCACTTTCCGAATACACCTCTGTTAAGGTTAAAAAGGATGGCAAGGTATATGAACAGAAATTCAGCAGGGGCGTGCCGATTTCATCGTTAGAGATAATTGGCAATACCACAGAGACTGGCACTACGGTTAAATTCAGGCCTGATTCTGAGATATTTTCTGCAAATGCGTTCGATACGGTAATACTTGTCGAGAGGCTACGCGACCTTTCTTTCATGAATCCAGGCTTAAAAATAACGCTTGTGGATGAAAGGGATGAGACGAAGACAGAAAAGGTGTTTTATTCAACAAATGGCATGATGGACTTCATTGATTATATAAGAGGCAGCAAAGAGCCATTGTCAAAGCCCATAATCATATCCAAGGACATAGACACAGTAAAGGTTGATGTAGCGCTGCAATATGTGAATACCTACAGCGAGGAGATCATATCTTTTGTGAACAAGATAAAAACGCTTGAGGGAGGCACTCACGTCTCAGGATTCAGAGGCGCACTTACACGGGCGATAACTACATATCTGCAGAAAAACGTCAAGAAACAGGTTGGCGTCAGTATAGAGGGAGAGGATACGCGCGAAGGGTTGATATGCATAGTATCTGTTATGATGCAAAACCCTGAATTCGAGGGGCAGACAAAGGAGAAACTTGGCAACACGACGATAAAATCCATAGTGGAGAATATAGTCTATGGTGAATTGTCATACTACCTTGAAGAAAATCCAGCTGAAGCTGGAAGGATCATAGAGAAGGTCGTGAGGGCTGCCGAATCGCGAGAGGCTGCAAAGAGGGCCAGGGAACTTTCCAGAAAAAAGAACATATTTGAGGGGTCGGTGCTTCCAGGGAAGCTTGCAGACTGCACGGAGAATGACCCGCAAAAGGCTGAAATATTTATAGTTGAGGGGGACAGCGCAGCCGGATCAAGCAAGCAAGGCAGGGACAGATTTTATCAGGCCATATTGCCTTTAAGGGGAAAGGTATTAAACGTGGAGAAGGCGTCAGAGGACAGAATATTCAGCAATGCTGAACTGCATACAATGGTGACGTCTTTCGGAACGGGCATTAAGGAATCTTTTGACATAGAGAAATTGAGATACCATAAAATAATATTTCTCACCGATGCTGATGTGGATGGGAGCCATATCAAAACATTGCTTTTGACATTTTTCTACAGATACCTTAAACCCCTAATAGAGAAGGGTTATGTTTATGCTGCACAGCCCCCATTGTACAAGATAGCTCACGGAAAGGAGGTGAAATATGCCTACTCTGATACTGAATTGAACAAAATAATGGAGGGTTACGGAGGCAAGGCTAACGTAAACAGGTACAAAGGTTTGGGTGAAATGAATCCTGAACAGTTATGGGAAACCACGATGAACCCATCCAGCAGGGTATTGAAGAGGATAACCATAAAAGATGCGCAATTGGCAGATTCAATATTTAGCATATTGATGGGCATAAATGTAGATGAAAGGAGAAAATTTCTGGAGGAGCATTCCACAGAGGTTTCTTTCTTGGATGTGTGATGGCAGATGGACAATGTAATTGATGTATCCATAGAGAGCGAAATGCAGTCTAGCTACATAGATTATGCGATGAGTGTAATCGTAGGCAGGGCGCTGCCTGATGCAAGAGACGGGCTGAAACCTGCACAGCGTAGGATACTTTATGCAATGTACAAGCTTAACAATGTACATGATCAGCCTACAAAGAAAAGCGCCAGGATAGTTGGAGAGGTAATAGGTAAGTATCATCCGCATGGCGATATGGCAGCGTATGAAACCCTCGTTAGAATGGCGCAGGATTTTTCAATGAACCATATGCTTGTAGAAGGACAAGGCAATATGGGTTCCATAGATGGAGACCCGCCAGCTGCGCAACGTTATACGGAGGTGAGGCTTAGGGCAATCGCAGAAGAGATGCTGGTAGATATAGAAAAGAAGGCAGTGCCTTTTGTACCAAATTTTGATAACACAGAGGAAGAGCCAGTTGTACTTCCGTCAAAAATCCCAAATGCAATAATAAACGGTTCTTCAGGTATAGCTGTTGGGGTGGCTACAAATATCGTGCCGCATAATTTGGTAGAGGTTTGCAGCGCCATAATTGCATATGTTGACAACAGGGACATAACCAGCGAGGAGCTGTTGGCATTCATAAAAGGGCCTGATTTCCCCACAGGAGGCATAGTCTTTTACGATAGCAATTTAGTACGGTCATACCTTACAGGCAGGGGATCCGTAATAATAAGAGCGAGAAGCCATATAGAAGACATTGATGGTCACAAGGGCAAGCGCATAGTCATAACCGAAATACCCTATACCGTAAACAAGGCTACGCTCATAGAAAAAATAGCGACGTTGGTGAAGGACAAGGCGCTTACGGGCATAAGTGCGCTTAGAGATGAGAGCGACAAACGAGGGATACGTATAATAGTAGAGCTTAAAGGGGACACGAGCCCTGAATATATACTGAATCTGCTTTACAAGCATACGCAACTGCAGAACTCGCTTCCCGTAATGAACATAGCTGTGATAGGCAATAGGCTGCTTACGCTTAACATTAAAAATTTTATAAAAATATTCGTGGAGCACAGGTTCAGCGTCATAAAGAGCCGCACGGAATATGACTTGGGGGTAGCGTCCGACAGGCTGCACATTGTGGACGGGCTGCTAACAGCAATAAACGACATAGACAATGTTGTATCGATAATAAGAAAAAGCAGCGATTCCAAGGAGGCAAAGGGTGCACTCATAGCAAAATACGGATTTTCGGAGAAGCAAGCCAGCGCCATACTGGAAATGAGACTCAGCAGACTTACAAGCCTTGAGAGCAATACCCTGCGCAATGAAATGAATTCCTTAAAGCAGAGCATAGAATACTTCAAGAGAATACTTTCCGACAATAACGAGATTTACAAAATAATAAAAGAGGAGACCAAGGACGTTAGCAATAGGTACGGGAGGGAGAGGAGGTCTACGATTGAGAGCAACATAGAAATGCAGGACATAGAAAGCGAAGACCTCATAAAAGATGAAGAAAGCGTGATAATACTTACAAATACAGGGTACCTTAAGAGGCTACCGGCAGACATATACAAAAGCCAACAGCGTGGAGGCAAAGGAGTTATAACGATAGACCTTAAGGAAGGTGATTTTGTAAAACAGGTAGCTACCTGCATGTCAAAGGACTATCTCCTGATGGTATCCAATAGAGGCAGGGCATACTGGCTGAAGGGTTATATGATACCTACCGGAAACAGGTATGGCATGGGCAAAGCTGCAGTAAATCTTGTAAAGCTTGAAGAAAACGAGGAGATAGAAGCGGTAATAAACACGAGAGTGTTTGAAAATTCATTTTTGAATTTTGTAACAAGGAAGGGAAGGATCAAACGGGTGCGCGCGAAATTGTTCTCCCGTCCCCGCTCCAGCGGCATAAAAGCGATACCCACATACAGCGATGACATGCTGGCCGATGTCTGCCTATCTAGCGGTTCGGACGAATTGTTTATAGCTTCGCATTTAGGTAAAGGCACAAGGTTCAAAGAAACAGACATACGCTCAATGGGAAGGAATGCATATGGTGTTAGAGGCATCAGGCTCAAAGGGGATGACTACGTAGTAAATGTGGTTTCCGCATCAAAAGACTCAAACATAGTGTCGATAACAGAGAACGGCTTTGGTAAGGCTACGGAGATAATGAAATACAGGCTTCAGAAGCGCGGAGGCAAGGGAGTTATAAACGTAAAATGCACCGAAAAAACCGGCAGCGTAGTAAGGGTGCTTGCAGCTGAGAAGGATAAAAGCATATTGATAGTAAACTCCAAAGGCCTGTCGATACAGTTCGCAATTGCATCCATTAGGGTAACAGGAAGAAACGCGAGCGGCGTTAGGCTGATGCGCATCGCGCCTCCAATCAAAGTAGTCGATGCCCAGATAGTATAATCTATTTTGGATTGATATCCAGCTTTTTCAGTGCCATTATTAACTTTTATTGTTTAAATATATTTGGGTGGGGCATTGATATCAGTAGTTGTCGTAGGTAATTGCAACTATAATAGCCAGGTAGACCTTATGCTTTCAGCTAGGGCTTTGGGTGCATCGGGCATAACATTCGCCGCACAGCGGGAGAATAAGCGAATCATGGGCCTTAATAAGAGGATAATGAAGAGGTGGGGCGGTGAGTTCAAGGTCGGATTCTCAAGGAGCATTGCCGAAACATTCAAGGACAGGCGCAATTATAAAATAGTGTACCTCACGCAGTTCGGAGAACCACTCAATAAAGTGGCGCATACCTTAAAGGCTTACAGGAATCTTTTAGTCGTAGTGTCATCAAAGGAATCGATAAAGAGCATTATAGACAGGGCGGATTTCAAGGTCAGCATATCAAGGCAGCCCAACAGTGCCACAGCTGCGCTTTCAGTATTTCTGCATGTATTTTTTGAGGGAAGGGAGCTTGCAGTGCATTTCAAGAATCAGAAGCAGACGTAGGGATTACTGCGATCTATGCTTCGCCGAAGACGAACGTGCTCTCCGCACAGACCATCTCACAAGGTAATATACCGATAGGATTACCCACGCAAGGAACGGGAGGGCTATCGCCTTCGCAGCAAAACTTCCAGAATAACCAAGAATATACTGCAGGAATGTTGGGATTATCCACACCGCAGCAGTTAGGAACAAATACAAATACAGTTCAAGCTTCCTCAAATAATGCACCAGGGTATACATATATTCCAGGCGCCAACGCCTCAACAGCAGGCAACCTCATCAACTCAGCCATAACCCCACCAGGCTACACGCCCGGCGGTGCATATGATGTAATTAGTCCTTTACGCCATTAGAGGTTATCTTGATTATGCATTCGCCATCCGGCATGTTTGGCGAATCGACAAGCCTTACAATCCTCTTGTCTTCTTTGCTTTTTCTTATATAAAGCCTAGTAGTAGCAGCATGAGCCAATACATTTCCACCTATAGGTGTAGTTGGATCCCCAAATAATATGCCCGGATTGTCCATTACCTGATTAGTAATGTATACGGCAACGCCGAATTTGTCTGCCAGGAGCTGAAGCTTGTGTATGTGAGAATTGAGTTTCTGCTGGCGTTCGCCAAGCGCACCCCTGCCTATGAATTCGGATCTGAAAAGGGAGGTTATTGAATCGACTATTATCAGTTTTATGTTTTTTTCAAGTATTAGGCTGTCCGCTCTTTCAACAGTAAGGACCTGCTTTTCGGTAGTGGTAGCCCTGACAACCATAATATTCCCTAGGACTGCATCAGGGTCCAATCCTGCCGCCGTTGCCATAGATTCTATCCTTTCAGGCCTGAAAGTTCCCTCCGTATCTATGAAAAGCACGCTTCCGTCAAGACCCCCTTTGCCTTTTGGGAGTTGCGCGTTGACTGCAAGCTGGAACCCTATTTGCGATTTGCCGCTCGCAAATTTGCCATACACCTCGGTTATTGCGTTTGTCTCTACTCCGCCGCCTATTAGCTCATCGAGGTCTTTGGAGCCCGTTGTTATCTTTCCGAGGACCCTCCTCTTTTCAGATACTGCGCTCCCGGTTTCGTATTCTATTGTTGTTGCTTCTCTTGATGCACTTATGGCTTTCTTTGCGCTTTCTACGTTTATGCCGGATACCTCAGAAAGCTCATGTGGAGACATTGTCGCTATTTTATCAAGCGAGTCTATGCCTGCCGAGCGTAGCTTTTCTGCAGTAGTGGGACCTATGCCTGGAAGGTCTTCTATATCTTTTACGCTCTTTTCTTTAGCCATTAAAAAATCATCTTATAGTTATTATATGCAAATAACAATAAATAGGTTTACTTGGCATAAGTAAGAGGATAATTTAGCATATATATTAACAAAGAATAAGGCCAGCGTCAGAGACGCTGGCAAGGCGACCAGTTCTTCACGACTTTCCTACAGTAGAGAACTCGTAATTTACTATGAATATATAGATTTAAAAGCCTTTCTAAATACCGGAACTTTCCATAATTTTGGATGAAACAATGACTTTTTTGACCCTTGACTTGAGAGCAACTTTGGTTTCTTTAGCGCTAGGTATCTTGCTCATAATTCTTGGAGGCAGGCTTGGTGCATTCTTTTTCATAGTAATGCTTTATTTCTTAGTAATATCGGCCATAGTGACCTGGATTGGCACCCCATATAAGAAGAAAAGGCAGCTGTACGAAAAAAGTAGAGGTACGAAAAATGTTGTTGCCAATGGTGCGATCCCTTTGGTTATGGCTAGTGCATTCTTCGTTTCGGCTATGGCTTTTACAGGGCTTGAGCAATTGATGGTATTCGGGTTTGTGGGAAGCGTGGCTGCCGTAGCTGCAGACAAGTTTAGCAGCGAATTAGGCGTATTGGACGGTGAACCGCTAATGATATTCACGCTTAAAAAAGTTAGGAAAGGCGTTTCTGGAGGCATTACGTGGTTTGGCCTGCTTATGGGGCTCGCAGGAGCTTTTGCGATATCGCTTAGCGTAGTGCTGCTCTCAGGTGCATTCTTCACGCAGGCGCTGTTGTACCTGATAATAGGCATATCGTTATCTGGATTTATAGGCACAATTGCAGACTCGATGGCAGGATATTTTGAAACCAAAGGAGTGGGAAACAAGTTCACATCTAATGGCATAGCCAGCATTGCAGGTGCATTGACAGCGATGGCGATATTTGCAATCCTGATGTAATAATCAGATTATTCATATGGATTTTGTTTCTTTTGCTTTGAGTTTCTTGTATAATATATAAATCTTAATGGCCTCACCAACCAACAACCCAGTAGTCGCACCCAATAGCAGATTAATGGATATTGATGCGATTGCATATGTAGAAAGGTACATAGCAAACACGTATCTTAGCACTACAGCAATGCCCCAGAACAGCACTATGGCACGCGATCTTTTATAGTGGAGTTTACCTCCTATATATGATATTTCTATACCTATTGATAGTGAAATGGCAGCATATGCACCTGCGAGCGCTAGAAGCACGATTGAAATTATTTCATATTCTGACAGGCCTATCGATACTGCCGCTGCAATAGCCACATATATCACAGGCCTTAGAAAGATCCTGCGTAATGAGAATTTGCTCGCTGTTGACGCCCTGCCTGCGCGCCTGGCTGCCATCAGAACTATTATTATCAGAAATATAAGGGTATATGAATTCGCAGTTGCAGTTTGAAGCATTTAGTGACCCATGTTTGATTGCGCCAGTCGGGATTTGAACCCGAGCATTCAGCTTTTTCCTAGACATGGGAAGCTGATATCCTACCAGGCTAGATTACTGGCGCAGTTGCATTACCTTATATATGAAGTTGTCCTGTTGTCTCCGCCCGTGTTTCCTAGGCCAGGCTGCGGCATGGGTATGCTTGTGGCTATCTGCTGCTCGAGTTCTTTAAGCGTCTGTGCAGTCTTCTCTATCATTTTGTCCAGGTTTTTTGTGTCTATCTTAAGGCCAAGTTCTTTGGCGAGCAGCTCTAGCACTGCTTTAGCTGCCCTATGGTCAACATCTATGAATGTAGTCTCGCCCATCAAGCATATGCCTTCCATGCCATTCATCTTTGCAAACGCTATTATGAGCCCGGCCGATCCCAGTATAGTGCCTTTTGATTCCCCGAATACTATGCCCTTGCTGCGGAATTTATTCACTGTCGAGAGACTTGTCGCATTGCCGAATACCCTTGGGTTCTGCGCCACGCTTCCGGAAATGTTATATCCCCCTAAGGTATATATGAAACTGCCCTGCAACTGATTCCTGAAGAAATCCACTATCATCCTGTTGACCTCGTACTGACCTTCGGATGTCATAGCCTGCACATCTCCTGTAAGCAATACTATATCAGAAGTTTTTTTGCTCTTAGATTTAAGAACATAGAATCTGTTATTTACAAGGCGTATGCCGCCGTTCTTCAGCATCGCCACCTGATGTGGGAAATGGTTCGAATACAGCGTCGCGACCTTCTTAGCCTTAAATTCTTTTTTAAGGTGTTCCACAACTATCTTTCCTACGCTGCCTATGCCTGGCAGCCCTACAATAAGGACAGGAGTTTTAAGCTTGGGGAGCTCCCCGTTAAGTTTTATGTATGTATCGTCCATTCAATCATCACCCATATATTGCGTCCATTACATTTTCTTTCTCTTTTTTCAGTTTCTCCTTTTCGATCTTAAAAACGATGCCTTTGGTGCCTTCTATAAGAGCCACCGCCTCTTTAATTTTGTTTTCTGCTTCGTTGTAATCCTGGCCGTTGGATGCCATTCTGTATTTGGGCGAGCTAATGTAGGATACATTAACGCCTTTCTTTTCTACCTTTTTCAAAAGGTCGTTTATTGACGTCATCCCTGATTTCGTATTGAATGTGTATAGTATGGCTATGTACGATACGTTGTGCTGCTTCTTCTTTTTGTTTATTATTATCAATGATGCTATAGCATCCTTCAATTTTTTTGGTATATCTAGTTTTTTGTATTCTTCGGTGTCGTTGGCAGCATTGAAGAAAAGATTTGTGTAATTTTGGAATGCGCTCAGGACGTATTGCATCATCTGGTCCTTGCTTTGCTGGCTCTCCTTGCTCATCTTCAATGCCTGCATGAAAAGCCCGTTGAGTCTTTTCTCCAGATTGTATTCGCTTATCTTTGTCTTGGATTCCTTGGCCGTGACTTTTTTTAACGATATGTCTATGGTATCCTTGTCCATATCTACGTATATTACCTTGCAGACTATTTTTTGGCCCTGGTGCAGGAATTCCCTTATGTTCTTTATCCATCCGGATGATACCTCCTTCAGCGGCAGAAAGACCTCCGTGCCGCCATATTCAGGCAATTTGCAGTATGCGCCGTACCTGGTTATCTTTGATACCTCCGCTATTACTAACGAATTCTGTTTGGGAAATATTTTATTTGACATCAGGATATCACTTTGATTTCGGGTCACATACCGAATTCCAGCTTTTTCTTTGTTCTGGACCCTAGAACCCTTTCCACTTTATATTTACAGTCCTTGCATTCTAGCAGTACCTTTTGCCTTTTTGATACTTTTACCACAGTAGCTTGTCCTTTTACCTTGCCTATGTATCCCTTAAGTTTTCTGGCGCGCCTGCGCTTTCCTACATTAAGTCCGCTTTCTGGCTTCTTTGAGTATAATATGACCTTATGGTTCGTATTCTTGCCGCATTTTGGGCAGAATGTCTTTATCTCTCTAGGTACTTTCATTTTATCACATTTGGATGTTTTATGTTTTAAGCTTGCTCACATAGCGTATTCTCAATTAAAAATCTTGCGTCGTTGGTATTCTCTATCTCCAAAACAGAGCCCTTCTGTACAGGCCCTATCTTGTCCCCTGAAGGAAGAAACACCTCAGGTATCTCAATTATCGCCCGTAGTGTAATGACTTCGTTTTCTGCAGAGCTTCCAGATATATCCACTTTGTTTTCTTTTGTAACATTTATAAGTTTAATGTAAAAATCCTGTTCTGCTTTTGGTATGGGTGATGGTAGTTGTTTGTTGTATGCAACATATATTATGATTTTCTGCTTCCTTTTTTCGTAGAGCTCGTTCGTTATTTTTATTATGTTGTTTCTTATGATTGATGCTTCTTCGTCGTTTGGGTTTTTGGATCCGAGTGATTCTGTGTCTTTTCTTATCTCATCGTAGAAATTCTTAGGTATGGTTTGAAGCTCATTTGAGTATTTTTCCTTTTGGTATACTTGCCACAACATGTCGTAAGAAATATGTTCTGTTATATTAACACCCCTCTATTCCGATAATCCTCGGAATATTTTTAGCTTTCGCCCATATATAGTTAGTGATTGCTGTTTTTTTAAACATATATATAATATAATAAAATACATGAATAGCGGAACTAAGGGGTGGCTGCCATATAGCGAGGAGTGGATTTGAACCACTGATCTCCGGGTTATGAGCCCGGCGGGCACTCCAGACTACCCTACCTCGCTCTGCTTGCCTTTTTTATGTAATTTAACTTTTTGATATCTCTGCAGCCTTCAAAATTTCTTCAATGTCGTCTTTGCTCTTCCTTACCATAAGTTTATTGCACGAGCATTTAAAATTCGCTTCATAAGCGGCATCAAAAGTAAATATCATCTTGCTGTCCTTATAGCATTTATCACATATGAAATAATCATTGCAGCCATCCTTTATCGTACTTTCAGTGCTAGATACACTCTTTACATAATCAAAAAACTGATCTACCTTATTGTTGTTTATGTACCACGAAAAAGAAAGCCATCCATCTACGTTTTTGGATATGTTATAATTTGTTATGCCATATCCCTGCATTATATTCAATATCCTTCGCACGCCATTTATCTTCATATCTAAAATTTCTGCGATCTGCTCGTCTGTTTTAGGGGTTTCAAGGAGGCTAAGCACCTCAGAGGCGCGTTTGCTCACGTTCTTATTTAAATATGATATTATGGGCTCGTTCTGCATTATGGATTCTATTATCTCTTTAGTTCTTTCCAAGGTCGCCTTCTCGGCCATGGCCTCTTCTGTTTTCCTAATTTCTGCTTTGGTGACCTTTGCTATGTGTGGTTTGCTTGCCTGTATTTTCTTCGCAGTGCCCGCTCTGTTATTTCTGCCATTCACTAAACGCTTCTTCGCAGTTGCAGGCCCCTTCACGCCAATCGTGCGTGTATGTGCTTTCAGGGCAACTGCCCGCTTGGAAACCGCAGCATGCGCTGCACTGTGTTTCGGTGCAACCTTAACGTGTTTAATATTTGTATTACGCTTTCCAGAAAACTTGCGTTCGGGGTTGTTGATTCGTTTTGACATTTAGATACACCATGAATTTAGAAGCGTAATCTATTTTGTATTTTCTATTATTTAAACCTTCCTATCCCATAATATATAGTAAATTGGCACAGCCCCACAAAGGCACGCACAGGCAGGCAATATTTTTATATTTTGCTTATCAAAGCGTATAACCTAGCTATGGTCTTCATCATAATGCAAGTGATAAAATGGGAATGTACAAAAGCATAAAGAAAACATTTATAAAGGAATACCAGGATCGTTCTGACATTTATAAAAACAAAATGGCCGAATGGTCAAAGGAGCCGCCGGTATCTAAGATAGGGAAACCAACAAACCTCTCAAGGGCACGAAATCTAGGCTATAAGGCGAAGGAAGGCATAACAGTTGCAAGAGTCAGGGTAAGAAAAGGCAACAGGAAAAGAGCTACAGTGGGAGGAGGCAGGAAACCATCGAAGAGCGGAAGGTATTTTTCAAGAAGCAAGTCGCTGCAGTCGATAGCCGAAGAGCGTGCAGCTAAAAAGTTCACGAATTTCGAGATAATGAACTCATATTTTGTAGGAGAGATCGGCACCGACAGGTTCTACGAAGTAATAATGCTGGACAAGAGCAGCAAAGTGTTGCAGGCAGACGCCGGATATTCAAGCATATTGAAAAACCCGCACAGGGCAGAACGTGGTCTTACAAGTTCCGGGCGAAAGCATAGAGGGATTTAGACGGATGAATCTTCAAGAAAGTTTAAATACTTTGCAGAGATAAAGATAACAGGATACGGCGACAACATTAAAGCTATAGGCAGCATAAAAACATACGAGCGCAGCAGCATAGCCATAAAAAAAGAAAAGGGCTGCCTGAAAATAAGCATAAGTGCGGCTGACGCAACTGCGTTGCGTGCATCCGTCAATTCTGTTTTGCGCGATGTGCAGACAATAGACGGGGCCACCGCGTTATTCCACAAATCGCAAAAAAAGTAAAAATATATAAATATATGGCGATATCAATTAATACCTTAAAGCAGGTAAATACCGATTTATCTGAAAGTGTGCATTGTTTAATTGCAATTTAGTGTTATAAATGGCTAGTTCACAATATTGGCAGAAAAGGCGCGCTCATAAACGCCTGCCCAGGATACGCAGCAGTGCGTCCAAGCAGGCACAGGTGGGCATTACGAATATCGTTACATATAAGGCTGGGATGACGACGTTATCGATGCTGGACGACTCAGAATCGCAAAAGAAGGGCATCGAGGTAGTGAAGGCATGCACGGTGCTGGAGGTCCCGAAGACAGAGTTTTACGGAATCAGGCTTTATAGAAAAAGCCCCATAACCGGCTACACTATCACACATACTGAAATATACGACAAGCAGATAGCCCAAAAGCTTGGCATAAAGAAGCTGGCGCACGATAACGCATACCTAAAGGATGCCGAAAAGGACATCCCATCATGTTCAGACGTAAGCGCGCTGTTGGTAGCATTTCCGGAAGGCACAAGCACTGGCCAAAGGCACCCGCAAAGGTTCGAAAGCGCAATATCGGGAAAAACGTTGGAAGAAAAATTTAAGTTTGCAAGCGAGATGCTTGGCAAGGAGGTAAAGCCGGCAAACGCGTTCAAGCCAGGCGAATACATAGATATAAGCTCGATATCCATAGGCAAAGGGTGGGCGGGCGTTATAAAAAGACATGGCGTTTCAAGATTGCAGCATAAAGCTACTGGAAAGATAAGGCACGTGGGCACCCTTGGTGCGTTCACTCCTGGAAAGGTTCTATATACCGTTCCGCACGCCGGGCAGCTTGGATTCAACTACAGGACGGAATACAATAAAAGGCTAATAAAGATAGGCGCACAGGCAGATGTGCAATCCATAAACCCAAAACAGGGCTTCGGAAAATACGGCATGGTGAAGAACGATTATGTTGTAATAGAAGGGTCAGTTGTGGGCCCGGCTAAAAGACTGGTAAGGGTAAGGAAATCAATACGCAATACAAATGCAAGCGGCATAAAGGAGCCGAAAATCCTATATATGAAGCAGTGATATCATGGCTCAAGCAGATGTTTTATCTTTGGAAGGGAAGGCCGATCATCAAATAGAGCTTCCATACGTATTCGATAAGGAGGCAAAGGATTGGCTCATAAGGCGGGCGGTAATAGCGGAGAGTTCGCAAAACCTACAGCCGCAAGGTCATTATCTGCTCGCAGGAATGCAGACTACCGCAGCATATTACGGTGCAATGATGTCTTACAGGACTGGAAGACACATGGGTAAGGCCATAAGGCCAAGGGAGAAGCTCGGCGGTGGAGTGCAGGGCAAAGTCAAGCGCATACCGTCAGCAGTGAAAGGTAAACGCGCGCACCCCCACGTAATAGAAAAAAGGCTTAACGAATATATGGGTAAGAGCGAATATCTCCACGCAATGGAAAGTGCCATCGCAGCAACATCAAGATTGAACAGCAAGGATAAAAAGATGCCATTAGTAATGATTAACGAAATAGAATCCATAAAGAAGACGAAGGAGATGGTCAAGGTTCTTAAGAGCCTAAGCCTCGATGGCCTGATAGGCAATGCCGCAGCAGGCAAAAACAGGAAAGGCATCAGGAGATCATCGAAGCAGCGCATTTCAAAGCAGTCTGTATTGCTGATACTTAACGAAGACAAAGGAGCCATAGAAGCGGCAAGGAACATACGCGGAGTGAAGGCATGCACGATAAAGGAAATAAGCGCAAACAAGCTTGCTCCTGGGGGCAGTCCTATAAAGGTCGCCATATGGAGCGAGGACGCAGTTAAAAACATAGCATCCGTAATATCAAAAGCCGAAATGAAAAAAGCGGCAAAGACCATAAAGGTGTGAAACATGTCAGCATTGATACATCCAATAGCTACAGAAAAATCCATAGGCTTAGTCTCAAAAGAGAATTTGATAGTGTATTCTGTTAGCCTTGGCTCTACAAAGCCCGAAATAAAAAAAGAATTCGAGCGCATGTTCAACACAAAGGTGGCGAAAATACGCACGGTCAATATGCCTAACAACGTAAAGAAGGCATTCATAAAACTTGCACCAGGCGCCAACGCCAGCGATATAGCGATGAAATTGAAATTGGTGTAATTAATGGGAAAGAAATTGAGGCAGCAAAGGAGGGGAAAGGGATCGAACGTCTATTCAAAGCTACCTGGGACATTCGACATCAGTGTAGATTTTCCTAACAGCTCAAAAGTCACCACTGCAGAAGTGGTATCTCTATTCAATCATACGGGGCATACTGCTCCCTTAATGGAAATAATATATGAAGACTTTTCAAAAGGGTACATGATAGCCCCAGAAGGCATAAAAATCGGCGACAAGATATCGATAAACAAGCAATCCGGCTATTCGTTGGGCAGCGTAGTGCACCTATCTGAAATACCTGAAGGGATACCGATATACAATATAGAATCCATACCTGGGGACGGCGGCAAATTGGTAAGGTCTGCAGGAGCTGCAGCCTACATATCTGGACGAATAGGCGAAAAGGTAAATGTTAAAATGCCATCAAAATCAAATGTGCCAATGAGCTCTGACTGCAGGGCGCAGCTCGGGGTTGTAGCTGGGGGAGGCAAGAAGGATGCACCCATAGTGACCGCAGGCAAGGCGCACTATATGAATCATACTTTAAACAGGCTATGGCCGAGGAACAGGGGCGTGAAGATGAATCCCGTGGACCATCCGTTCGGCGGCAAGCAGCACCACAAGGGCAAGAGCAGCATGACCTCTAGGAATGCCCCTCCGGGAAGAAAGGTAGGGCATATAGCTGCAAGGCGTGTAGGAAGGAAGAAGAAATGAGCAGATGATTAAATGGTAGAAAGAATAGCATTCAAAGGCAAGATGCCCGGCGATATTCCATCGATGAGCAGCGAAGAGTATCTTTCGCTGATAAAGTCCAGGCAGAGGCGCTGGATTAAGCGCAATTCATTGCAGTACAGGACGCTTATCAAGAAGGTCGAGGAGCGAAGGGCGAAGAGCAAACCGGTAAGGACGCAGACACGCGAAGCAGTTATACTGCCGAGCTGGATAGGGATGACATTCGAAGTATATAGCGGCAAGGAGTATCAGAAACTCCTAATAGAACCGCAGATGCTTGGCCATAGGCTTGGCGAATTTGTATACACGACGAAACGCGTGCAGCATTCGGCTCCAGGAATAAAAGCAACTCGCGGAAGCAAGTTCCTCTCCCAAAAATAGGTGAATTAATTGAATTACTCTTACAACGGAAGCAACAAAGAAAAAGTGGTCTTCGCAGGACAGAAAGACATAAACGCCAGTTTCAAGGATCTGACGGAAGTGTGCACGTCCATAAGGTACATGAAGGCGGAGAAGGCGGTAGACATGCTGGATTCCATAATCTCCTTAGGTATGCCAATAGAATTCAAGCGATTCAACAAAGGCATGGGTTCGAGGCATGAAATAGGAGGAAAGAAGGGCAGGTATCCAAAGAAATGCGCCGCGATAGTCAAGAAGACATTAATCAATGCTATATCAAATGCAAAGATGAAGGGCAACGATGTCGAAGACATGGTCGTAGTGCATGCTGCAGCCAACAAGACACAGATACTAATGAGGACACCTTCAAAGGGCGTTCTTTTCTTCAGTGACAGTTACGGGTACGGCACATTAAGGAGGAGCGACATAGAGTTTTCTAAAGTTGAGATAGGATTGGCCAATCCTTCAGAAATCAAGTTAAGCGATAAGGCTAAGGCAGCGATAAAAGCGAAGGCATTCAAGGCGAAGGCAATACCTGTTGCAAGCCTAGAGGCAATTAAGCTTAAGAAGGCGGAGAAGGCAAAACCATCGAAAGGTCATATACACCCGGAAATGGATAAAAGCACGCCTAAGCAAACCATAAAATCCGAACAACCAAACCCTTCCGAAACTCCCATGAAGGAAGAAAAGGCAAAAGAACGCAAAGAGATAGCTAAGGATGTTCAAAAACCCTCTGCCAAGGCAACAGAAGGCGAAAAGAAGCATGAGCATAACACTGGAAACAAACAAGGCGTATGACGATGGCAATAGAAAAAAAGTTCATTGACGATTCCATAATCAAGGCAAACATATCAAAATTCCTAAGCAAAGAACTTTCCCGTGCCGGATTCTCAAGGGTCGAGATACAAAAGACGCCTGTACTTACAAGGATAACGGTGCATGTTCTGAACCCTGGGAAGGTCATAGGAAGGGCAGGAAAGACCATAGACGAGCTTACTGACGCCATAAAAAAGAGGTTCAATGTTAACAATCCTCAGATAAGCGTAGTTGAAATAGACAACAAGATGCTCGAACCGCTGCTCGTAGCAAAGGACATAGCATTCAAGCTCGAGAGGTCTATAAATGCAAGGAAGATACTACAAATGACCCTAAAAAGCATAATAGAAAACGGGGCCATAGGCACAGAGATAATAATAAGTGGCAAGCTTGCGGCAAAGGGTGCACGCGCCAAAACAATAAGAAAGAGCGTAGGCTACATGCCGAAAGCCGGCGACGTGATGAATCTAGTTACAGAGGGTGTCGCAACGGCGTACCCTAAGTATGGCGCCATAGGCATAAAGGTAAGGATAGTTCCTCCAGGAACGAAATTCCCTGACAGGGAAATGAAAGTGCTTGAGATGCCGAAGTCCATAATGAATAGCTAATAAAACCAAAATTAATATTAAATAGCCGGCACCATTTAATTTACTCTATTAGTGATATAAGCATGGGTTCAATAATACTGATAAGCTTAATAGCTTTCTTCTCGATGTTCATACCCGGCATACTTCTAGCATTTGCATTGCTGAAAAACACAAAGCTTGGGTTTTTCGAGATATCAGTAATAGGGTTCATATTCGGGCTTATAGCTCCGGCAACGATGACATGGCTCGAAGCGTATCTGGCTAATTATATACATTTCTTCTCATTCTCTCTAGCGCTGTTTGAGGCGAATGCAGCGGTATTATCCGTAATAGGATTGATATTATGCATACAGCAGGGAGTTTTCACTATCGATTCATTAAAGAGGCTAAAATCTGTCGTCAGGGTAAATGAAGCCAAATCAGAATCAGCTGAAATCTCATCAATGGAAAAGGATTACAAGAAAAGGCTTGAAGAGCTTAGGGCGAGGCTGGGCAGTTTTGAAGACTCCAAAGCAATAATAAAGAAGCACCTCGAAGAAGAAAATGCTCTCAGGTCAAAGCAGTCATCCGAATTGGAGAAGGTGTCGTTCGATGAAGAAGAGAAGGCTAAACTTGAGAAGCTGCACAGGGAAGAGCTCGAAAGGCTCGCCTTAGATCATGAGCAAGAGGAAAAAATACTTCTGAAAAAGCTTTCGAGCAACACAAAAGACATATCAAGCTTCAATGCGTATGGATTTCTATCCAAAAACTGGGTATGGCTATTATTATTGCTTATAATGCTGCTCACATTTGCAACAAGGATGCAGAGCATCGGCATCGCCCCAAAATTCTTTGAGTTTGATCCTTATTTTGACATGCTGAGCGCACAGTCCATACTGACGTTCGGGCATCAGCTGTTATATTCCCCATCTGCATGGCCAACCATACCTACGGGCACCATAATGAGGATACAGCCCATAGTGCCATATCTGGAAGCTTACTGGTACAGCTTAGCCAATTCATTGGGACCGCATCTTTCTACATTCAGCACATCTCTGATGAGTTATGTTAGCGGCGTATATCCGCCCATAACTGCAGCACTTCTGGTATTCGTAATATTCATGCTCCTTTATCACGAGTATGACAAATACATAGCGCTCATAGGCGCATCGCTTGTAGCAACAATGCCAGTTATATTCAGCACATTCGTGGCTGGCGAGCAGCTCCTGGAGCCATGGGGCATATTCACGCTGTTCTTCTTCTTTGCGGCATACATGCTGGCAGTCAAGAACATGAAGAGCAAGCGCCTTGCTATATTCGCAGGCATCGCATTCGCATCAACATTCCTGGGCGCGCATTATTATACTGTAGATACAGGTGTATTGACGCTTTACATATTGATACAAGGGATAGTGAGCCTTGCACGCAGGGACCTGAGCAAGGATTTCTACAAGATGAATGCTATAGTGCTTGTTGTCATAGGCATATTCCTGGCGGTTTATCATCCATACCATGCAACGCTTTCAGGAAGGATACCCAACCTATTAGGCTTGCCTATAACAATCGGAGCACCCCTGTTCGCATTAATACTCATAGCTATAATGGACTACATACCAAAAATCCTGCATAAAAACCATATACTATTCAAGCGCCTTGATAGCAAGACTTATCTTGAATGGATTGTGCTGCTGATAATAATCGTAGGATTGGTCATGCTGCTTACTCCAATAGGCAAGCCCATAACAGCGTACATAAACCTTAGCAAGAAGTTCACAACGCCATCCTCACCTCTTTTCATGACTGTTCAGGAGTTCATACCGACTGGGTTGGCGTATAATTTTGCAGCACAGGGCTTCGGAATAATAGGTGCAAGTATAGGCGGCTTGCCGTTATTGGTATGGATAATATCTGCGCTTGGCATCATTATGCTTTTAATCAGCATAATATTCAGGAACAGCAAAACCGGCATCTTTTATCTTGCCATAGTGATTCCGCTCATGGTCGCAGGATTCTCTGAAGTAAAATACATGCCGCACTTCGGTGTTGCATTCATATTGTTATTCTCTATAATAATAGGCGAAATATTCTATCTGGCAAAAGCCAAATTCAAGCTCCAGAACGAATCAAAGCTGACCGACGAAGAAAACAGTAATCTATTCTCGGATATCTACAAGAACAACAAGCTACTGGTATACAGCGTTTTCGCAATAGCCCTGTTCTTCATATCAACAATACTTGCAGTGATATTCCTTCTGGTCGCAATATCATTTGATAAAGTTCCAGGACAGAAGATGAAGCTATATGCGCTTACTGCCCTGTTCGTCATAATAATAATCATCAGTACTATAATGAATCACTCCGTGCTTCTCGGAGAATCCTCATCAATAACGAATTCAATTTCCGCATATTTCACCAACAATGCGAATCCGTCTGCTGCCTGCTCTGTAATAGACAGCCACGGCAACAGCATAGGTGCAGACCTATACTGCAACGTAGTGCCAAGCTACTGGCTAACCGCCGCGCAATGGATGGCAGCCAATATTGGCCCATACGCTCCGCGTGTCTTAGCATGGTGGGATTATGGAGACTGGATAAACTGGTTCGGCCACAGCAACGCCGTAATAAGAGGGGACAACGCCAACGCTCTGGAAGATTATGCAGTGGCGGCCGATTATGTGCTTGGTCCTAAGGATGGCTTCAATTCAAGCGTAATGGCCAACATGATGAACACAAACGAGACCAAATACATAGTGATGGACCAAGGGCTCATACAGAAATGGCAGGCTTTGGATTTCCTAGCATGCGTACATACAAATGCAACGTCCGAAGCGTATGCAATAGCGCAAGGGCATGCGTCAAACCCGCCTGTACCATATGCGCTAGGAAATTCCCCGTGCGAAATAGCTCATGACCCAGAATTTGCAGTCATACCTCTGCCGGCACTGCTTCCGCAAAACTCTTCAACACAGAGTTTGTCGTACTACTGCTCAATGTCAAACAGCACTACGCAATTCGTTAAAACCTATCTGGTGCATGGCAACAGCCTATCAAACAGCACTATTTGTGTAGACACAACGCCAAACAGCAATGGCGTATTAAGCACATACGATGCAAATGGGACCAAGCTGAATGCGGTATTGCAATCATCTGAATTGCTGGGCGAAGTGAGCATAAGCAACATCCCATTCTTAGAATACCTTATGATATACCTGCCAAACGCCCCTAACAACACAATAACCGATGCGCCTTCCCAATTCTATAATTCATCATTCTACAAAGGGTTCTTCTTCGGCACACTACCTGGATTCAAGCAGGTTTATCCGGCAAATGCAACAGGCATAAACTTCGTGAACGGCACATACCCTATAAGGATCCTTGCACTGGACAACTTTACCGGAAAACTGCCTCCCGTGCCGTCGAAACCAAGTTATGTGCACAATAATCTAACGATGCCTTAGACAACGTTTTTATTTGTATTGATGTAAAAGTATTTACCATGGGCTTGTAGCTCAGCCTGGTCAGAGCGGCGGTCTTATAAATATCTTAAGAAAGCCGTAGGTCGAGAGTTCAAATCTCTCCAGGCCCATGTCTTCATAGAGTTATATATAACGACCACCATTTCTACATTTTAAAAAAAAGACAGCAAGGCAAATGTGAATTATAACGGCATGTATGGTTTAATCAATATACGTTATGCTCATCTTTGGGCATATGCACAATACCTAAATTAACCAGCGCACAATGGGTGCATTGAGGTAGCGCCGTTAATACAGAATCATTTACGAAGCGTGCTGCTGTTTATTACATCAAACTTTCCTTGTAAAATGGCATCAGCTATGATTGCTTTTTCTTTCTCAGTTACCTGTGTATGCTCAAAAATTGCATATTTTATGTTGTCTATTGTATTGGGCGTATCCAAACCCTCTGCATCGATAAGATTTGCATAACCAAAGTATACCTCCTCAAGGTTTGCATTTTTAAGGTTCGCTCCACGAAGGTTTGCATTTTTAAATGAAACCCTCCGAAGGCACGCATTCTCAAGACTCGCATATGGGATATTCGCATTCTCAAGATTCGCATTCTCAAGACTCGCATATGGGATATTCGCATTCTCAAGATTCGCCCCATAGAGATTTGCATTCTGGAGTTGTGCGCTATGAAGGTCGGCACCTTGAAGCTTTGCATTACTAAAGTCCATCCACTTAAGGTTTGCGTTCCTAAAGCTAGCATTTTTAAGATTAGCACCAATCATACATGCACCATTAAGTTTTGCATCGTTGAGATTTATGCCCTCAAGGTTTGCACCATTAAGGTACATTTGCGATTCAAACTCTTCCCTTGAAAAATCACGCCTACCAGTTGCATATTCCTTTATGAGCTCATCTTTACTAACATGCTTTCTTATTAATCCTTCTGCAGTGAATACATCTGTGCTAACCTGATTTATGGTAACGATACCTTTTAGTGTTTGCATATAATCACAAAGATATAGCGATTTAGGAAATATTTATACATTTGTTTTTTATCACTTAAGCTTTGAAATGCACAGTCTGCATCAAGTTTGCATGGCATGTTTCAGTTGCATCTAAAATGCTGATTGCAATGTCGGGGAAGTACTTCGGGGACGGGGTTTTAAATTTTAAATTTGCTGAAAAGTTCATTTATGTTGTGTTTGACTAATTGGACATATTGCGGCGCAAAGCCAAAACTGCCTACCACACATATCCCCAAATCGGAATAGGTTATTATTGAAAGTTTTGGGATCTTATCATTTGAATCATGCACTTCATATAAATCGTTTATCATATCTTTCAGTTGCACTACGAAGTTAGCTATTAAGTTATAATCATTAGGTTTCAGGTAGACTATAGAAAAATATCCCGACATGCTGCCCGAATTTACCTGAAAACCCGTAGATTTGCCGTTTTCAGATTTTTCTATCGTTATTTTTGGCCACGATGGAAACATCTCATTTGCTATGTTATTTTCCATTATGGTGGCCACTGTCCGCGCTATGTGTGTTTCATTTGTGCCAAGTGCATTCCCTAAGATGCTTCTAAGGTCTATATTGTCAGATCCGCTTCGCATTGATGTATACATTGCTATAAAATCCGAAAGCTTTGATTCGATGTTCTGCATTGCCAAAAGGACGTTTTTCACTATATATGGAAAATTTTCAATGTCTGATTGTTCTTCTATCGCCTTTATCAGTTTTTGTGCAGTTAAAAGTGTATCCTTAAAACTCATATCGGCGTAAGCTTTTTTTCCCATTTCTAAGAGTACATCTGTTATGGGTTCTGAATTTTCAGCCAAATCGTGCTTAAGCAGGTTTACAATTTCATCTTCATCTATGGATCCGTTTTGCATTCCAGATTTTTTTATGCCTAATTCCTCCCGTATGTAATCTACTGCAAGCTTCTTATCGACTATGAGCCCGGTTAGCTCTGTAAGCTTTTCCAAGTTAGAGTATGACTCACAATACCTGCGGTTCATAACGGATAAATCTAACGCCGCTCTTAATGTCGTTTTATTTTTCACCCTCAGCAGGCTGTATAAAACAACATCTGAAAATTTTGATATTAACTCCTGCCTTTCCTTATTGATATCGCACTCTATTAATGTATTGGATGTTTCCAATAAATATTTTTGTTGTTTTTTCATGAAAAACGTTTTTTGTTTTAAACATTCATTTTTGCAGTTTATAATTCATCATTATGCCAACTAAACGATTCTGGCTGCCGCCATGCAATAAGGATTCACAGGTTTCCATATTGTGAGCAATTACTTCTTCCATAAGCTGCGCCTCAAAGCCTGTTATAATAAATCCAAGCATATAATATTTATAGATTGGCGCGTGTGCATAGTTCAACTTTTGTCGAATCTATGATTGACATTTATTAATGTTTATGATCAAGCTTCTTTAAACATACTAAAAACATGTGAAAGAGTGTCTATATGGTTTTAATGAACAAAGAGATTGGCAGAGAATTTAATATAGAAAAAGACATATCTATGGTGACAATAAAGCCAGAACCACTATCAGATGGAAGAGCTGAGAAGATAATCGAATTTCTTTCTTCCTACTGCAATAATAATGGCCTGACCATAATACGTGATACAAACATAACCATAAAGAAGGAGCATATACTTGAGCATTATGGCGGCCCAAATAAGCTTGTAGAAGTAGGTAAGAAGGTTCTTGCATCAATAAGAATGCAAAATCCTGAAACAAAAGCAAAACTTGAGGGCATGGGATTCACATCAAAATCAGAGGAAGAACTAGGCATGATGATACGTGACAAAGAGTTAAGGGATTATCCTGGCAAAGAATTTAGAGTTTTGATAATAGTAGGAAGGGATGCGTTATCAAAACTACGATCGTTGCGCGGTGCTTCTGACCCGTCAATCTCTGCCAGAGGCACATTAAGACACGAATTTTCTACCGGAATGACCGTAGCCGACATACTATTATACAACAAACCACTAGATAATGTAGTGCATACGCCTCTCAGCACAGAGGAACTCTGCACAGAGCTTTATAGTATCTTCAACATGTCCCCTAAGGAAATGCTCGATTCCACAGACTATGTAAAAAGCCTAATAAGGTGACAAATACAAGTTTAATGCATGATGCATATGGAGATATTTGATGCATATATAGAGATGCTTGCCGGCTCATCAGTAAAGCATGTGTATGACGAGAAGCGCGGAAGGTTGATAGTGCACAGGAAATCCGCGCTGCCTCTGCCAAAGCGCTTTAACTATGGATTCATACACGGCACAATGAGCGAGGACGGCGACCCTCTTGATGTCTTTGTAATGAGCAACAAGCGCCTCAAGCTCGGTGCAACAATCCGCATACGCCCAGTGGGCGTACTATATGTAGAAGATGAGATGGGCTCCGACAATAAAATAATTGCTGTCGACGCTTCAAACAGGAGGATGGACAGCTTCAATGAATTTCTGGAACTAGGAAATGATGAGATTGCAAAGCTATCGTACATGCTTGAACACAATAAGTACGGGATGGAGGGCAGATGGACAAAAATAAAAGGCCAAGGCAGCAGCGCCGAAGCCATAATCGAGATACGCAAATCGATGAGAAGCAGAAAGCCCTAATAAATCAATATGCTGCGCAATTAAATATGCCAGATACACAGGCATAAAACATATACAGAAAGGATAAATATTTATCCAAATAATGTTTTTTTATGACAAAATCAAAGGAACGCGCCGCCAGCTCCTCTGAACTATTTGGAAAAGACGCATTCTTCCACATAATGGACAAGATGCAACATATAAAAGAGAAGCAGATATTAGAATTAAACGAGCTCTATGAAAAGTCCAACCTCAGCAACATAAAAAGCATAATATCAGATATAATAAGCATGGCTGAACAGAGCAGGATTTTCTTAACCGAAATAAAATCAAAACCAAATCCAATCATTATAGAAAGGCAGAGGGACTATGCAATGTACGATCATCTTCTATCGGACGATATAAGCATCGAATCCGGAGATGTCGAGAGCCTGCTCAAGGCAACATTGAAGAAATCAAACGATATTGTAGGTGTGCTTTCGATTCTTAAATTAAACTACGGTCCAGACCTGAGAAGGCGCCTCGAAGCGCTGGAAAATAACGAGATACAGAACAAAAACAAGATATCCAATCTTTTAGATACATTCATCTACCGCGGTTGGTAATTGATAATATATTGCTTCAGGCCCTGTGCGGAGCAACTATTTTATACCTGAACTCCGATAAAGGCTTGGTGTGACTTTGACCGATGATTGCATATTCTGCAGCCTTTCCAAGTCAAAAGACATTTTATACAGGGACGAGGTATGCTATGTAATACCTGACAAGTATCCCATATCAAAAGGCCACGTCCTTGTTGTGACCAACAGGCACTTTGTCGATATAACAGATGCGGATGATGACACTGTGGCCCACATTGCAGTAGTGGCAAAGAAGTTTGCAGTGCTGTCTATAGAACGGCTGCATGCCGAAGGCGTTAATGTGGGCACCAACATAGGAATAGCGGCAGGGCAGGCAATCATGCATGCGCACATACATGTAATACCAAGGTATAAGGGGCAGGGCAGAAACTTCAATTATGGCAAAAACGAGGAAATAAAGCAGAATGAAAAAGAGGAACTAAAATCCATTCTTGTATTGCAATAAGCATAAAATTAATGTGTTTCGAATTATCAGATAAAGGTGTTTTTCTGGCAGAACTACCAAAGGTTATAGAAACAAAGATGAAAAAGCAAGGATACCATTTCATAGGCAGGCATTCCGCTGTGAAAATATGCGAATATACTGCCAATGGGTTAAGAGGGGAAACACTTTGCTATAAATATTCTTTTTATGGGATAAAAAGCTGGCAGTGCATCCAAGGCACACCTGCGATAGGGTGTGATATAGCATGCAAATTCTGCTGGAGGCTCATACCTGAAGAGATAGGTGTCAAATGGAACGAGCTCAATGCTGTAAGCGAATGGGACGACCCCAAAGACATAGTCGATGGCATGATAATGGAGCAGAAGCGCATAGTCAGCGGGTTCAAGGCTACGGCCGACACGCCTTTGAAGTTGAAGCGCTGGGAAGAGGCCAACGATCCCAAACACGTGGCCATAAGCCTAACTGGCGAACCGACCTTCTATCCAAAGCTCAAGGCGCTCATATCCGAATTCCATAAGCGGGGCATAAGCACGTTCCTGGTTACAAATGGCACGCTTCCAGAAGCCATAGAAAAGCTAGATCCGTTGCCTACCCAGATATACATATCGCTGCAAGCCCCAGATGAAAAAAGCTATATTCAAATTACGCGCCCAAAGATACCCGATACATGGAAAAGGTTCCTGAAATCGCTATCGCTTCTCAAAGACATAAAAACAAGGACGGTATTGAGGATGACACTGATAAAAGGCCTGAACATGCATAATCCTGAAGGATATGCTGAACTGATAAGGATGGCGCAGCCCAATTATGTAGAAGTCAAAGGTTTTTCATACGTGGGAGGTGCCAGAGGCGAAGATCGTGGACTAAGCCTCACGAGCATGCCGAACCACGATGAGATAAAAGCATTTGCGCATAAGCTTTCAGAATTGGCCGGATACATAGAAACTGCAGAGCATAAGCCCAGCAGAATAGAGCTCCTCTCTAGGGATGAGCAGTCTGCAAAAAGCAGGATAATTGACTTTTCCAAAATACATTGACGATTCAGGATTTAGTATCTGCCTTTCCCTGTGCATAAAGCTCAGATGCAAGCTTGAATCTGGATACGGAATGTGCTACAACCTTGCCCTTGCCTTCAAATTTCGCCAGGAATATGCCCTCGCCCGCGAACATCATGCTGCGTATGTTGTCTACTGAGGTTATTTTATATTTAAGGGTGTTGTCAAATCCCGCAATATGTCCTGGATCTATCTCTAGAGGTTCGGTTCCGTCGAGCGTGTACTCCACTATGTCTCCAACAACATGCAAGAATACGCTTCCTGGGCCTACGAACTTCTGCAGTATCAACCCTGCCCCTCCGAAGAATGCAACGCCTATGCCTACCGTTTCGATTGTAAACTTTACCTGCTCTGTTGCGGCTATGAATGCATAGTGCTCTGCAGCAAACGATTCTCCTGCAGCTAACTGCACTTCGTATGCCTTCCCAGGCAGCACCCCGCCTATGGTGACGTTTCCAGGTCCTCCTTCTGCCTTGAATTCTGTAAGAAATCCTGTTGCACCTGTCGCCTTCCTCTCTATCGCGCCCACAATCCCCCCTGCGAGCTTTGGCATCATCTTTATGTTCTTGCTTTTGCTGACAAGCTTTCCTGCATCTGAAAAAATGCCCTCTCCCTCATTAAGCTTTATATTTATTACCTGCATGCTATGCCCGATTATCTGGTACTCCATACTATCGGATAATAATCAAAATAAAAAACTAAAAATGTACTAGCTAACGAAATGCACACGCATGTCAGTCCCGCAGTTCATGCAGGTGACTATATAAGACCTATCCTTGGCAAGTATTCGCAACGTGCAATTCATTCCTGGGATTAGCACAAAATTGCATTTTTTGCATATGCTGCGCCTGATTGCTTTCGGCATCCTGACCTTGTAGTGCATGCTTATCTTGCGCATCAGCTTTACGTGCCTTGCTGCCAGTCCAACATCTGCCCCGTTTGAAAACTCGTTGTGTGCTATGTCATACAGGATGCTTATCCGTTCTGCAGCTATCCTCTTGACCATGCCCTTGTTGCTCTTAGCCATCTATACACTTTATTTGACGCCCAGTTTTTCTATCAGCTGGTCAAGGCTTTCCTCTATATTGCGCGAATCTCTTATGGTTACCAGATTGCCTGACATTTCAATCTGGCTATCTGCCGGCACGCCATGGAAAAGCAGCACTAGCCTTTTCAGTTCGTCATTGCTTGCAGCAGCTACCTGCTTATTTTTTATTATGTTAGCCCTTGCTGGAATTTTCACGGCATTGTCTACTGCACAGACGTATCTGCCCGCGTTGTTGAACTTCATCACCAGGTCTAAAAGGGGCCTAAATTCGAATAGCTTATACGAGTCTATGCCAATGCCATCGACTATGAATATGCCGCTGTAATCCAAAGCATTGACCTTCCCAGCATTTATGCTAGGCATGGACCTTGACCCGTGATAACCTATGCACTCCTTTGTGCTATAGCTTGATATATCGTAGCTTATACCCCATCTGTCGAAAAGCATCTTTACCATAGAAAGCGTTTCGTCCTTGAAATCCTTTGGTGCTATGAATATCAGAAATTTCATTCAATCAGAAGTAATTCCACTGATAAATATTTATGCATTTTTGATTTTAGCGTATCTCCCGCGAAATCCTGGCAAGCTTGTGCCCTTTTGCTTTAAGCTCCATCTCATAGAAATATCCAAATGACATAAGGAGGACTTCAAAATTCCTGTCTGCAAGCCTCTGCCTTAATTCCACCATCATTGCATTTGCTTCAGCCGGAGGCGCAAGATCCGCAAACATGTGCGCAAAGGGATTCAGCACGAGCGTAGATACACCCACATTCCCTGATATCCTGATTATCTCGCCTACTGCCCTATCTATTATATCAACTTTGTTTTTGCTGTCATCCTTCTCAAAACTTATGAAAAGCAGGAGTGAATTTTTTACTTTTATCTCTAGTGGCTCGGCTATCACATCAGACCTTCCCTTTTCAGTAGGTATGGCATTCAGGTAATCAAGATGCCACGCCATAAATCTCAACGAGATACGCCTCTTATAGCAACCAGCATGGCAGATTGCTCTAAATACGACACGTTCGCATCAGCTCTCCATATACGGCGCCAGGAAATACGCCAGCTTTGCATCGCCTATTCCGTAGTCTATCCTTATCGGCTCATCAGTTTTCATCGAAAGCACTACGGAAGAACTGGACGGGCATGCATTTATTATCCTTTGCAGATATTCCAGGTTGAACGTTACGGACGCAGCTTTGCCTACATCCAACTTCTTTATTATCTCAGCGTTGTTCAAGTGCTCCTCTTCAAGCTCGCCGGCATCTCCCTTTGCAGACACGACAAAGGATTCCTTTGCGGTCTTAAAGCTTATATAGGTGGAAAGCAGGTTGGCATCCTTCAATATCTCCTTCAGCGAATCGCTTTTTACCTCAACGGTAGATTCGAACTCTACTTTTGGCTCCTTATCCGCTTCCTTGCGCACATCGATCATAGGCAGTTTATACCTCCTCTTGCTCTGCTGCCCTATGAATTCCATCGCGAACTTGTTGTTCGCATCTTTCATAGACAGCTGTTCGCCTGATCGTCCGCTTGAAAGTATCTTACTGAGATTGTCAAGGTTGAGCCCTACGCTTACCTGTTTGTCTACCTCGTATTTGGAAAAAGCCTTGTTGGGTATGAAAAATGATACCATGCTGATCCCTGATGGGTCCATTGCCTTAAGGGATATGCCTTCCTTGCTTATATTGAATGAACCTTCATCAACCAGGCTCACAATAGAGTCAACGCAATTTTTCCAGTATTTCGCATCATCAATCTTTATTTCGAACATAAAATCACTATAATTAGCACTAATATTAACCTAAAAAGTAATAAAAACATTCCCAAAACTCACCATTAAATATCTGTTAATGGGAAGCAATTATGAGGTATTTTATTGACAACTGCGGAAAAGCCCGGAGTAGCAATAAAGGAACAGATGGCGCCTTTCCTTAGAGGGAACAGCTTGAAGGACTTCAATGCGGAGATGAAATCAGAGGTTTCAAGCTTAATAAAAAAATATGTTTCTGAAGCGGCAGAAGCTATGCATCTTGAATCGGAAAAAGGGGAATATTCAAAATTGCTGAATGATTACATATCAAGGCCAAGCCATTACAGCAGGCCCCTGCTCGTAATGCTAACATCAGGACTTTATGGGAATGAAGGCTCCAGCGCCCTAAAGCTCGCATCTGCAGTGCAGTTGTCCGAGGAATGGATGCTGGTGCTTGACGACATACAGGATAAGGCGGAGATGCGGAGAGGGGAAAAAACTCTGCATAAATTATATGGCGAGCAGATTGCAGGACTTGCATCGGCAACACTGGAGTCGGCAATGCACTTCATATTATCGGATTACGTTATTGAAGAGCCAGGCAAGGCCAAAGCAAAAAGAGTCTATGATGCATTCAGGCATATAGGCTATCGTACCGCTGCCGGGCAGTATCTAGATCTGAAGTTCACCTATCATATAAAAGATTTTAGCAAAGTGGATACCGACTTCTATTACTCTATGGTGGATGGAAAGACATCAACCTATACGGTGTATGGCCCTATGGTAATAGGTGCCCTTGCATCCGGAAAGACTGGGAAAACAATAGAAATGCTTACTACTATAGGCAAAGCTGCGGGCGCCGCATTTCAGATAGCTGACGATATAATAGATTTTGAGCCTTACGCTAAAACAGGCAAGCAGCAATATGGTGATCTATATGAAGGCAAGTTGAACTTCGTCATGCTTGATGCATTCAGGGCATCTACTGCAGAAGAACGCAGTAGGATACTTGAAATATATGCAAAAAACAGGGAGTCCAAGACACCATCCGATATAGACTATCTTGTATCTCTGGTTGAAAAATATGACTCCATAAGCCATTCGATTATTGAAAAGGACAAATGCGCAGGCAAAGCTGCATCCGATCTCCTAAACTATTCACCGCTCATACCAAAAAACAAATACAGGGACTGGATTGCAGCTGCACTAATGAAACTGTACAACCGGGAGATCTAACCTCTGCTTATTTTTGCCACTGCCTCTTCAAATATGTCTAGGCCCTTCTCTATATTATCCATGCCTGCATTCAATGCCGGTATGATGCGTATGGTAGACATTCCTGAGGGAAGCAACAGCAAACCTTTGTTGAAGCATTCCAAAAGTATCTTTTCTACCTGTTCCGCTGCAGGTTCCTTTGTTTTTTTATCCTTGACAAATTCAACACCTATCATGAGCCCTATGCCTCTAACATCTCCGACTATATCATATTTATCTTTCATCTCGTTTAGCCTGCGCATCATGTAGCTGCTCCTTTTCATTATGCCTGATGCAAGGCCCTTCATATTCCTTCGCAGGTATTCCAATGATGCATTGGCAGCGGCAACCGCTACAAGATTGCCTCCGAATGTGTTGGCATGCGCCCCTTTAGGTATATTGCCCAGCGAAGACCGCGTAACTGTAGCTGCGAATGGCAATCCACCTCCTAACGATTTTGCCATCGTGTATATGTCCGCATCTACTCCAAAGTTCTCCATTGCTAGGAATTTTCCTGTTCTCATATACCCTGATTGCACCTCATCAGCAACAAGCAGTGCGCCGATATCGTCTGCGGTTTTCCTGATCTTTTTCACGAATTCCTTAGGGGGCACGATGTAGCCTCCCTCCCCCTGTATGGGCTCCATAAATATTGCTGCTACCTCATTTTCCGGCACTGCCTTGGACAAGATTTCCTTTTTTATAACGTCGGCGCAGGCTATGCCGCATGACGGGTATTCGAGCTTCAATGGGCATCTATAGCAGTATGCGTACGGTGCATGCGTTACGTTCGGAAACGGACCGAAATGTTTCCTCTGTATGGCTTTTGATGCAGTGAGCCCCAGCGATCCGCCTGTCCTGCCGTGGAATGCCCCGTAAAACGCTATGATATGGCTTCTATCTGTAAACAGTTTTGCGAACTTTATCGCCGCTTCGTTTGCCTCGGTTCCAGAGTTTGAAAAGAAAACCCTCCCAAAGCCTTTTGGCATGAAGCTTATGAGCTTCTCTGCGAATGCGACTGGTTTTTCGTTGTAATAATCGGTAAACGCAGAATGCATAAGCAGGTCTATCTGCTTCTTTGCTGCATCCCTAACCTCTTTGTTTGCATTAACCCCTATGTTGTAAACCGATATGAATGTTGAGAAATCTATAAACCTGTTGCCCTCTATGTCATATACAAAATCGCCATCTCCGCGGTCTGGCACGAAAGGATAGCTCTCCCTTGTAGTGTTAATCATTACCTTAGAATCCCTTTTGATGACACTCCTTGTCTTATCTCCTATCTTTACCGCCATGCAAATCCCTGTATGAAATTTGCAGGTTAAATCTAAATATTTATTACGCCCCAATGCATATCGTGATAATATGGACAACAAGGAAGATGCACATGCAAGGCTTTACAAGAAGGAGTTCCATGAAGTTGATTATCTTGATGTGAAATGCCCGTTGTGCAATTCGCGCATAGACGAATACGGATATTGTGCATGCGGAGCTGGAGATTCCTGATTTCGGGTCAAACCATCCTTATTCTTTCTATCATCGAGTCTACGCTGCTTGTGCTCCTGCCATCTTTTTCTATTGCTTGCATTGCAGGGTAATACTCAAGGTAATTAGGTATATCATCCTTGAGCCTCTCTTCGTATGATGGAATCAGTGAATTCCTGTAGAATATTCCTATGGGTATCTTTCCATCGCTTTCGTATGCCTTTGCAAGCGCAGCATTCTTCTTTGCGAGCTCTTCTGAAGGATCTTTGACAACAGGGTCTATATCCATTTCGTAAACCTTATCCTTATACCAGTCGTTTGTATTGATGTCGTTGTATGTGGGGCAGGGCTGCAGTATATCTACGAGCGCCATGCCTTTGTGTGCTATTGCTTCTTTTATTATTTCTGTCGAAAGCTTGGTGTTGTAGGCAAATGTCCTTGCAACGAACGTGTAGCCCGACGATATGGCCAATGCTACGGGATTCAGGCTGTCGTTTATATTTGGTTTCGGCAGGGATTTTGTCTTTTCACCCCTTGGCAGGGTTGGCGAAGCCTGCCCCTTTGTCAATCCATAAACCCCATTGTCGTGAACTATCAAGGTCATATCCACATTCCTCCTTCCAGCGCTTACAAAATGGCCGACACCTATCCCAAAGGTGTCACCGTCCCCTGAGTCTATTATGACCTTCATCGATGGGTTTGCAAGCTTTATTCCTGCTGCGAATGCAAGCGCCCTTCCATGCAGCGTATGCACTCCAGATACTGGGGCATTCACAAAATGCGGCAATTTTCCGGAGCATCCTATACCTGAAACCAATACAGAATTCTTATAATCTAGCCCGGATTCGCGTATGGCTCCCTCTACTGACCTCAAAATTCCAAAGTCCCCGCATCCAGGGCACCAGTCGTTAAATTCAAGCTTATTCTCCTCCATGCAATACCACCTTTTTAATGTCATCATTGACGATAGACTTAACAGCATCTGTTATCTCATCCTTTGTCATCGGCCTGCCGGTCCATTTAAGGATGTAATTGGTCGGCATTATGCCTGTATGCTCTGCAAGTATTTCAGCACCCTGTGCATAGTAATTGTTTTCCACGGCAATTATGCGCTTCTTGCCTTTCAAAAGTTCGGCAACCTTCTTTGCCGGGTATGGGCTGAACACCCGTATCTGTATCATCTCTATGGCTATGCCTGCAGCCTTAAGGTCATCCATAGCATCTAATATCGCGCCTTTAGGCGAGCCCCAAGTGAGCAATACCGTATCGGAATCGCCAGAGACATTAAGCTTATACTCGTCAGGTATCTCGGCGTCTGCCAAGTCTAGTTTCCTGTTCCTCTTTTCATACATCTTCAGCCTGTTCGATGTAGCCTCGGTTATATGTCCGAACTCGTTGTGTTCATCGCCAGTATAAAACATCTGTGCCTGCCCTAAGAAAGCCCTGGGTGATATTCCATTTTCGGTAAATTTGAACCTAAGGTAGTCGTCCGAACCTCCTGAGAGCACCCCCCTGTCTATTTTTGCACCTTTCAGGCCAATGCTGTTCTCATCTAATATTGAATATGCGTTTGCGATTGTCTTCTCTATTATGTGCACTACAGGTGTCTGGTATCTCTCTGCAAGATTGAGTCCTTCAACGGCATCCGAGAATACTTCATTATGGTCCCCCGAAGCCACAACTATGCGCGGAAATTCCCCGTGCCCTACATTAACGGCAAGCTTTAGGTCGGACTGCCCGCTTCTTGTCGGGAGCCCTGTTGCAGGCGACCCGCGCATGTAATATGTGATAAGCACTGGCACTTCGTTCATGCCAGCCCAGCTTATGCCCTCGTTCATGAGCGAGAATCCTGGGCCTGATGTCGCAGTTGCAGCCCTTGTTCCGGTAAGTGCTGCACCATTGGCTGCATTTATCGCAGCAAGCTCGTCTTCGGTCTGAAGCACGACCACTCCGCCATCCTTCCCATCTGCATTGGCAGATTTTATCATTTGGTTGGCTTCTATATAGGTGCTCTCATCTGATGCCGGAGTTATCGGGTAGTAAGACTGGAACCTCAACCCTCCTGCCACCTTGCCTATTGCAGATGCGGTATTCCCATCAACCTGTATTCTATGCCCGTCTATCTTCAATGGCTTCAATCCGTAGTGATCCTTTGCGAGTGCATATCCTGCATTTATCGCTAATATATTCAGATTTACAAACGTTTCGTTTTTGAACGTCTTTTTTATCGCTTCTATCAGGTAGCCTTTGTCCAATCCTGTCAATCCAAAAGACACTCCAGCACTTATCATGTTCCTAGCTCTTTCTGCTATGGGTGGCTGCAGATGCATCTCATTTATTATGCCGCTCATTATGCTGCCATATTCGACAGGTATGGCTTTGCATCCATGCTTTTCCAGATATTTTACCACATCCAGCAGCGTAGTCCCAAAACCCTCATTTTCCAGCACTGCAGCCATTTCATCTGCAATCTCTTTTTCAAGGCTCCTCACCATCTCCAGCTTTGTGCCTTCAAGCGCCTTATCGTATATTAAGAAATCCTTGACTTCAGTAAAATGCTGAAAGACCGTCTCTGCATCAAATGTAGCAAGTATGTTTACCCTGCTCGTCACGCTCTTTATCTGTTTGTCACTTATCGAAACGTTGAAGTAGCTATGCCTACCCTTTATATTCGAATAGTACTCCCTGCTTCCGTATAAGTAATATCCTGCCTTTGCCAGTGCAGCGCCAAATATGGTCGCAGACGTATCTACTCCCAATCCCTGTGCGCCGCCTATCATCCAACTGATCCTCATAATCGCACCAAGCACAATTTCTAGTTAAATTATTAATAACCTTCCAAAAGTATTATTAAATGAAATACAAGGAAAACAAAAAGCGGTAAAATAATATGCCCGAAAGCAATGATCGCAATGCTAAAGAGATCCATCACTGGTCCGTACAGTTAGCCGAAAGCGTGGCTGCGGAAAAAAGCCCTCCTTTTGTGATAACCGGAGGCATGACTACGAGCGGGCCAGCCCATCTTGGCACAGTATGCGAATTCCTATATCCATCGGTAATAAAAAAGGCTATGGAAAATCTTGGCAACAAGATAGAATTTCATTTTATAGGGGACATAATGGATGCATTTGATGGCATACCAGAAGAGATGAAAAAGTATTCTGAAGTGCTTGCTCCTGAACTTGGGAAGCCGCTTGCATATACCATAGATCCAGAAGGATGCCATAGCTCTTTCGGTGAACATTATCTATCACAGGCCGTTGACATAATGCACAAGCTCAAGCTCGAAATAGATGTGATAAAAGCCACTGATCTGTATTCCAGCGGCGCATTCGACCCTTACACCAAAATGTACCTGAAAGAAGAAGACAGTGTACGCGGGATAGTCGCCAGAACGTCAGCGAGGGAGGTCAAAGACCTAAAAGACTGGAGCCCAATCATGCCGATATGCGAGAAATGCGGCAAGATAGCGACCACCCGCGTTACAAAGCACGATGATACTAATTACGAATATGCTTGCGATAGAGACGTAGGATATACAAAAGGATGCGGCTACAACGGCAAGAACAGCATATATGACCACAAATACAAGCTGCAATGGCGCCTCCACTGGCCTACGTGGCAGGCATACTTTAACACCAGCATAGAGGGTTCTGGCATCGACCACATGACTAAAGGGGGAAGCAAGGACACGGCATATGCATTCCTGAAAGAATTCCTGAAGCGCAACCCTCCTATATATTATAAATACGGGTTCGTGCTGTTCCACGGCAAGAAATACTCCAAGAGCAAAGGCATAGGGCCCAGCGTGGCGGAGATATTGAAACTCATGCCGCCAGAGCTTTTGGCGTATATGCTGGTGCTCCCTAATCTAGAGCAGAACAAGGACATAGATCCAACTGGAGAAAAGCTTGTGCAGATTTACGAAGAAATAGAAAGGATATCGAAGCTGGAGCATGCGGATAACAGGGCGGATCAGAAGAAGCTGGACGTCTTCAAAACGACCATAAAAACCCTTCCATGGAAAGCGCCGTTCATAGACATACTGATGAATTATCAAATATACAAGGAAATGGATAAAGTGGCAGATGCGGTGGGCGACAGGCAAGGCGTTGAATACCTGTCGCAATACCTTGAAGAATGGGTAAGCCAAGGGTACGCCCCGGAAAAATACAACTTTTCGATATCGCCTTCAAAGGTGTCAGAGCACAAGGATGCTGTCAAGCTGTTCATCGATTCCCTATCAAGCAATATGGGTCCCATTGATATACATAATCTTGTCTACGAAGTTGCCAAGAGCAAGGACATCGAGCCAACAGAGATGTTCAAGATATTGTATAAAGCCACAATAAACAAGGACACTGGCCCCAGATTTGGAAAATTGGCGCATGCGATAGGAATAAAAGAGGTCAAAGACATGCTTGAGAAAGCCATATCCTAATATAAGAAAATTGGCATAGCTTCGCTGCATTATAATAGCACTGCAATAAACTCAATAACTATATATCTGTATGATTGATAAGCCAGATGTATAACTGCACTCTATACTATCCAAAAACAAACGTGATAACATCTCTATAACTATGGACTCTATCCTAGGCACCTATAACGCAGCATGGCTTTTGCTTAATGGGTACAATATATCTTCGTTGCTGAGGGGCAAAAATCCCGAAGAAGCAGTGGAGAAGCTAGACGCATATCAGAAACTGGATTATTCGTCTTTTCCTAAAATATCCCTCCTTGTGCCTGCATATAAAGAGGCAAATGTCATAAGCACTACAATAAGAAATACGATGGCATCCGCATACCCTAAGGACAAGCTGGAACTTTTAGCACTAGTGGAAAAGGACGACCCGGATACGCTTATGGAAGTGTCAAAAATAATGCAATCAGAGAAGGGTGTCAGGCTAATAATGGTTAGCGGGAAACACTATAAGAACAAGCCCAACGCTCTCAACCACGGCCTGCAACTCGCCAATGGCGAAATAATAGGGGTAGTGGATGCGGAAGACATGATATCAAAGTCGCTTCTTGCCAAAGCGGCATATTATATAAAAACCGAAAAATACGATGCCGTCCAGGGAATATTGGACATGTCAAATGATTTTGATGGATGGAAGAACATGATGCAGCGCGCAGAATATGCCTATTGGTTCAGGCATATGCTTCCTGGGCTTGAAAGGTCTGGATATCCTGTGCCATTCGGCGGCACAACAAACTTCTTTAAAGCAAATGTAATAAAAGCAATGGGTGGATGGGACCCAAAGAGCCTTACGGAGGACTTTGACATTGGCATAGCATTCTTCAACCGCAACTATAAGGCAGTCTCAATACCGGGCAATGCGGAAAACGCTGATGCATCTGCCAGTGCGGCCAGTACCGACGCCGCACTAGGTGCATCTGTCGTTAAAAGCGGCAGCAATGTTAAAATAATCAAATCCGTTACGCGTGAAGAATCGCCTACCAATTGGAATTCGTGGCTGCGGCAAAGGACGCGTTGGCAGCAAGGAAAGATCCAGGCTGCCAGGAAATACGCTGCGAATCCGCCCAATACAAAGCGTGGCAAATTTCATACATCTATGGCTGTCGCAGCCCCGCACATAGCAATATTGAACGTAAGCGGCATCGCCTTAAGCACATACGCATTGCTTACACATTCCCTGGACCTTCCAATAACCTTGATAACCTATGTAAACATGGGTGCGGTCATGGCATACTGTGCCGCTAATGCCCTAAGCTATATGGAGGTGACCAAACAGGAACAAACGAAGCACCGCATTGCAAAAGCCTTTGTTGTGGGCATCACTACGCCAGCATATTGGGTCATGCAGTGGGTTGCAGATGCACGGGCGCTCAAGCTGGAGTATGTAAACAAATCAACAAGATGGGAAAAGACCTCTCACATGGGCAGGCACTTCAACAACAAAAGCGAGCGAAATTAGTAAACTATTTAAATGCTATCAGAGAATGTTAAGAGGTGTAAAAATGAGCAATTGGGGAAAACTGCTTCCTTACCTGTTTCTGTTGTTTACCATTGGATTCGGATGGTTCATACTGTCTCCGCTAATACCGCTACTGATTTCTGCGTTCGGCATAAAGCTGGCGTATGCAATACAGCTTATATCCCTATACGGATATACAATGGTGATATTAGGATTGTTAGCAGGCTGGATGTCTGCAAAGTTTACCGTCAAGCTAGCGCTGTATCTTGCGGCAGTAATCTCTATAATAGGATTAATAGGCAGGGCACTGTCCCCTGATTATGCAGTCTTGCTTTTATTCCAGGTAATAGCTGCAATCGCTTACCCGCTTGCAATGGCTCCTGTAGGGAGCGTTGCCGCATCGCTGTTCAAGGACAAATCGCATACTGTCGTGGGCATAAGCGTTGGCGTGCTGTTTTTGGGGATGGCTGTAGGTGCATTCAGCGGTCCTTCGCTGTCGGCTGCATTCGGTCTGTCAGGAACCTTCTGGGTGACTGCAATACTCGCAGTAATAGCCGCAGTATGGATATTCTTCGGCATAAAGGGCTATCCTACAAACTACAAGGGCAAATCGCTTAAGGGTGCATTCAAGTGGGGCATGCTAAAGAACTGGTATGTTGGATTGGTAATATCATCGGCATCCGTAATGTTCGGAGGCATAGCATCTACCGTACTGCTTGACATCCACCACTTTTCCGTCCTGACTGCTATAGGTTACGGAGGGCTTTTGGGAGGGCTGGCATTCCTCGGCTCTGCATTCGGCGCCATAATACTTCCGCCAATATTTGAGAAGTACAAACAGATAAGGATGGGCATGGTGCTTACGGGCATCCTCTCATTCGTATTTGTCGTGTCCATCGCATACTACCTGTCATTCATACCTATGATTGCAGTCCTGATACTGTCGTTCTTCTTCTTCGGATTTTTCGGGAACGCATTCTGGTCAATGGCAATGGCGTCGACTACAAACTACGTTTCGGATCCTGCAAAGGCAGGATTTGCAACGTCAATGTACAGCGTAGCTACAAACCTTGGGGTGGCATTCGTGCCAGTATTCCTCGGGCCGGTGTTCATTACGAACGCTTCGCTTGCTGTCGGTGTCGTAGTTGTGATAGAATTCGTCGCACTGCTCATGGCCTTCCTGATGAAGACCAGAGCAGGAAAGTAAGGGGTATTATTTTTCAAGCTCCTTCATCAGTGCGCCTCTCATCGCGTCTACTGGAGCATCCCTACCAGTAAAAAGCTTAAATGCAAATATGCCCTGGTGTAAAAGCAGAGCATCTCCCGTTATGATTGTGCATCCAGCTTTCTGCGCGTCCATTATGAGCCTATTCTCCAATGGCACATAGTTAGCATCAAACACGACCATACCCTTCCTTAAAAGTTTTCCATCTATCGGCGTATCTGTGTCATTCTCAAGCGTTACGGTAGTCGCATTTATGAGTATGTCTGTATGTGCTATGGCCTCCGCAATATCGGGTCCATTAAGCTCAAAAACGCCTACATCTGCACCGAATGCCTTCTTCAGGCCTGAAGCCAAAGCATGTGCATGCTCGATGCCGCTCTGCCTGTTTACTATTGCAAGCTTCGGGTTTTTCACGGATGCAAAAAGCTCATATGCGAACGCACGGGCCGCGCCGCCTGCGCCAATCACTGTAAAGGACTTGTTGTCCAGCGATGCATGCTCCCTTAACGCACTTATGAAACCTAATCCATCCGTATGAAATCCGGTTATCGCGCCATTCGAATTTATCAGCGTATTTACAGCACCGATGCGTTCCGCTGTCTTATCTATCCTGTCTATGTATTTCAGTGCTTCCTCTTTGTGCGGGCTGGTAAGTGTCATTCCCCTAATTCCAAAGACGCGCATGCTCTCGATTGCGCCCTTCAAGCCCAATTTATCAACATCAAAAGCAAGGAATACTGCATCAATGTCAAGGGCTTTGAATGCCGCATTGTGCATCGCAGGCGAAAGGGAATGCCTTGCTGGCATCCCTATTATGCAGAAGAACTCTGTTTTGTTTCCTGATATGCTTATTTCCATCAAAAGGCCTCAGATTATGGCTCCATTGTCCTTTACGCTTTTTTGAAGAATCGATATCTCTACATCCTTTGCCTTTATGTTTTTTTCTATCGCAAGCTTCGATGCCGCAGCTGCGGCCATGCCCATTGCCATTGCAGTGCCTGTCACTCTGGCACTCGCCTGCGCATAGAACTCGGCGCTCAGGCATCTTCCTATAGCAAACAGGTTGCTAATACCCTTCACAACAATCGCTCTGTAGGGTATCTGGTACCACGAGCCGTCGCCCCCGTTGGAATGGCGGTATATAACCCCTAATTTTGGATCGTGGACTTCGACAGGATGCCCACATCTGGCTATTGCATCATCAAAGCGTGCATTGTTCATGACATCATTCTCTTTGAGTATATATTCGCCAACCGCACGGCGTGTCTCCCTAAGCCCTATGGACGGGGCCGAATCAAGAAGGTATGCCTCACCAAAGCCGTCTATCCATTTTATCAGAAATTTCAACGAAGATTCAACCTGCAATCTCGCATCGTTTATTGCAGAAGCCATCTGTTTTCCATCTGTAAAGTCATTGATGTCGACATGCGTAGCATTGCATACATATTCGCCTTCCCTGCTAGTGTTAAACAAAAATTCAGAATTTGCATGCGGGAGGTAAAGCCCCTCCTTCTTACCTTCGTCTACCAGTTTCTGCATAACCCTTATCCTGCTTAATTTGTTGCCATCCATCACTACCGATACAAGATCAGCATTCTTCTTTGAAAATTCTATCACTTTGGCAGCATCAATATTGCCTATCCTGAAAGGCAATGTAGCTTCCTGATGCATGCCGCTGCCTTCCATCCCGCTCATCGTCACGGCGCCTGCATGGAATGCGAGATCTGCGTCGCCGCTCGAATCTATAAACATCTTGCCCGATATATTTACTTCGCCTTTCTTGCTTGAAATTATCACATTTTTTATTGTGTTGTTTTCAACAACAACTGAACTTACTAAGGAACCGAAGTACACGCTTATTCCATAACTTTTGGATAGTGCATCTAAAGCAAGCTTCATCTCATCAGGTCTGAATGGCACAAAATTGCCCACTTTTCCTGCAGTGCCCCTATAATCCTCGAGCCATTTCACTACCTCGTCCGCTACGCCTCCGACTATTTTTTCTTTTCCATCGTATGTGTACATGCCTAGTATAGAAAGAACGTAGCCGTTAGTCCAGTTCCCCCCGAGCATGAAGTGCCTTTCCAATATCGCAGTCTTGAGCCCCAGTTTCGCAGCAGAGAACGCAGCTCCGATGCCTGCTGGTCCACCCCCAACAACCACAACGTCATAATCCTCCATGAAACCACAAATCATATTACGCTGCAAATAAATATAAACAGCATAATCCAACAAGTAGCGGGCAGGCAACAACGATTGTATAGTTATTATGGTTTGCCTTAAAACACATGCTCGTAATCTAAAAGCCAAATCCATAAAGGAACAAATCTTACTGATTTTCCATTAATAGTCTGCGTATGACTAAAATCCCATGTTATCACGTTGAGATTGTTGCAATGCTGCTCTTCCGAAGCTTTCAAAAGCGATTTTAGCTCTCTTTCATTGACCTCTTCTATGCTTGACACATAAGTGACTTGAATTAAAGCCTCTGTGTCATTGTTTTTTCTCAAAAGAAAATCTACCTGATCTTGATTCGAATTCTTCCAATAATAAAGGCTATGATCCCTATGCCAATACTCTATGCGACGTTTCAATTCAACAGCTACTAAGTTCTCCATCAGCCTGCCCCTATCATTTATAGATCTGGGATATACTGTTAAGGCCATGCCCATATCTAACGCATAGATTTTTTTCGGGGCTTTTATGCTTTCCTTGAGCTTATTCGAAAATCTTTGGATTCTAAAAACCACATACGCATTCTCTAAGTAACCAATCCACTTGCTTATAATGTTCGATGTATTTATTCCTACTATGTTCTTGAGCTTATTCGATGTCATTTCTCTGGAGAAATTTGCCATCATATAATTTGACAGGTGCTTGAATTCAGAGGGATTATTTATCCTGTATACCTTTGCCGCTACTTGTCCTGCGGATAAATCGGCTGGCATTGTGGCTCCGAAGAAGCCTCCGAGATCTGCGCCCATTGAACCTGCGAGGATAGAGAACTTGAGCCTTATGATTTATTGAAAGTATATGTAGATGTAGAACTGATGAGGGAGCGTATTGAAAAGGAGAGATCGGAGAAGCAGACACAACTCAGTATGATATAAGATGAAAAATATGGAATATCTTAATACAGAAAGGCTTATATATGTAAATTACTATAATAGTATAGTAAAAAACATATATAGGATGGAAATGAACAAAGAAGAGACTAAGATATTACGCTATCTTTCGGATAGCCTGGGCAACGGTGGCAATATACTCAGTATGTCAGACGGAATAAGGAAAAAATATGGACCAGCTTACTATCCAAACATCTACAATACAATAATGAGATTGGAAAAGAAGGGAATACTATCTACTATTATTGATGGCAATAACAGACAAATAAGATTGGATATGAAGAACCCGCTCTCTATTTACTACATCTCAGAGGCTGAAAACCAGAAGACTATGGGGATAGAGATACAACAAGGCTTATTGAACGAACTTCTTGATTTAGCGTTGGATTCATATATCCTAACGATGTGTTCATTAAAGCACGAAAAGCACATCAAAATCAATAGGATAGAACTCCTGATTATTATCAGGTCTCACGAGCAGGATGGCAGTCTTATAAGTAATCTACTGAAAATTGAATCTTTGCACAATACTAAAATAGATCCAATAATTTTGACTTCAAATGAATTTTCTGATATGCTTGATGGTGATAATCTGAATAGTATAAAAGACCTAATCACTGACAAAAGCATATTGTATAATACAGAAGGATTCTGGGGACTGATAAGGAAGTATAAATTAGACGGGAAATACCAAAACCTAATAAAGTTTCCTGATGAGTTAGGGCAGTCTGAATTAGCATACAACTATAACAGATTCGGATACAGCCTATATGAAGACACAAAAGGCAGTAAGGAACTTTCACTAGAAGACACAATATTCCTAATGAATCAGGCCAGAGAAATAAGAATAAGATATGGAGCGTTTATCCTTCTAAAAAAGAACATCAGAAAAATAAACCTGATGTATCTATACTACATATTCAAGAGGCGCGATCAGCTTAATGCGCTTAAGGGCATACTTTCTACAACGGAAGAGTTTTGCGATAAAGAAGATAGGCGGAAGATTAGCACTCTTGAAAGACTAATACCAAATAGGAAGTCCGAAGCCTACGATAAAAAATTGATTAAGAAGTATATACTCCAATATAACTGATTTGATGACAAGAGTTACAAAAAGTAAATTACTGTCAATTCTGGAGCCCTTTGACGGGCAACTGCACCATAAGATACTGCTTATTGCAGTAGGAGGAACGGCTATGACTTTATTAGGTATAAAGGCCTCCACCAAAGACGTAGATTTCAATATACCTAATAGAACTGACTATAACGAGTTCCATAGACTATACAAAAGAATCGTTCCGGGAGTAGAAATCGACCATTGGGGTTCAAACTTGGTGTTCTCAGAAGTGTTACCGGCCGATTATATTGATAAAGCCAGCGATTACAAAACCAGCTTCAAAAATATCAAGCTGAAAATATTGCATCCGCTTGATATCATGTGTTCTAAAATCAGCAGAAGTAGTGACGCCGATATAGAAGACATAGAGACTTGCATAAAAACGTATAAGTTGAATAAAAATAGTATTACTAACAGAGCGAAACTATACGAACAAGTAGGAAACGATAGGATATTCAGTAATAATCTCGCAATCATTCTGGAACGTTTTTTCTAAGAAGTTGAATTCTTAAAAACTTCGCGTAGATAATAAATTTGTAGGGTTAGTTCTCCTTTCTTTTCTCTTTGTCGTCGAAACTGCATAAGACGAGTCCCCTAAGGGACCAACTTGCGTTGGCCGCCTTTCTTCCACAGGTGTTATATAATAACCAAAGAAACCTTCCATGTGCACATGAATCCTGACGAACCAATCTTAAAACCATACCTTTACTTTTAGGAAGGGGAGTTTGAGGGTTAAAGAAACCCACGCCTTTTAAGGCGTGAATGAATTTAACCCTCAATGCAGTCTGATTCTCTCAGAAATAAGAACAACATCTACCCTATTTTTTCGATGGCGAGTGGCCGTGGGTTAACGCAGCCGGATTTTCTCCACCTACGTGATGAATATGAATAGCGACAGCTTTGTGAAAATTGGTGCGGCGCCTTCGGCGCACGGTGTTGGACAGATTGTTTTCCACTTTGAGTGGTGTCCAAAGTAACGGTACAACATGTTGAGGCAGGACTGTTTTGCCCTCGTTCATCTCTATGGCGTCCTTCCTCGCGCTGGTCTGCGCCTCATAGCCCTTAGATATCACGTTACAATTATCTTTCCGTACATGCCCATCTGCGCGTGCCCAGGGTACATGCACAAATACCAATATGTTCCAGCGTTGCCAAACACTGCGGTATAGTTGTACTCCGAAGCGGAGCCGTTGGAATAATCGGCATGCGGTATTATCGGCATCATGGACACTATGCCATTCATGGCCGACATAGGCATGTATTGATACGGTGGGCCTGTTGCAGTCATTATTACATTGTGGTATTCGCTTGAGTCCAGGTTTATGAATTCTACACGGACTATCGCGTCTTGCGGTATCGCTAGGGTGGGGTCTATCAGCCCGTCTATGACGAACGCGTTGCCTGAACTGTTAGAATCGTAAGACGGTGGCTGTTCGCGTGTAAGGTTAACCGCGCGCTGTACGCCCATCGCAAGCACGACCAGTGTAATGTTGCTGGAACTGAACGCTATGGTATTATTGTTGGGGTACACATGCGCATAAGAAGGGATATCATTTGCGTGTGCTTCGGCTATGCTTATGTTTATCCGTGCGCTCGTAGCAGAACTTCCAGTTCCGCCCATCATGCCAGCATAACCTCCGGAGCCTCCATTCATTATGCTGCCGAACATGCCAGAGCTCATCATATCTGCTATCCCGTTCATTATGCCGAAGCCAGACGCATAGCCGAGCAGCAATATTACGATTACTGCAAGAAGCAGTATCACTGCAATTAAAAGTAATGACGTCTGATTTATTGCTGAAGATTTGCGTCTTGCCATAAAATTACCTGTCATCTTTACTTTCCAACTATTGCGTCTACGATTCCCTTAAGCTTCGCTTCGACTTCAACCAAAAAGCCTTCCATTTCCTTAGACTTCGTACTATGAAGAGAGTTAAATATTTCTCTGGGCATCTGAACCGATACTTCTGTTTGATCTTCAGCCTCCTTTACTATGAGATGGCATGGGATGATTACTTCGACTCTCGAATCAAAGGTGAGTGCCTTGGTGGCATAACCTGCATTGCAGATATCATATGTCCTCAGATTTGCGTAGTAAAAGCCTTTGGATTTCAGAATGTCGCTCGTTTTTATCTCTGCCAGAACCGCAAAGCCATTTTTCGAGACAATTTCGGGAACTTTGGCGCAAGTACTCTCAAATGTCTGCTTCGTTTTCTTTCTATATTCCAACATTTTATTTTCGTTTATCATATAAATCATCAATTCAACAACATCTACGCCCTGAGCCCTTTTTGCCTGTATTTGGCGTTTTGCCCATATCTTTCGAGAGCGTCAATTCCATGCCGCACTTTGGGCACTTCCCTGGCTTATCTATATGCACATCCGGGTGCATTTCACATGTATACGTTTCCATTTTTTCACCAAACCATTTTAATCATCATGACACACGTTTTATTTGCTTCCGTCCTGATAACTTATTTATATAATACACTGCGATTAGCAGATTAAGCATTATCATCGCTGAGAATATCCCCACGCTATAATCACTGAGGAATCTGGAAAGTCCAAAGACCCCGGCAGTTCCCACCCCTATTACCGCGGCTATTGTGGGTAGGAAGGTAGTAGCGCAGCCGCAAAGGCCAGTGCCCAGTACGATTGTGGATACGCTGCCTACGCTTCCTGATATTTTTGCATTGCGACTTATCCTATTCTTCATAGAGTATACTGCAATCGTCATGACGATTGACGATGTTATTATCAGTGCGAACGCCAACGGCCAATTAGAAGTCATTACCGCATTCCCTCCTTGAACATAAGCTAGGTACAAGAAAATGGCATAATAAACTATGGCAAGAAGTAAATTTAATGCGATGTATCTTGGCTTGTAAATAAGCTTTAGCGTTTGGTAAAACTTCGTCAATTTACCTATAAATTTATCTATAAAATGCATAACACAACCTCATGCTCCACAGGATGCACCACTGCTACCACTTAGCTGTTGCAGGATCCCGTTTTTCTGCAGATATTGGTTTACATTCGAAAAGCCCGAATAGCTTGAAAAATTAAAACCCATTACTGTGCTTGAATTCACATGGCTGTAATTCATTCCCTGCGAGTCGAAGTAAGCCGCGATTTCGGCGTATTGCTGTGGGAACTGGTATTGGTAGAAATACTGGACTGCACTAAACATTTGTGTTTGATTTGCCCCCTGCGATGCAAGGAGCTCTATCAAACCAAGAGCTGCAGCCCCGTGGTTGCAGTCAGGGAATGCGGTGGGATTGTCGCAACATGGCCTATACGAGTGTGTCGCAACATCATACATCTCGCCCTGTTCTAGTGGCGTGAGATTAATCACATTCAGCATGCCCATTTGTAGTTTGCCTATAGGACCGTAGCCTCCAGTGCTTGCAAAATAGTGACTTGCTACCCATTGGGAGGTTATGTTTTGGTTTGTTATGTTTTGGTTTAATTGTTGTTTTAATGTGCTATTAGCATTTATTGAATTGGCATATGGTGTGCTGGCATTGATTATCGGGCCTTTTGTTATTATCGTATTGTTATTGTTAATTCCCAGCCCCCACAGAACAATCTGCACGAATTCTGTGTTTGTTGAGTTAAATTGTATGTAGCCCGTATACGTTCCATTCAAAATATCTTTTTCCGAAAGAGTCAATGGCTGGTGCGAGTTGTTCAGAATAGTCGTCAGGTTTGATACGTTTATCGCTCCCGCCTCTACCAGCTTCTTTATGCTGCCGCCCCACTTAAAGGACAGCGTATAGCCTGTTTGCGGCGTAACCTGGGCAAATAATATCGCCGTACTTATGGTATTGCCACTTAAAGTTCTAGTGGTTGTGTTAGTAGTATTGTGATATGTAGCTGCGTTATTGATCAGCTTGGATACCGCGCCGCTTCGGCTGCTTGTATGTAATACGGCCATAAGCACAAAGGCAATAATTATAAGAGAAACTACTAACGCCACGGAATATTTCAGGTAATTGTTCTTCTTTGTGCGCTTGCGCTTTCTCACATTTTTTAATACCATTACATCATTCCACTCCAGATTGCCATTCCAATGGGCATAATTACCAAAACGACTGCTATGACAACCAATACACTTGCGGTGATGTATTGTAAGGTTTGATTAGATTTCATAATCATCCCCCGCAGCACTCCTCCAAGTTCATCACATTTGCCACTTGGATTGCATTGTAGCCGTATTTGGTTATAAGATATTTCGCTAAACCTGCGTGGGCGTACCAGGCCCAGCACTGACAGCAGCACCAGCTATGCTCGTTAGTTATGGAGGCGGCGTCATTGAAAGTCGCATTCTGGCTTGGGGTCAGCGTGATGGTGGTATAGTAACTGAACAGCTGTTTGACCAGTCCCACCGACACGTTGTATGGATCAGGAGGTATAACAGATATGTTTGAGTAATTTTTCAGCCCTTCAATCTGCGCTACATAGTGGGAATAGACCATAGAGGAGCAGCATGAGCCCTGAAAGTACGTGTCGTTAGGTTGCGAGTTCACATAGCTGTAAATCGCGCTTCGGGGCGGCAAGCCCATGAATCCGTATCCAGGCAGGCTACACTGGTCGCTGGTCGCATTGCTTAATGCAGTGAACTGTGCCAATTCGGGACTGCTTTGTGCACTTACGGTGTGCCCTGTCAGAAATATGATTGAAACAGCGGCCGCTGCTATGATGACTATTGCGGCGATTAGCGGAATAATATACTTGGTCATTCTATACACGCATATATCATACCTAGATATATCATAGCTAAATATATAAATATATACTCATAAATATTTTATCAAAGAGAAGATATACTATGGAAAAAGACAAAGTCAAAATAACAAACATAGTCAAGTTTTATACACTGGCACTTTTGTATGAGAAACCTAGACACGGATACGAAATAATTAAAAACCTCAGCAATACCTTGGACAAAGGAGTTAGCGCAGGAGAGATATACCCTTTTCTTGAACTACTTAATAAAAACAATTACGTCGCATTTAGGACGGAGAAGTTAAGAGGCAAGAAAACCTACCACCTAACTAGGGAGGGGCGAAATCTAGTCAAAGAGCTATTTTCCAGATCGGGGGCGTTGGCAAATGCGCTAATCGGATCAAGGCTGGAGATATGTGCGCATTGTAATTGTGAAATATACAAGGGCGGGGTTGAGGAGAGAATTAAAGGGCGTACACTAAGATTCTGTTGCAAGTACTGTGCAAAATCTTATACGAGCAAAAGTGAAAAATATTGCCGGCGACCCGATATGTAAGATGGAAGTGAAGGAAAATACCAAATTTAAGAGCATGTTTAAGGGTAATACTTACTACTTCTGCTCTCTTGGATGCAAAAAAAATTTGAGAAGGCGCCAGACAGATATATTGTAGGATAGAGTATGGAATATCAGTGCAGTGTATGTGGGCTTCATTATAGGAACAGAAAACAGGCTGATAGATGCTATCTATGGTGCTCCGCACACGATAGTTGCAGCCTCTAGTTGCCACTTCTAGGCCGTTCTGCGTGCTTCCTGTACACTGCTTAGGAAGTCCTTGAAAACGAACCCCGAACCCGCGTTTTCAGTCTTCCTGCTTGATGTCTTGTCTCTGGTTTTGAACCCAGAGCCATAGACGCTAGATTTCAATGGGGCTGCCGAGATTTGAACTCGGATAACCGCGACCCGAACGCGGTAGTCTGCCAGGTTAGCGTACAGCCCCAGATAAAGATATAAATATAAAACAACATATTTATTTTGATGTATACAAAAGAGCAGCTTGATTTCGCATATAAATATCCATTCTCGTCAGATGCAAAGGCAGTGCTGGAAAGCCTGAAGATCAACGCGATAGACTACAGGTACATGGAGCTGGGAAAGGAGCGCATAATGGGGGACATGGACAAGAATATACATATCGTCAACATCTCGCTGGAAAATGTAAAGATAAGCGAGATTCTGAGCTATGCCTATGCGAGGATGATAGTCAGTGCGCTTGACGACAAGCTGGCGCTGTCCAATTTCATTGAAGGGGAGCAGAGGCGCGCCGGAGAAACAATGAAAAGCGATACAGCAGAGAATCTGATGAAGATTGCATCGGAATTGAAGGTTAAAATAATAGACAACAAGTCCGAATTCCTGATAAGCCTGGGAGGATATCTGAAAAATATCCCGAAAGGCGATAATGCTGCGCTGGTAAACCAGAAATTAAGCGGCGGGTTTATCATAATAAATAGGCCTTCGCTTGTCGGCATCCTTACGAGTGCATTCAGGCCAGCCATAATGCATGGCTTGCCGATACGCAGGGAAGAGCTTCCAAAAGACATAATAAAATTTTCCAAGACCTTTACATTCAAGCCTGCCCAGACAATAACCGTGAAAGGAGGCAACAGCAGGGCATGGATAGAGAGAGTCTTTGAGACTCCAATTCCAGACGTAAGGCACAGGGTGGTGAACCTTGTGCTTGCGCCTTACCTTGTGACTGTAAAGAAGATGAGTCCGGAAGAGGCATATGCAATAATATTGGAATATATAGAGCGCTGCAAGAAGGTAAATCCAGACACAAAGATAAACGAGCAGTATATAATGTATCAATGCAGGTATGCAAAATCAAAAGGCCTCAAGCCCCTTTCGCTCGTAAAGGCCAGGGAGCTCCTTGCAGGAATGATAAACTTCGACTAAAAACAGGCGATATCAGTGCAAGATGTAAAACAGTTATGTGCGATATGCAACAGGCTTGCTGTGCACACATGCAAGCTCTGCGGCAGGCCCGTGTGTGAAGACCACTTCGTAAAGGAATCAGGGATCTGCACGTCATGCAGGCGCGGCAGATCTGTTAAATGATGCATTCAACGGCTGTTCCTATATAGCATGAACGCTATGGCTGCATTCAAGAGCACGAACACAAACAGTCCTGTGAAAGCGAACGAAGTGCTGAAAGACGAGATTGCATTTGTGCCGAACCCGAATAGGTAAGCCCATCCGAATCCTGGGCTGACGCTGTGCGCCTGGCTAAGTGGCAGGCCGAAAGCTGCATCAGCAAGCATAAAAATGAACGCAAGCAGCGATATTGTACCGGCTATAAGCAGATACATCCTTCTTTCTTGCTTGTAATAGCCCATGACCAGAACGCCAATTATGGCCAGATAAACTAGCAGTATAGTCCAGTGCAGGGCGCCAAGGCTCTGCAGAAGTGTATCAAATATAAGCAGATACATACCGAAGAGCAATTCCAATACGAACGTCGCATAGAACGCCTTTTTCAATGCGTCTTTCATAATATCACTTCTTCCTGAAGGCGAAGAACGCGGCTATCAGCACTATTATAATAACAACAACTGCGATGGCCGCATAAGGCGGGTTTGATGCAGATGGTGCAGTATATGGTGTGGTTGTTGGTGCAGTTGTTACGGTGCTTGGCACTGTAGTTGAAGATACATTTGTTGTGGGGGCAAATGTGAACACCCACAGGACCGGCTTGAAAAACTGGTCGTTCGATATCTCCTTTGACGTAGCGTTGTATGTCCAAGCATCCTTAAACTTGTACGCCCCTCCAGTGTATGTAGTGCCGTTTGCGCTAAGGTTGCCGCCGAAATACGTCCACGAGCCCCATGTGGAAGGATATGCAGCTGTCGTTATAACCGGCTGGGCATTTCCTAACCTATTGACGAGACTTATGGTCGGGGTTATTTTTCCATTTACCTCATATGCGAACGCATACGCCATATTGTAACCTGATTCATTGGGCGGCAATGCAAGGTTGCTTACTTCAAATATTGCAAGCGTAAAGTTATACTTGCTCAAAAGCGTGCCGCTCACATTTGCAAAAGTATTTGCAGGTATGGTGACATTCACTGCAACGCCGTCGAATGATTTAACTGATAAAAATCCGCCCTTAGTTGCATTTATGTTTAATGTCGATGCGTTGAAAAGTGTGAAAATCGCAGGTGCCTGGGAAATGGTGGTGGTAGCTGTAGTAGTATTAGATGTTTTGCTGAATATCGTCAGGCTTAGTGCAGTGTTGGAACTTGAAGGATCGTCCCCTGTTGCATTCAATATAATGCTATATGTGCCTGGCTTTGCATTTGAAGATGCAGATATGCCCATCGTTCCGGAATATGTCGGATCGCCATAGCTGTTTGACAAAGTTAAGGTTATCCCATCTGAAAGGAGCTGGTTCTTATTCGCTATATTGAGTGTCGTCCCCCAGGGAGTTCCGCTCACCAATCTCACCGTATATCCTACCGAAGCAGAGCCTCCAACGCTAAGATTTGCACTGTTCTGAGTCAACTGTATGCTCGAACTTCCTATCCCAGATGCGAATGCATAGGACGGAATGATTAGGAATGCCACCAAGGCAAAGAAAGTCAATGATGCAGAGTATTTGCCCTTCATATAATCCACTAAATAAAAAGTGCCAAACAGCAATGCGGTCTTCCGCCCGAAGGCAGTACTACGCATCGTTAGCAAGCTTAGCTTCCGAGTTCGGAATGGGATCGGGCGTTTCCTTGCTACTATGACCGTTTGACAGTAATATAAGCAAAGATACTTTTATATACCTTGCGCAGGGGTGCCTTCCATAAGAGGTTAAGATTTGCAAAAAGAAGGCCTGTGCAAAGCACAGGCACCGTTTCTGGGGTTGCCAAACCGGCGATAATACATTGAACCTTAAAATATAAAAAGGTTTCTTTTAATACACATATATATAGAAGTGTATAAATACTTTTACTATGATAAAAATATACAGAAGATGCGTATTTGCCAGCGCCATAAAAACAGGCTAGACTTGCAAAAGCAGGCACTGATTCTGGGGTAATAGAATGAAGTACACGCGTACTGAGAAGTATCACAAAAACAAACTCTATGAATACATAGAAGCACTCACAGGGGATGCAAACACGAGGTACAGTATGGACCTGATGGTAGCAGGCAAGGATCTCAAGGAATCCGACGTGAAATTTTCGGGTGAACTCGCAAAAATAACGTCAGATATAATAGACTTGAGAAAACTTTCCGAAAGCATTGCAACCACTGAAGAAAAAAGGACATACACCATAAACATAAATGTAGCAAGCAATTCCATAAGCTATGCAATATCAGGAAAATGATGCATCCAAACCGCCAAACCGTTTTATTTTCTTTTTCTTTTTTCTTTTACATTTTGAAAAAGTATATTAATTCTGATATGCAATTATAAGGCATATGCTGGACGAGATAAAGCTAAAGGTATGTGCTTCAGTATACAGACCATCGGAAGACTCTTACTTAATTGCAGGGCAGGCTGAGAAGTATGCGTTCGGAAGAGTCCTTGATTTGGGCACTGGGACTGGGATCAGCGGCATAGTTTCAGCGCTCAAAGGATGTGATGTGACATTTGCAGATATAGATGAGAAAGCAATAGAGTGCGCAAAGAGGAATGCAAAGGCAAACAGAGTTACTGGTAATTTCATAAAAAGCGACATGTTCGAAAGCATAGATGGAAAATTCAATACAATAATATTCAATCCTCCATACCTTGAATCGGTAAAGGTGCCAGGAAGAGATATCGCTTTGGATGGGGGCACAAAAGGGCGCGAGATTATCGACAGGTTCCTGCAAGAATATTCCATGTTTGTAGAGCCGAAACACGTGATACTCCTTCTAGAAAGCTCGATAAACAGCTATGAAGATGATGTTGAACACCATAATTTTGAAGTAGTTGCAAAAGAGCACTTTTTCTTCGAAGAGATTGCAGTGTTGAAGATATCCTCAGGTATTTATTAATTAAGCCTGAAAGTATTCATGTGATGCTATGGAATTCAATATTGTTGATATAGAAAAATCAGATGACACGCAATGCATCATTGGGCATGCAGGCTTCATCAAGACTACTGAAGATTTATATGAAGCTATGATGAATGCCTGTCCAACGCTAAAATTTGGGATTGGGTTCGTCGAAGCAAGCGGCCCAAGGCTTGTCAGGGGTGAAGGCAATGATTCCGAGTTGGAAGAGCTCGCCAAGAAGAATGCATTCGCAATAGCAGCCGGGCATTCATTCATAATATTGTTCAAGGGTGCGTTCCCAATAAATGTAACTAACGCGATAAAGAACGTGCCTGAAGTGTCTAGAATCGTATGTGCAACCGCGAACCATGTGCAGGTCATAGTCGGAATTACTAATCAAGGCAAGGCGATAATGGGTGTAGTCGATGGAGGTGAAGCCCAAGGTATAGAAAGGAATTCGGACAAAACTGAAAGGAGGGAGTTCCTGAAGAAGATAGGATACAAGCTGTAAACTATCTTTTGCAGAGCCTGCCTTTAGAAATGAGCATATAAAGCAGCATGATTGCGGCAATGAATGCTGCAAATGCTATGATAAATATGTAAAATGCAATGCCTAAGCTGCTGCTCTTATCAGATAATGGTGCGGACGGAGTGGAATTTGTTGAGTTTGCTTTGGATGTGCGCGTCTGATTCGCACGCACATGTGTATTATTGTAAAATGCTATACCACTATATGTGATCTTAGAGTTTGCATTCATGATGGCGTTCGCCCGATTATAGCCGTAAAATGAAACGTTAAATAACCTAAGGCTTGATTGGGTCGCATTGACCGCGGTGTCGGTGAACGAGTTCGCATAAAAGGAGCTATCCAACAGGCTTGCGTTTTTGGCATTTTTCAG